>NZ_JARRAG010000001.1:2022367-2359429 GCF_029589435.1 Paludisphaera mucosa | reverse complement strand
GGGCCGGGCCGGGCTGGCCGGGCATGGTCCGGGGTCCGCCGCCGCCCATGCGGATGCCGTCGCGCGGGCCGCCCGGTCCGCGGCGTCCGCCGCGATCACGCCGGTCGCCGCCGCGGCCGTCGCGCTCGTCGCGCTCGGGGGGCTGGGGCGGCAGGTCGGGGGCGATGGCCTTGCCCTCGATGATCGCGTCGGTCAGCCGCTTGATCAGCAGCTCGATCGACCGCATGCTGTCGTCGTTGGCCGGGACCGGCAGGTCGACCAGGTCGGGGTCGCAGTCGGTGTCCAGCAGCGCGACGACCTTGACCCCCAGCTTCCGCGCCTCGGCCACCGCGATGTGCTCGCGGCGGGGGTCGACGACCAGCAGCGCCTCGGGGAGCCGGGTCATGCTGCGGATGCCGGACAGGTTGCGCTCGATCTTCTTGCGCTCGCGGGTGAGCGTGGAGATCATCTTCTTGGAGTAGCTCGACGCCTGCTCGCCGTCGAGGATCGTCTCCAGCTCCTCGAGCCGTTCCAGCCGGCTGCGGATCGTCCGGAAGTTGGTCAGCGTGCCGCCCAGCCAGCGCTCGGTGACGTACGGCATGCCGCTGCGGGTGCACTCCTCGACGAGCGTCTCGGACGCCTGCCGCTTGGTGCCCACGAACAGGATCAGCCCGTTCTGCGAGGCGATCTTGTGGAAGAACTTGGTGGCGCGGAGCAGGCCCCGCACCGTCTCTTTGAGGTCGATGATGTGGATCAGGTTGCGCTTGCCGTAGATGTACGGCTTCATCTTCGGGTTCCAGCGGCTGGCCCGATGGCCGAAGTGCACGCCGGCGTCGATCAGATCTTTGACGACCAGGGACACGAGTTCCACCTCTCTTAACGACGATGACGATCCGGCCGCGCTCCCCGGAGCGTCGCGCCCAGGGCGGCCTTGCAGGAGACGATCGAGGACGAATGGGGACGTAAAACGATTCGCGACCGGCCCTTGCGCAGGGATCGACGGGCAGGGGACGATCGACCGCCTTTGGGCGGGCGCGTCATCCCGAGGGCCCGGCGGGGCCTCGCATCCCGGCCGCGCATCACCCCTTCTCGAAGGGGAGACTCAGTTTATCGGCTTCCAGGGCCGCCGTCAAATCCGCGGGCGACCGCCGAGCCTTCGCCTCGGGGCCGAAATCGCTCCCGGATCGGCGATTCGGGACCATGGTCTCGATAGGGACGCTGCGCGCCGTCCCTCGATGTCGAGGGCGTCTATTTGGAGGCGACGACGAGGAATGGACCGGAAAATTGAAAAAATAAACGACGAGCAAACCCAATCCCGGGCGATTCAGGGATTGTCGTAAAGCATTATACGATTGAATGATGCGAAACAAAATCGGGGCTCGAAGCGATTGGCTTCTTTCGCAAAGGAAGCCGATCCGCGAGCCTCAGCCTCGCTCGCCCTCCGGCCTCAATAGACCCCGTGCAGCGGTCCGCCGGGGGCGGCCAGGCGGTCGACGCGCTTCTCGATCTCGGGGTCGTCGACCAGCGGCGGGGCGTGGTGGGGCTTGATGCGTGCGTCGATCACGAGCGGGCCGGTGCAGCCCCAGTGCTTGTCCCGGACGAACCAGCCGACGCCGTGGACGTCCGCGGCCGGGTTGGATCGGGTGAAGACGACCCAGAGGAAGTTGTTCAGGGTCCGGGCCGTGAACTCGGCGTCGTCGACGACCACGATCAAGGGGAAGGCCCGGATCGGGTCGTCGGGGCCGAATGAGTCGGCGAAGGCCTCGATCCGGGTCGCGCCCGGCTCGAAATTCGGGCCGGTCACGGCCAGGACGCCGGGCATGACGGGGCAGGGGTCGCGGAAGCCTTCGGGCAGGCTCAGGCCGGTCGGTCGCTCGCGGGGAAGCTCCCGAAGTTTGGGGCCGGCGGCGGCCATGACGACCTTCGACCCCTGGTTCAGGCCGTGGCCCGAGTAGTCCAGGGTGTCCATGGTCGTCTGGGTTTGGAAGTGGAGGTCCCGCCGCCAGTCGATCCGTTCGAGCAGGTGTCGCAGGAAGGCGGCGATGTCGTGGATGTCGAGTTCGGGGTCGTCCTCGCGGGCGACGATCAGCAGGAACTTCGCCAGCGAGAGCTGGCCCTGGCCGAGGATGGCGTTGGCGACCGTCAGAATCTCCTGCGGCCTGCGGACCTCGGCGTAGGGGACGTACCGCTCGCTGGCGACGGCCAAAAGAAGGGGGTGGACGCCGGCGGCGTCGACGGCGTGGACGGCGTGCAGGCCGGGGATCACCGTGGGGATGATCGGGCCGGTCAGGTCGTGGATCAGCTCGCCGAACGTCGTGTCCTCCTGGGGAGGCCGGCCGACCGAGGTGAACGGCCAGATCGCCCCCTCGCGGTGGTAGACCCGCTCGACCTTCAGCACGGGGAAGTCGTGGGCCAGGCTGTAGTAGCCCAGGTGGTCGCCGAACGGCCCCTCGGGCTTGCGCACGTCCGGGTCGATGTAGCCCGAGATCACGAAATCGGCCTCGGCGGGCATGGCCAGCCGGCCCTCGGGCGCGACCATCCTCACCCGACGGCCCCCGAGCGCGCCGGCGAAGGCCAGCTCGGGGAGCCCCTCGGGAAGCGGCATCACCGCGGCGACGGTCAGGGCGGGGGGGCCGCCGACGACCACGTTCACGCGCAGGCGCTCGCCGCGGCGGATCGCGGCCGCGTGGTGGACGCCGATCCCGCGGTGGATCTGGTAGTGCAGCCCGACCTCCTCGTTCCGCTCGTAGGCGTTGCCGGCGAGCTGCACCCGGTACATCCCCAGGTTCGATCGGGCCAGCCCGGGGCGGTCGGGATCCTCGCTGTAGACCAGGGGAAGGGTGACGAACGGGCCGCCGTCGCCGGGCCAGGAGGTCAGGGCGGGGAGCTGCGACAGGAGCGTCTCGTGGTCCAGGATCGGCCCCCGGCGCCCCCTCTTCGGCAGCAGCCGGAGCGCCGTCAGCGGAACCCCTCGGTAGCGCCAGGGGCGTTTCATCCCCGCCGAGGGGTCGACCTTCAGTTCGACCAGCCGGGCCACGGCGTCGAGGGTGTCGCGGAACAGGTAGCGGGCGCGTTCGAGGGTCCCGAACAGGTTCCCGACCATGGGGAAGGGGGTCCCCTTGACCCGGGTGAAATAGACCGCCGGACCCCCCGCCTGGTACACCCGGCGCTGGATTGCGGCCACTTCGAGGTAGGGGTCGACCTCCTCGTCGACGACGATCAGGCGGTCGGTCTTGCGGAGGTCCAGGACGCATTCGGCGAGCGAGCGATAGCCCATCCGGGCGGTTCCTCGGGGTCGTGGCGGGGATCAAGCTGGGGATGCAACAAGGATACGGGCGCGACGGTCGGACGTCGACCGGCCGGGGTGCCGGGTTGACCGGGCGAGCCCCATGGCCGCACAATCGCGGGCGTTTCGATCCCGATGCCCGTCCTGGAGATGCACCCCGATGAGCCGTCCGCCGATCGACCTGCGGTCCGACACGGTGACCAAGCCGACGCCCGCGATGCGGCTGGCGATGGCCGAGGCGGAGGTCGGCGACGACGTCTACGGCGAGGACCCGACGGTCCTGGCGCTGGAGGCCCGCACGGCCGCGCTGCTGGGCAAGGAGGCGGCTCTCTTCACCCCCTCGGGGACGATGGCCAACCAGATCGCCGTGGGCGTCCACTGCCGGCCCGGCGACGAGCTGATCTGCTCGGCGACGTCGCACGTCTACCTGTGGGAGGCCGGCGGCATCGCCCGCCTCTGGGGCGTCACGCCCCGGACTTTCCCCGGCGACGCCGGCCTGCTGACCCTCGCCGAGATCGAGGAGTCCGTCCGGCCCGACGACCAGCACTTCGTCCGCACCCGGCTGGTCACCCTGGAGAACACCCACAACCGGGGCGGCGGCCCGGTCCACCCCATCGAGGACGTGCGGGCGATCGCGCGGTGGGCGAAGCAGCAGGGGCTCGCCATGCATCTCGACGGGGCCCGGCTGATGAACGCCGTCGTCGCCTCGGGGATCGCCGCGTCCGAGTGGGCGAAGTCGTTCGACACGGTCTCGATCTGCTTCTCGAAGGGCCTGGGGGCCCCGGTGGGCTCCGCCCTGGCGGGCTCGACCGAGGCGATCCTTCAGGCCCGGCGGCTCCGCAAGCTCCTGGGGGGCGGGATGCGGCAGGCGGGGATCCTCGCGGCGGGGGCGCTCTACGCCCTCGGGCACAACGTCGAGAGGCTGGCCGAGGACCACGCCCACGCCCTGATCCTGGCGGAGGCGTTCTCGGACGTCGAAGGGGTGCAGATCGAATCCTGGCCCGTCGAGACGAACCTGGTCTGGGTGACGGTCGACCCGGCCCTGGCGACCGCGGCCGAGGTCGCCGCCCACCTGAGGCTGCACGGCGTCCTCACGTCGGCCCTGGGAGACCAGACCCTCCGGGCCTGCACCCACCTGGACGTCTCGCGAGCGGACGTCGAACGCGCCGCCGAGGTCATCCGCGGGATCGAGCCCGAGGCCCTCGCCGCGGAGACGGTCGTCTACTGAAACGAGCCGGCCGAGGCCCCTCGGATCGCTCCGGGAGGCCTCGGCCGGCGGTTCATCGGTCGACGGAGTTCGTCGAGCCCGAGATCACTGCTGGTAGGTGACGACGGCCGCCTGGGCCGGCACCTGGACCTGGACGGGGATGGACCCGGCCGGCTGGGCCGGCGTGGCGGCGACCGGCTGCGGGGCGGGCGCGAACGCCGGCTGATCGATGGTGCGGACCAGGTTGACGCGGACCCAGCCCGAGGGGTCGACCGGCGAGATCGACCGGATGGCCAGGCCCGGGATGCGGACGTTGTCGAGGCTGGCGTCGATCGGCTGGGTCCGGATCCGGCCGAGCAGGGCGGTGATCACCAGGGCCCCGCTGAAGCGGTTGAGCGGCTGGGCGTCGGCCTCGCTCTCGCGGATGGCGACGACCTGGGCCGTGGGCGGCACGGTCAGGTCCTCGATCTTGCCGGTGACGTGGTAGGAGACGGCCGAGAGGGGCTCGACCTTGTAGGAAAGGGCGATCTCCGTCTGCGGCAGCTTGATGCGCAGGACCTTGGCGTTGGCCCCCACGGCCGAGCCGGCCTGACTGTTGGCGTCGGGGGCGGGGACGTCGATCTCGACGTCCTTGACGATCGCGACCAGGAAGCCGCGGGCGTCGGCGGCGAACTCGGGCGGCTGCGAGGGCCGGCGGATCCGCAGGGCCTGCACCTTGGGGTTGTTGGCCTTGCGGGCCTCGTCGACGGCCTTCAGGTAGGTCGGGAAGTCGACGTTGCGGGTGATCGTCGCGGCCTGGGCCGGGGGCGTGCCCGGGGGCACGTCGTGGGTAACGATCATCAGGTTCTCGACGGCCTGGACGTCGGGACGCCGGAAGAGGGCGTCGACGGCGCTGGTCATGACCGAGCCGACGTGGACGTCGGCGGTCAGGCCGGCGTCGGGGGCGGCGAAGCGCGTCGGCTGAGGGGCGTCGGCCCCGCGCTGGGTGTCGCCGGTGCGGGACTGGAAGAGCCCGCCGACGTACACGGCGTCGGGCCGCGACCGCAGCGACAGCCCGGAGACGAGGAATTCCTGGATGGCCAGCAGGTCGTTGCCGATGAGGAATCGCTGGATCTGGGCGTTGCGCTGGGCGGTCTCGCCGGCGATCCGCTCCATCGCTTCTTCCTGGGCCTCCTGGGGGATCCGTTGCTGGAACTGGGCCAGGGCGTTCTGGTAGACCTCGTTCGTGATCCGGTTCTGGCCGTATCCGACGAGGCCGGCGATCGCCCGGGTCAGGCCGCCGCCCGGCTGCGGGGTCGAGCAGATCTGGGCGTTGACGTTGTGCGACGCCTGGGGCGTGAGCGACAGGCCCGAGGTGCTGATCGTGGCATAGACGGTCTGCTCGGCCGAGTCGAGGCTCGTGGCCGTGAACTGGTACATCTTGGCCGCCCGCTGGCCCTTCTGGTCGGAGGCGACCTGGTTCTGGAAGTCGGTGATCGGCGTCGTGCTCTGGAGCATCTGCTTGTTGTAGAACACGATCCCCTGGTCGCTGGGGAGCAGGCCGAAGCCCGTCTTGGGGCCGGCCGTCACCTGCGACCAGTAGCCCTTGCGGAAGATCGGCCCGGTCGTCACGAGCGGGGCGTCGAACAGGGGCTGGACGATCGAGAGGTCGGCGGTGATGTCCAGGTTGGGCTGGTTGAACAGCCCGCTGATGGCATTCTGGAGGTCGGCCGACGGCTGCCAGGGCTGCGCGGCGTTCCGCTGGCTGAGGGCCGTCAGGGCCTGGTGGATCGCCTTCAGGCCCTCCTGACGCTGGCCGACGGTGGTCGCGCCATGATACTTCGTCAGCGCCTGGGCGAGGTCGCCGGCGACGAACGTGGACCAGGCCTGGCGGTTCGCCTGCACGGCGGGGTCGTTCGTGGGCGGGAGGCCCTGGAGCCTCTCATTGATGCGGCGCTCGGCCCAGGCGAGCTGGACGCGGGGGCGGAGCCAGGCCCGCAGCTCCTCGCGGATCGTCTGGGCCGGCTGCCAGGGGACCGGGGCCAGGGCGGCCGACATCTGGTAGAGCTGGTTCAGCGGCCCGACGCGGTCTTCGGGCGTCTGGGCCTCGGTGTACGCCTTGAGCTGGCCCAGCATCGCGTCGAAGAAGACGCCCCAGCCGGGGGCGTTGGGATCCTTGGGGACCTCGGGCCGCGACCAGGCTGCGTTGAGGTCGCGGATCGCCTTCTCGACGTTCGCATAGGTGGAAGGCGCCGGCGCGGCCGACGCGCGTGGCTGGCCGAAGGTCCCCAGGGCGACGGCTATCGCCGCCAGGACCGCGGTCGACACGAGACGTTGCATGTATTCGCTCCCAGGTTGATTTCGCACCCGCCGCGAGAGGGCCATTGGACTCTCTATCGCTCGGGTGCGACTGTCGGATGATCGATTCCCCGACGAGGCACGACGAGGAGGACGCAACCTGACCGTCCCAACGGATGTACGGGGCCGATCGAGATCGACTATGGGTAAGATACACAATCTGTACCGACGCTGGAAGGACGCCGCCGCCCCGCGTGCGGGATGGGGGTTTTGAGCGATCCTTGGCGATCGTGACGACCGTCGACGTTGCGAACGACGTTCCAGTCGTCGGAAAAGCGGGAATCGAATCGCCGTGCCCGAGCGTCGCGAGGGCCTTCGCCTGGCGCGGCCGACCGTGATACGATCGATCCCGCGTCGGCCCGTCGTGTGCGACGACGTCCGCGAGCGACGGCGGGATCCGGGTGCGGGCCGGCGACGATCTCATCTTCCATCATCAGCGCCGCCGGGATCCCGCGGGCGAGAAGAAGGTACGTCATGAGAGGCACGACTCGATCCGGGCCGGGCACCCGCGTCGCCGGCTTATCCCGGGGGCTTGCGGGGGCGGCGTTCGCGGCCCTGCTGGCGCTCGCAGGCTGCGGCGGGGGGGGCGGCGGGCCCGACCCCGAGGCTCGACCGGCGGGCAAGGTCGCCGCGGCTTCCGGTCGCCCCGGCCCCACGTCCAAACCCTCGACTCCCCGCCCGACCGCCAAGAAGCCGGCGCAGGCGGTCTCCTCGATCCCCGGCGACCGCGTGACGCTCGTGACCAGCTCGGTCGTGCTGTCCAAGCAGACCGAGTCGAGCCCCTTCCGCTTCGCCGAGGTCTCCAAGGAGTGGGGCGTCGACTTCGTCCACTTCTCGGGCATGGTCGACGAGAAGCACTTCCCGACCGCCAACGGCTCGGGCGTGGCGATCTTCGACTACGACGGCGACGGCCGGCTGGACCTCTATTTCGCCACCCAGACCCTGCTCCCCCTGGGGACCGCCGAGAAGGGCTCGAACCGGCTCTTCCGGAACCTCGGCGACGGCCGATTCGAGGACGCCACCGAGCGTTCGGGCCTGGGCTTCCGCGGCTTCTGCCACGGCGTCGTGGTCGGCGACGTCGACAACGACGGCGACCGCGACGTCTTCCTCTGCAACTACGGCCCCAACAGGCTCTACCGCAACAACGGCGACGGCACGTTCCTGGACGTGAGCGCCAAGGCCGGCGTCGACAGGCCGTCGTGGTCCTCGGGCGGGGCCATGCTCGACTACGACAACGACGGCGACCTGGACGTCTACGTCGCCAACTACGGCCGCTGGAACTACCCCGAGGACCACGCCCGCGTCGGCGACGCCGAGAAGAAGATCTGGCTCTACGCCTCGCCCCGGTCGATCGTCCCCGTCAAGCACATGCTCTACCGCAACAACGGCGACCTGACCTTCACCGACGTCTTCGACCAGGCCATCACCGTCGAGACCGAGGTCGTCACCGGCCAGAAGGAGGAGGTCGACCCCAAGACCGGGGCCAAGAAGAAGGTGGACGTCGTCGAGAAGAAGCGGGAGCCGCACCCCCGGGCCGACGGCCACGGCTTCGGCGTCGTCGCCGCCGACCTGAACGACGACGGCCTGGTCGACCTCTACGTCGCCAACGACATGAACCCCAATTTCCTCTTCTTCAACCGCGGCGACGGCACCTTCGACGACGCCACCGAGCTGTCGGGCGCGGCCTTCGACTACAACGGCGTCGCGCAGTCGGGGATGGGGGTGGACGCCGAGGACGTCGACGGCGACGGCTTCCCCGAGCTGTTCGTGACGAACTTCGCCCAGGAGTACGCCACGCTCTATCAGAACTTCGGCAACCGAGGCTTCTTCGACAACACGGCCTTCTTCGGCCTGGCGTCCGACACGATGCCGTTCGTCAAATGGGGGACGGGCCTGGTCGACTTCGACGCCGACGGCTGGCCCGACGTCTTCATCAGCAACGGCCACGTCGACGACAACCGCCGGAAACTCGGCCAGCCGATCGACTACGAGGAGCCCGCCCAGCTCTTCCGCAACATGGACGGCAAGCGGTTCCGGCTCTCGACCCGCGACGTCGGCCCGTACTTCGAGCAGAAGCACGTCGGCCGGGGCGCGGCGTTCGGGGATATCGACGACGACGGCGACGTCGACATCGTGGTCAACGAGAAGGACCGCCCCGCCGCGATCCTCCGCAACGACACGCCGACGAAGAACCACTGGATCCGCCTGGCCCTCCAGGGGACGAAGAGCAACCGCGACGCGGTCGGCTCGCTGGCGATCGTCGAGACCCCGAAGCGGACGATCTACCGGCAGCTCAAGGGGGGCGTCAGCATGGAATCCGCCAACGATCCCCGGCTGACCATCGGCGTCGGGGCCGACCCCATCGACCGGCTCACGATCGTCTGGCCCTCGGGGATCGTCACGACCCTGGAGAAGCCCGACCTCGACAGGGAGCACAGGCTCGTCGAGCCCGCCGACCAGGCCCCGACCATGCTCTACGGCCAGCCCCGCGTGAAGCGCGAGCCCGCGAAGGATCCGGCCGCGAAGTGACGTGCCGACGCGAATGCGAGGAGACGAACCGACCGTGGGAATGGAATGGTCGCTCAATCTCGTCGAGCCGGTGACGTTTCGGGACGGCCCCGGCGAGCGGTTCGTCCCGAGTTTCAGCCCGATCCAGCTCGACGCCATACTGGTCGGGCGGGACGAAGGACCCGTCTCGGAGTTGCTGGACAGCGGAAAGGTCTCCTGCGATCACGACCGTGCGGGCATCGACTGGTCCCGTCACATGTGCCCGCCGCCGACCATCCCGGTCGAGGCCGTCCGGCGATGCGCCGCTCGACTCTCGAACGTAACGCAACGCGACTACGCTCCGATGGATTTCGCCTTGTCGAAGATGTCCTGCGACAGGCTCGACTCGGTGAGGCGTGCACTGTATGCGGCCGTCGCCGAGGAGGCCGATCTATTCCGCAAGTTCATCGCCGAGGCGGCGGATGGGGGCTGGGCGTTGCGCTGCTGGATGCGATGACGCGACGCCCGCCCGGATCCCGCCCGATCAGGTGGTGTAATCGGCGTTGAGGTGGACGTACTCGGCGGTGAGGTCGCAGGTCCAGAAGCGGATTGCGGCCTCGCCGCGGGCGAAGAGGAGGCGCATGGTGACGTCGCGGCGGCCGCGGATGTCGGCCGAGAGGGCGTCGGCGTCGAAGGTCGTCGGCGTTCCCTTCTCGTAGACGCAGACGCCGTTGAGCCAGAGCGACAGCTCGTTCTCGTCGAACGGGATCCCGGCGTAGCCCGCCGCCGAGACGATCCGGCCCCAGTTGGGGTCGGCCCCGTGGATGGCGGTCTTCACCAGCGGGCTGTCGGCCACGGCGCGCGCGAGCGTCCGCGCCTCCTCGCGATCGGCCGCGCCCTCCACGTCGATCGTGATGAAGTGGGTCGAGCCCTCGCCGTCGGCGGCCATCTCCATGGCGAGCGTCCGGCAGGCGGCTCGGACCGTCTCGGTGAACTCTTCGAGGGCGGGGCCTTCCAGCTCGCCGCCCGGGGCCAGGCCCGAGGCCAGCAGCAGCACCGTGTCGTTCGTGCTGGTGTGGCCGTCGACCGAGACGCAGTTGAAGCTCTCGTCGACCACCTCGGAGAGGATCCGCTGGAGAGTCTCTTCCCGCACCTTCGCGTCGGTCGCGAGGAACGCCAGCATGGTCGCCATCCGGGGGCCGATCATCGCCGCCCCCTTGGCCATCCCGAACAGCGACCACGGCCCGCGCGTCTCCGAGACGATCTTGGTGCGCGTGTCGGTCGTGAGGATCGCCTGGGCGGCGGTCCGGAAGCTCTCGGGGTCGGCTGAAAGCGCCGGCGCGGCCGATCGGAGCCCGGTCTCAAGGCGGTCCATCGGCAACTGATGGCCGATCACGCCCGTCGAGGCCACGAGGACGTCGGTGGCCTCGCAGCCGATCAACTCGGCCGCGAGCGCCGCCGTGCGGGAGACGTTCGCGTTGCCCTGATATCCCGTCGCCGCGTTGGCGTTGCCGGCGTTGACCACGATCGCCCGGACCGACGACGAGGGGAGCGTCGACCGGCACCATTGCACGGGAGCCGCGCAGACGCGGTTGGTGGTGAACGTGCCGGCGGCGGTGCAGGGGACGTCGGCGACCAGCATGGCGAGGTCCAGGCCCCCGGAGGGCTTGATGCCGGCCTTCACGGCCGAGGCGCGGAAGCCGCGGGGGACGACGATCGGCGACGCTTCGCTCATGGACCACGACCTCGGAATCAAATGCAGCCACACCGGGACGACCTCGCCCCGCGCCCCTCGAAAATACCCGCCGCCGACGGCGATGGCCAGGCGTCGGCGAGGGCCCCCGATCGACGCGCGAGCGGTCCGCCTGGTTCGGTCGCGGCGATTCTGGCGCGCCTGCGGGGAACGCCGACTGCGAGAATCTTGTGGCTTTTGGGGGTGCTTGCGTTAGGGAGGTAACGAATGTAAGAGGCATGCACCCTGGGCAGCCTGGATTGCTGGGTTATTTGGATAAACACCCTAAGGGGGCGATTGGGGAAGGACGATGAGTAGGGTTGGTTGGCGGCTCAGGGTCCCGAGGCGGAGTCTCGGATCCGACGGCCGTATGAGCGCCGAAGTCAGTCGGGAGTGTACCGTGGAGCGTCCGATGTTGAGAAAACTACCGTGGCTCGCCCTGACGGTCCTAGGATTGGGACTCGGGGTGGCTGCGCGCCCGGCCCAGGCCAGTTACGGCGGCGGCGCCTCGTCGCGCTGCTGCCCGGCCCCCCAGGAATGCGGGGGGCACGTCCAGTATCAGCTCCAGCGTCGGACGGTCCTGCAGAACGTGCAGGAGACCGTCTATGAGACGCAGCAGGTGCCCAGCGTCCGGATCGTATCCGAGACGGTGATGCAGCCGCGGACGGTCCAGTCGGTCCGCAACGTCGTCGAGAACCACGTCCGCCAGGAGCAGTACACGGTCAGCCGCCCGGTCTACCGGACCGTCAGCCAGATCGTGAACTACACCGTCCAGAAGCCGGTCACCCGGACCGTCTGGAAGGACGTCGCGTACACGGTCAGCCGGCCGGTCCGCGAGACCCACTACGAGACCCGCTCCTACACGGTCCAGCGGCCCGTGAAGGAGACGAGCTTCCGGACCACGTACTACAACGTCAACCGCCAGGTGCGCGAGACGTCGTTCAAGGACGTGACGTACACCGTCAGCCGCCCCGTGCAGGAGACGATCTTCAAGACCGTCAACGAGGTCGTCTGCACCCCGGTGCAGGAGACCGCGTACAAGACCGTCTGCTACACCGTCAGCCGGCCGGTCCAGAAGACGTGCTACCGCACCGTGCCGTTCACCGTCCAGGTGCCGGTGCAGACGACCGTCATGCAGCAGCAGCCCTACACCGAGATGGTCCCCGTCCGGCAGACCGCCTACAAGGAGGTCGCCTACACGGTGTCCCGCCCGGTGCGCGAGACGGTCATGAAGGAGTGCCGGTACACCGTCCAGGTCCCCGTCCAGCGGACCGAGTACAAGACCTGCACCTACACCGTCAGCCGCCCGGTGCGCGAGACGGTCATGAAGGAGTGCCGCTACACCGTCTGCCGCCCCGTCCAGACGACCAGCATGAAGACGATCTCGAAGACGGTCTGCCAGAACGTCACCGAGACGGTCATGAAGGACGTCTGCGAGACGGTCTGCGTCCCCAAGACGGTCGTCAAGCAGGTCGCGAAGACGGTCTGCGAGCAGGTCGTGCAGTCGTACTACGTCCCCGGCAAGACGGTCTGCGTCAACGGCTGCCTCGTCGAGACGCCCGGCCAGTGGTGCCAGAAGACGGTCTCCTGCCCGCGCACGGTCGTCGAGAACGTCGAGTGCACGGTGTACGAGTCCCAGGCCGTGCGCAAGCAGGTCCCCGTGACGGTCTGCCGGTCGGTCCCCACGACCGTCACCGAGCAGGTCCCGGTCACCACCTGCCAGATGGTCTCGGAAGAGGTCGTCAAGCAGGTCCCCGTGACCGTCTGCCGCACCGTCCAGGAGGTCCAGTCGAAGCAGGTCCCGTACACGGTCTGCGAGTACGTCCCCCAGGAAGTGGTGAAGCAGGTCCCCGTGACCGTCTGCCGCACCGTCCAGGAGACGTGCACGAAGACCGTCCCGTACACGGTCTGCACGATGCAGCCCCGCACCGCCACCCGCTGCGTGCCGGTCAGCGTGACCAAGATGTGCGCCAAGACGGAGTATCGTCAGGACCCCTACCAGGTCACGACGTACGTCCCCGAGACGCTGTCGAAGCAGGTGCCGTACACGTACACCCGCATGCTCCGCGAGACCCGCGCCAAGCAGGTGCCGTGCACGATCACCCGGATGGTCCCGCAGACCTGCGTCAAGCGCGTCCCGATCACGACCTGCCGCACCGTCACCGAGACCTGCGCCAAGCAGGTGCCGGTGACGACCTGCCGGATGGTCGCCGAGACCCGCTCGTGCCAGGTGCCGGTGACGACCTGCCGCATGGTCCAGGAACAGTGCGTCAAGCAGGTCCCCCAGACCGTCTGCGACATGGTGACCGAGCAGCGGACCAAGTGCGTGCCGGTGACCGTCTGCGAGACCCAGCAGGTCGTCTGCACTCGCCAGGTCCCCTACACGACCTGCCAGCAGGTGGTCGACACCAAGGTCGTCCACTGCCCGGTGACCGTCCAGCGCGAGGTCGCCGAGACCAAGACCGTCTGCGTCCCCCGGACCGTCTGCAAGCAGGTGCCGGTCGAGGTCTGCGTCAAGGTGCCCGTCGTGACCCACTGCGAGCCGGCGGTCATCCCCTCGGCCCAGAGCGTCGTCGCCTCGCCGCAGGCCACCAGCCTGCCGATGACCACCCTGCCGGCGTGCGACGCGTGCGACGCCAAGCACCCGTTCTTCGCCAAGAAGGGCTTCGGCCTCTTCCACTGAGACTGAGCCGGGCGGTCGGACCGCCGGCGTCGATCCAACCCTCCGTTTCAGAACCGTCCTTCGGCGCTCCCTGAACGGCGAACGCCCCCCGGTGGGAAACCACCGGGGGGCGTTTTCGCATTCTTGAGGGGCGAAGATCAGCCCTCGATGGTCGCGAGCACGAGCTTCTCCAGGCCGGGCGTGAGGTGGGCGAAGGCCCGCGAGCGGTGGCTCAACTGGTGTTTCACCAGCGCGGACAGCTCGCCGAAGGTCTTGTGATATTCGGGGATCAGGAACATCGGGTCGTAGCCGAAGCCGCCGGGGCCGCGGAGCTCGCGGATGATCCGGCCGCGGACCGAGCCCTCGGCTTCGAGGCGGATGCGACCCTCGGGATCGGCCACGGCCAGGGCGCATCGGAACGCGGCCCCGCGGCGGTCGTCGGGCGTCGAGGCGAGTGCTTCCAGCAGCTTTCGGCAGTTGGCCGCGTCGTCGCAGGGCTCGCCCGCGTAGCGTGCCGAGTACACGCCCGGCGCGCCGTCGAGCGCGTCGACGGCCAGGCCCGAGTCGTCGGCCAGGACCCAGGCGCCGAGGGCCAGGGCGGTCTCCGAGGCCTTCTTGCGGGCGTTTCCGGCGAAGGTGTCGGCGTCCTCGACGACCTCGGGGACGTCGGGATAGGCCGCGATCGATTCGACGGCGACGAGGTCCATCCACGGCCGACGCTCCCAGGGGGGCGCGATCAACTCGGCCATCTCCTGGCATTTCTTGCGGTTCCGCGAGCCCAGGACGAGGCGGATCGGCGAGGGGGAGGCGCTCATGGTCGGTCGTCGATCCCGGGACGGTCGCCTCGCGCCCGGGGCCGCGAGGATGCCTTGAAACGCGAAGTCGCCGCCCTTCGCGAGGAGGGGCGGCGACTCATTCTCTCCGACGTCGAGGAGGGCGGGAAGGGGCGGGCGTCGGCCCCTCCGCTCATTTCTCGAAGTTCTGCTTGATCGGCGTCAGGTCGGTCAGGCCGGTGGCGGGCGCGATCATGGTGTCGAGCGTCTTGGCCCGGGTCTTGGCGTCCATGAGCGGCACCGCCAGCTTGACGAGCCCTTCCCGCGTGGCCCCGGCCCGAGGGTCGTTCGGGGCGTCGAACGCGCCCACGAAGACCCGGCTGGAGGTCCGGTCGTGGTAGACGTAGACGGGCTGGCCGATCTGGACGACGTCCTTGTCCTTCCGCAGGGTCGCGGCGAGCTTCTCGGCGTCGCTGGCCGCCGTGCGGAGCGGGCTCTTCAGGAGGTTCCAGTTGCCCTGAAAGGTGGAATCCTTCTCGTTGAACGTCGACCTGCCGCTGAACTCGGCGACCTGCAGGCTGTAGCGGCCCGGGCACTCGGCGATGCTGCCGGCGCCCGAGTTCATCTCGACGACGAGCCGGTCCTTCTTGACCGTGTAGAGGTGCTGGGCGGCGACGTACGGGTTGGTGGTGCGGGTCGCGTTGCTGAGTCCCTTGCGCCAGTGGAAGACCGAGGAGACGTTGTCGAGGCACTTCGGGCTGATCTTCTTGACCTGGTGGAGCAGGTCGGCGGTCGCCTTCTGGGTCTTCTCGTCGCCGACGAGAACGGCCGCCTGGTCATAAGTGCGGACCTTCTCGGGCACGCCCACGCCGGCCTGGACGACGGCCGCATCGGCCTGGGGCGGGATGCCCCGGATGTTGCTGCCGCCCGGCCAGTCCTTGCTGCGCAGGACGTACGCCGGCAGGTTGTACTCGCTGCGCAGCTCCTTGACGAGCGCCAGCGCCATCCGCTGGGAATCGGGGCCCTGGAAGGTCTTGGCCAGGACCATGAACGGGCCGTTCTCCTTGGTCAGGAGGTAGGGCTCGATCGGGTCGTCGGGCAGGTCCATCGTGGGGGCCTTGAGCTGATCGACGGGCGTCGGCTCGGGCACGGTCTCCACGGCGGTGGAGGGAATGGACTGCGCCCAGGCGGGCCCGCCCGCCAGGGCTCCCAGGAGTGCCATCGTGGCAAGAGGCTTCTTCATGGACGATCCCCTTCCTTGTCGGATCATCGACGCCCGGGCCGGCCCGGGGCCCGAGGGGGCCGCCGTTCCGAACTCCAGATTTCATCCCGTAGATCGCCGCGCGAGGCGGGGGCGAGTCCGATGGACGAGCCCCCCCGGCGGAACATGCGCGGAACTCTAGCAAAAACCCGGAAAGCCGCCCAGATCGATCGGCCCGGGAAATCCGCGGGCGATCACGCCCCCTCGATCGCCGCCTTCTGGAGCGCGGCGAGGCGGTCGATGCCGGCCTCGGCCAGATCGAGAAGCTGGTCGAGCTGGCCCCGCGAGAAGACGCCCCCTTCGCCTGTGCCTTGCACCTCGACGAGGCCGCCCGAGCCGAGCCGGACGACGTTGACGTCGACCTCGGCCTTCGAGTCCTCGGAGTAGTCCAGGTCGAGCAGGGGCCGGCCGGCGACGATGCCGACGCTGACGGCCGCGACCGACTCCTTGAGGACCTCGGCGGCCTTCTCGGGGCCGAACCGCTTGCCGAGGCCGATCGCGACGGCGACGTAGGCGCCGGTGATGGCGGCGGTCCGGGTGCCGCCGTCGGCGTTGATGACGTCGCAGTCGACGTGGACCGTCCAGGGGCCGAGGGCTTGGCGGTCGACGATCGCGCGGAGGCTCCGGCCGATCAGGCGCTGGATCTCCGTGGCCCGGCCGTCGGTCCGCCGCGAGATCCGGGTCGGGGTGCTGCCCGGGAGCATGGCGTACTCGGCCGTGAGCCAGCCCACGCCCTTGCCTTCCAGGAAGGGCGGGACCGTGTCGGCGATCTGGGCCGTGACCAGGACGGTCGTCCCCCCGCACGAATAGAGCACGCTGCCGGCGCAGTTGACCGCGAAGCCCGGCGCGATCGTCACGGGCCGCAGCTCGTCGTCGCTTCGTCCATCCCGGCGAGTCATGTCGCGACGCTCCTCAATACCGGAGTCGATCCTCGGCGGTGCGGTCCTGCACCAGCCATTCGAGAAGGGCCATCTGGAAGTACATGCGGTTGGCCGCCTGCTGGAAGACCCGGCTGCGGGGGCCGTCGAGCACGCCCGAGGTCACCTCCTCGCCGCGGTGGGCCGGCAGGCAGTGGAGGAAGACGGCGTCGGGCCGGGCGAGGTCCATCAGGTCCTCGTCGACCTGGAACGGCGCGAAGATCTCGCGGCGCTGGTCGGCCTCGTGCTCCTGGCCCATGCTGGCCCAGACGTCGGCGTAGACGGCGTCGGACCCCTCGGCCGCCTCGCGGGCGTCGTGGACGACCTGCAGCGGGACGTCGGGGAACCGCGCGGCGAAGGCGGCGGTGAAGGTCTCGGGGTACTCGTAGCCCTCGGGACAGGCCAGGACGAAGTCGACGTCGAGCAGGGCGGCGGCCTCGGCCAGAGACATCGCCACGTTGTTGCCGTCGCCCACGAAGGCGAGCTTGATCCCCGCCAGGTCCGGCTTCAGCTCCCGCAGCGTGAGCATGTCGGCCATGGCCTGGCAGGGGTGGGCGTCGTCGGAGAGGGCGTTGACGACCGGGATCGCGGCGTATTCGGCCAGTTCTTCGAGCATCGAGTGGGCGAACGTCCGGACGGCCAGGGCGTCGACGTACTGGCTGATGACCCGGGCGAAGTCGGCCACGCTCTCGCGGACGCCCATGCCCACGTCCTTGCCGCGGAGGAAGATCGAGCTTCCCCCCAGCCGGGCGAAGGCGGCCTCGAAGCTCACGCGGGTCCGCAGCGAGGGCTTCTCGAAGACCAGGCCGAGGTTCCTCCCCAGCAGGGGCGGCGTCCAGCCGGGCTCGACGCGGCCCGACTTCAGCGTCGCGGCGCGGTCGAGCAGCGCCCGGGCGCGGTCGGGGTCGATGCCTCGGAGGTCCAGGAAGTGGCGCGGCCCGGGGCGGCCGTCGCCGCCGGTCAGGGAGGCGCGGACGGCGGCCGGGGCGTCGCCGTTGCGGCGGGCGGGGGCGGCGGGGGGCCGCGGCCCGTGTTTCTTGGAGCGACTCAGTGCTGGGCCTCCCGCAAGACGTCGGCCAGGATGGCGCACCCCTGGTCGATCTGTTCGTCGCTGATGGTCAGGGCCGGCAGCAGCCGGACCACGTGTCCGTGGGTCGCGTTGATCAGGAGCCGGCGCGACAGGCACTGGGCCACGACGTCCGAGGCGTCGAACGTCAGGTCCAGGCCGATCATCACGCCGAGGATCCGGATCTCGCGGATCTTCTCGGGGATCTCCGCCTGCAGGGCCTCGAACTGGGACCGGAACCGCTCGCCGATGGCGGCGCCCCGGGCCAGCAGGCCTTCTTCCTCAATCGTCTCGACGGTGGCCAGCCCGGCGCGGCAGGCGATCGGGTTGCCGCCGAAGGTCGAGGCGTGCATGCCAGGCTTGAGCACCGCGGCGATCTCGGGCTTCGCGATCATCACGCCGGCCGCGATCCCCCCAGCCAGGGCCTTGGCGCAGGTGAGGACGTCGGGCGTGATCCCGGAATGCTGGTAGGCGAACCACGACCCGGTGCGGCCCATGCCGGTCTGAACCTCGTCGAGGATCAGGAGCGCCCCGCGGTCGTCGCACAGCTTGCGGAGGCCCGGCAGGAAGTTGCGCGAGGGGATCTTGACGCCCCCTTCGCCCTGGATCGGCTCCAGCATGACCGCGGCCGTCTGGTCGTCGATCGCGGCGGCGACGGCCTCCAGGTCGTCGTACTTCATGTAGACGAAGCCGGGGACCATGGGCTCGAAGCCCTCGTGGTACTTGGGCTGGGCCGTGGCCGTCAGGGCGGCGAAGGTCCGGCCGTGGAATCCGCCTTCCATGGTGAGGATCTTGAACTTGCCCCGGGGGTGGCCGTAGGCCCGCGCCAGCTTGATGGCGGCCTCGTTGGCCTCGGCCCCGCTGTTGCAGAAGAAGGACTGGCCGCCGAAGCTCCGCTCGGAGAGGGCCCTGGCGAACTCGCCCTGGGCCTCCATGTACCACGTGTTCGGCACGTGGATCAGCCGGCCGACCTGGTCCCGGACCGCCTCGACGACGCGCGGGGGGCAGTGGCCGAGGAGGTTGCAGCCCCAGCCGGGGAAGAAGTCGAGGTAGCGACGCCCCTCCGCGTCCCAGATCCAGGAGTTCTCGCCGCGGACCAGCGAGACCGGGTAGCGGCGATAGTTCGGCACGACGTAGCGGTCGAACTCGGCGATGGTCTCCTGCGAGGTCGGGTGCGTGGTCTGAGCGTGTGCCAAGGGAAAAGCTCCAGGGGGGACGCGACGATGGGCCGTCGCGCGCCTCGCGTCGCGGTGCGGAGACGTCGAGAAGTCGGGAGCGGTCGTCGCCCCGGGCGGTCGGGTCAGCGGACGAGGACGGGCCGACGGCCCGGGGGGGAGGCCCTGTCGGTGTGTTCGTCGGCCGCGATCTCGGTGCCGACGCCGCTCTCGGTGAAGATCTCGAGCAGCAGCGAATGGCGGAGCCGGCCGTCGATGATGTGCGTCTTGCGGACGCCCGCTTCGAGGCTGGTGAGGCAGGCCTCGACCTTGGGGATCATCCCCTTGTCGACCACCCCGTCCCGGATCAGATCGCGGCAATCGTCCGGGGTCAGACCCCGGATCAGGGTCGAGGGTTCGTTGCGGTCGCGGAGGATCCCCGGGGTGTCGGTCAGGAAGACGAGCTTGTCGGCGCGGAGGGCCTGGGCGACGGCCGCGGCGGCCGTGTCGGCGTTGACGTTCAGGAGCTTCCCCTCCTCGTCCTCGTCCTCGGCGAGCGAGGGGAGCACGGGGACGACGCCGGCCAGGCAGAGGTTCTCGAGCACGGGCGCGTCGACCTCGACGACCTCGCCGACCCGGCCCAGGTCGGTCGGCTCGCCGTCCTCGACGGGCATGAGCAGGCGACGGCCGAAGAGGCACTGGCGCGTCTTGTGGTGCAGCCCCGAGGCCCGGCCGCCGAACTTGTTGATGTGCCGCTCGATGTCGGCGTTGATCTCCTCGGCGAGGACCCGCGCGACGATCTCGAGCGTGGCGTCGTCGGTGTAGCGGCGGCCCTTGACCCACCGCGGCGTCAGCCCGGCCTTCTCCATCGCCACCGTGATCGCCTTGCCGCCGCCGTGGACCACCACCGGCCGCATGCCGACCGTCTGCATGAACACGATGTCGACGAGCAGCGCCTGCAGCGACTCGGGGCTCTCCATCACCGAGCCGCCGAGCTTGATGACCGTGTACCGGCCGTGGAACTTGCGCATGTAGCCCAGAGCCGCGATCAAGACGTCGGCTTTTCGGATGGCCTCTTCATACACGGCTCGGCCCCTCGACCCGGAATTCGATCCCCGCGCGCCCCGCCAGCAAACCGTCATTCTGCCCGCCGGCGTCGCGAAAGTAAAGACGGTTCGCCGCCGGATCGGCGGCGCCGGCCGCGGCGGGCCGGTCGCCCCCGGCGCAAGCGTCGAAAGGGGCGGAAGGCGGGGACTTTCCGGCGGCGGCGAATCATTCCCAAGTCGAAAACCGCGTGTAGAATGAAAGAATCGACGGGTGCGTTCTGCGACGAACTTTTGGCGGCTGGGCCTGCCGGTGAAGCCGCGTGGAGATTGAGGCGATGGCGCGGACTGCGACCTTGACGTTCGAAGACCGGTCGATCCAGTTGCCGGTCGTGGAAGGCTCCGAAGGGGAGCTGGGGGTGGACATCGCCAAGCTGCGGTCCGGGACCGGCCTGATCACCCTCGACCCCGGCTACGGCAACACCGGCGCCTGCACCAGCGCGATCACCTTCATCGACGGCGAGAAGGGCATCCTCCGCTATCGGGGCATCCCGATCGAGCAGCTCGCCAAGAACTCGACGTTCGTCGAGGTCGCCTGGCTCTTGATCTTCGGACGGCTCCCCTCCCAGGCCGAGCTCGACGACTTCCGCGAGCGACTGGTCCGCAGCGCCCCGCTCCACGAGGCGTTCAAGCACCACTTCGAGGGCTTCCTGGTCGACGCCCCGCCGATGGCCATCCTCTCGGCGATGGTCAACACGATCGCCTGCTTCCCCCGCCGGGGCGCCGAGTCCGAGAGCCCCGAGGAGAACTTCCTCGAGAACGCCGCCCAGCTCATCAGCAAGGTCCGCACGATCGCCGCCTACTCGTACCGGCGGTCGATGGGCCTCCCCTTCATCTATCCCGATTTCAAGCTGCCGTACGTCGCGAACTTCCTGCACATGATGTTCTCGACGCCCTACGAGCAGCACATCGCGTCGCGCGAGGTGGTCGACGCGCTGAACCTGATCCTGCTGCTGCACGCCGACCACGAGCAGAACTGCTCCACGTCGACCGTGCGGATGGTCGGATCCAGCCAGGCGAACATCTACGCCTCGTGCGCCGCGGCCGTCGGGGCGCTGTGGGGGCCGCTCCACGGCGGGGCCAACATGGCCGTCCTCGACATGCTCGAGGCCATCCACAAGGGGGGCATCAGCGCCGCCAAGGCCGTCGAGATGGCCAAGGACCCCAACGACGACTTCCGCCTCATGGGCTTCGGCCACCGCGTCTACAAGAACTTCGACCCCCGCGCCAGGATCCTCAAGCAAGCCGCCGACAAGGTCCTCGGCCAGCTCGGCGTCAACGACCCGCTGCTCGACGTCGCCCGCCAGCTCGAGGAACTGGCCCTCGAGGATTCCTACTTCGTCGAACGCAAGCTGTACCCCAACGTCGACTTCTACAGCGGCATCATCATGCGGGCGATCGGCATCCCGACCAACATGTTCACGGTCATCTTCGCCATCGGCCGCATGCCCGGCTGGATCGCCCAGTGGAAGGAACAGCACGACGACTCCAAGGCCCGGATCGCCCGCCCCCGCCAGATTTACACCGGCCCCAACGAGACGGAGTACGTCCCCATCGACAAGCGAAAGTGACCCCGGCCGGCGAATCGACCGCGAAGGAGCGACGCCGGGGCGTTCCCCCGGCGTCGCTTCGCGCGCTCAGTCCGCAAACTCGGCCCTCAGGGTGATGATGGATCGGGCCGGGACCGTGATCGCGTCGCCGACCTCCTGATTCGGCTGCTCGCCGGTACCGCTCAGGCGGACCTGCGTGGGCGTCAGGCCCCAGGTCAAGCGGACGCCCCTCGGCTCCTCGGCCCCCATCAGGCGGACGACGATCGCCCGGCCGTCGTCGCTCGGCTTCAGCTCGGCGACGAGGACGTCGGGCGGGTCGACCTGGAGCAGGGGGGCGGACGCCGGCGCGCGGCCTCGGCCCGGGACGACCACCAGGGGCTGGGTCAGGGCGACGGCGAACCGCGAGGCCTCGGCGTCGGCGACCCGGCCCTTGTGGGGGCGGACGACGTATCGGAAGACCGCCGGGCCCTCCTGGTACGCCTTGTAGTTGGTCCCCCAGTGGTTGTTCATGGCCCACGAGTCGACCTCCTGGGTGGGCCCGATCTTCTGCCGCCAGACGGCGGGGTCGCCCTGGGAGTTCAGCAGGTTGGCGGTCAGGCCGCCGAGCTGGACGAGCGGCGCGTCGAGCGTCGCCCAGGTCGCGCCGAAGTCGGCGTTGGCGACGTCGACCCAGCGGCCGACGGTCAGCCAGTTCTTGCACGAGCCCGCGAGCTGGTCGACCTCGGGGCGGAATACGGTAAGCGGGGCGTCGATCCGGATCTCGCCGCCGGGGACGTGGAACGGGAAGGCGAAGTTCAGGCTCTCCTTGCCTTCCTTCGACATGTAGCTCGCCGCTTCCAGGCGCTTCTTGTCGACGGTGTTGATCATCTCGACGTGGCCCGAGCCGGCCGCCAGGCGGATCTCGCGCGAGAGCCTGTGGCAGCCGGGCGCGGTCGACTCGATCGTCAGGGAAGCCACCAGCGGGCCGTTGTTCCGCACGCCGATCGTCACCGGATCGTTGCGGCGGGCCGCCGCCGGGTCGTCGCCGGTGAAGTACAGGTAGTCGTTGAGCGCGTGCCCCCCGCTCGAATCGACGAGGTTCGCGTCGATCCCCTCGGCGCGCAGCTCGGCGATCGCCCCGGTCGTCTCGTCGATGAGGACGCGGAGCTTGTCGTTGGCGAGGACGGCCCCAGCGGCCGTGGCCGGGGCGGGAGGCGTCGACGACGGCGAGGCGTCCGCGGCCCGAGCCCGGATCGTGTAGCGCCGGCCCGAGAACGGGGGCAGGTCGCTCACCAGGAGCGCCAGCTCGTCGTTCGCCAGCCGTTGCGCCGGGACGGCCTTGCCGGCGTCGTCGGTCGCGAAGTCGCCCGCAGGAGCGACCTCGCGGGGGATCGACACGACCTCGGTTCGAGGCCAGGACGAGGTGTTGTAGACGTCGATCCGGCTGACCCGCGCGGCCACGTCGTCGCCGCGGACGGCGGGGTCCGGTTCGAAGCCGTTCGCCCCCATCGCCGCCCGGCCGAGCAGCCTGCGGGACTGGAGGTTCGCGGCCGTCGCGAACGACTGCTTGATGGCCCACTGGTCGGTCGTGAAGGGGATCGCCGGCTGCGTGACGCTGCAATGCGCCCCCCAGGTGTGCTCCGAGAAGAGCAAGACGTCGTCCCACGCCCTGTCGAACTCGGCGGCGGGGAAGCGGCGGGGCTGGAGCATCGCCCAGAGGGCCTCGGCCTGCGCCAGCCGGTCGGACGCGGCGCGGTTGAGGGCCATCTCGACCGCCGTGGAGCCCGCGCCGTCTTCCCAGTAGGCCGTCCAGTCGCCGCGGACCTCGGGCAGCTTGTCGCCGTACTTCGCCTCGAACGCGCGGAAGGCGAGGCTCGTTGAGGCGATCACGAATCGGGGCGAGGCGTGCGTAGCGTTCCAGTCCTTGACGAAGTCGCAGATCGACCCGTCGGGCGTCGCGTTGTCGCCCAGGCCGGACCAGCGGATGTAGGCGATGTCGTAGGGGTATCCCCGGCGCTCCAGGTCCTCGCAGAACTCGCGGGCGAACCGTTCCGACGGCTCGTGGTAGAGGTGCGAGAGCGCGTAGCCCTTGCGGGGGATCCAGACGAGCACGCGCGAGGTCCCGTCGGGGCCGACCCACCAGAACGGCTTGTTCTCCCAGTTGGCGAGGATCCCGCCGATCCGGTCGAAGAAGTTGGGCGCGACCGAGAAGTAGCGGATCCCGGCCTGGTTCATGGCCGAGACGGTCCCCCAGGTGTAGCCCGGGACGTCGCTGATCATGGCCGCATCCACGGGCTTGCCGGTCAACTCGCCCAGCCTCGCGGCCTCGCGGAAGAGGCGGAGCAGCTCGGCGGGACGGCAGAGGCCGGTCAGCGTGTTGAGCAGCATGCCGTTAAGCCCCACGGAGCCGTCCTGGACGCCCTTCACGAACGCGGCGCGTTCGGCCTCGCCGAGCCGCTCCAGGAAGATCTTGGCGACCCAGGTGCCCTCGACGTTCCAGACGAAGCGGGCGCCCTCGGGGAAGTCGGCGGTCCGGCGTGCCTCGGCCATCCCCTGGAGCAGGTTGTTCACCTGCTTCTCCTCGATGTCCGACTGGATCCCGGTGTAGCCGACGTCGGTGTGCGAATGGGGCAGGACGTAGATCGTCAGCGGCCGAACGGGCGGGAGGTCGACCGTTCGCGAGGCGACGGCCTCGCCGCCGGCCTCGATCGCGACCTGGATCGTGCGGGCGGAGTCGGCCGCCGGGATCGGGAAGGACTCCACGCGACGGCCGAAGGCCAGGTCGACCGGCCGGGGCTCGCACCCTGCGACCCTCAACGTCGCCTGGACCGGCTCGACGTAGGGACACGCGATCGCGACCTGGAGCGTCTGCACGACGCCGGCGGGCGTCTTCGGGAGGATGGCGTCCGCCTTGGCCTCGACGCCGAGCTGCGTCGGCTTCGGGTCGGTCCCTGCGACAGAGAAGAACTCGACGCTCTGGCCGCCGACGTTGGGCGAGCTGCCCGGGATCAGGGCCTTCACCTGCCAGCGGACGTAGCGGGCGCGGACGGGCGCGAAGGCCGAAGTGGTCGTCGCCCCCGGATGGGGCTGGTGGTGGATCGCGACCCGGGCCAGTTCCTTCGAGAAGTCGGGCACGTCGCTGAAGACGAGGTCGGCCTCGGCGACGACGTCCGGGGTCCGGCGCTGGATGTGGCGGAAGGCCCCGACGGCGGTCGGCGCGCCGAAGTCGAAGTCGACGAACGTCGCCGCGCCGGCCGCGTGCGAGGCGTACTCGGGATGTAGGCCCCAGCCGGCGGACGGCGTCGGCTTGAGGAGGTTCTCGGCACCGTAATCGCCCGGGAAGGCCGGCGAGGAGGCGACCGCCTTGACGGCCGCGGGGGCGAGCCGCGTGTAGCCGTCTGCGAGGGCCGGGCCGGCGGTCACGGCGACAACGAACGCGAACGCGGGGATTCTCAAGGCGAGCGAGGAGCGTGGCACGATGGGCCTCCAGGGGGGGAGGGGCCCTCGCGGGGCGGGAGGTGGCGGCGTCGCCAGGTCGCGCGGGGTGAGGGCGGATCCGGGGGGAGGCGGCGCGTCGGTCGGTGGGACGCCGCCGTCACCAGATATAGCCGCGCCCGCCGCCTCCCGCAAGGACGCCGCCGCCCGGCCGGCACGTCATGTGCGATCCCTGTCGGCCGGATTCACCAACCCGATACAGGAGGAGTCGGCATGGGACTGAAAAACATCGACCCCACCAGAGAGGTCTGGTCGCTGCTGGAACAGTTCAAGAAGTTCGCGTTCAAGGGAAACGTCGTGGACCTGGCGGTGGGCGTGGTGGTGGGCACGGCCTTCGGCAAGATCGTCGACTCGCTGGTCAAGAATATCATCATGCCCGTTCTGGGGGTCTTCCTGCCCGCCGACCAGGGCTATCAGCACTGGGCCTGGACGATCGACGGCAAGACGATCCCCTACGGCCAGTTCCTCGCCGAGATCGTCAATTTCCTGATCGTGGCCGCGGCCCTCTTCGTCTTCGTCGTCAAGTTCCTGGGCTGGCTGACGAGGAACAGCAAGGAGGAGGCGGCGAAGCCGACGCCCGCGCTGACCAAGGACCAGATGCTCCTGGAAGAGATCCGCAACCTGCTCAGGGAGCGGGTCGAGGCCGGGCTCGAGGCACGTCCTTGAACCGGGACGACTCGTACCGCCGGAGGCCCTCGGGCGTCTCGCGGGTGAAGACGCCCGCCGCGCCGGGGACCGAGTCGATCAGGGCCAGGCCCTTCTCGGGCCCGAGCATGTAGGCCGTGGTCTCCAGCGCGTCGGCCGTCGCGCCGTCGGGGGCGACGACGGTCACGCTGGCGCGGTCCTCGATCGCCCGGCCGGTCTTCGGGTCGATGATGTGAGAATACCGGCGGCCGTCGATGACGACGAAACGCTCGGCGTCTCCCGAGGTGGAGACGGCCTGGGCCTTGAGCGACAGGTAGATCTCGGGCTCGGTCTTCGAGGGCTCCAGCGTGGCGACGCCGATCGTCCAGCCCGGGGCGTCGGGCGGCGGGCCGGAGACGGCGATGTCGCCCGCGCCGGCGACCAGGGCCCGGTCGATCCCCTGGGCGCGGAGCACGTCGATCGCCGCCTGCGAGGCGTAGCCCTTGGCGATGCCGCCGACGTCGAGCTTCATGCCGGACTTCGTCAGCCGGACGGTCCGGGCCGCGGGGTCGAGGACCAGCTTGTCCATGCCCACGAGCGGCAGGGCCTCGGCGAGCTTGTCGGGCTCGGGGAGCTTGCGCTCGCGGCGGGCGCGGCGCCACAATCGGCCCACGGGCGCGATCGTCGGATCGAGGCGCCCTTCGGTCCTGTCGTACCAATATCTGGATCTCTCCAGCACGTCGAACAGCTCGGGGCCGACCGCGACTGGGGGGCCGCCGGAGGCCGCCGAGAGCCGGGAGAGTTCGCTGTCGACGTCATAGTCGCTGAGCACCGCGTCGAGCCGGGCGATGCGATCGAACGCGGCGCGGGACGCGCGTCTGGCGGCGGTTTCGTCGGTGGAGTATAAAAGAATCTTGAACGAGCTTCCCATGTGCGTCTCGACGAACTCGAAACGCCCAAGCTCGCCCGCCGACCCCGAACCGACGAGAGTCGAAACCAGGACCAAAGCGCTCAGGCGAACGCTCATGGGTGACGGAGCCACGGTATCCCCCCCTGACGATCCCCATTCGCCGTCCGAGCGCGCGTCTCGGTCGGAACTCGACCTGCTGGAGCATATCAAAGTGAGCCGCTCGACGCACGCCCCCCGCCTCGCCGTGGCCCTGGCCCTCGCCTTCTGCTGGGCCTGGTCCGGCCCGGCCGCGGCCCAGGCCCCCGTCGTCAAGACCGAAGCCGAGATGAAGGCCTACAACCAGGCCATCCCCGGGACCGACGTGAAGTTCGACCTGGTGCCGATCCCCGGCGGCCAGTTCCTGATGGGCAGCCCCGATTCCGAGGAGAAGCGCGGCGAGGACGAGGGCCCCCAGCACCCCGTCGCCATCGCCCCGTTCTGGATGGGCGCCCGCGAGGTCACCTGGGACGAATACGATCTCTTCTGCTTCTCGCTCGACCTCAAGAAGAAGACCCGCGAGGGCGTCGACCTCAAGAACCAGGTCGCGACCGAGATGAAGGCCGACGCGGTGACGCGGCCGACCCCGCCCTACGCCGACATGACCTTCGGCTACGGCCACAAGAACCAGCCGGCCATCTGCATCACCCACCACTCGGCCATGGAATACTGCCGCTGGCTCTCCGAGAAGACGGGCCTCGTCTACCGCCTGCCGACCGAGGCCGAGTGGGAGTACGCCTGCCGCGCCGGGACCAAGACGGCCTACTTCTTCGGCGACGATCCCGCCGGGCTCGAGGAATACGCCTCGTACGTCGAGAACGCCGAGAAGCCCCAGCCGGTCGGCAAGAAGAAGCCCAACCCCTGGGGCCTTTACGACATCCACGGCAACGTCGCCGAGTGGTGCCTGGACCACTACGTCCCCGACTTCTACAAGCAGTTCGCCGGCGACAAGCCCACGCTCGAGCCGTTCGCCCCCCCCACCGCCAAGGAGTATTCCTACGTGGTCCGGGGCGGCTCGTGGGACGACGACGCCGAGAAGCTCCGCAGCGCGGCCCGACGCGGGTCGGACCTGGAGTGGAGCGTGCAGGATCCCCAGCGTCCCCAGAGCATCTGGTGGCACACCGACGCCACCTTCGTCGGCTTCCGCGTCGTCCGCCCTCTGAACGAGCAGGAGTCCCTCAAGGGGCTCAAGTCGCTCGTGGTCAAGGGCAAGGGGACCCGCTGAGGCCCGCCTTGCGATCCCGATCGGAGTCCTCATCCCATCGAGAGTCCAGATCGTAGCGAGTGGCAACCTTCAGTCCGGGGCGGAGACGTCGCCCGACCACGTGAGGCCGGCTGCGTCCCGCCTACCCCTTCCCCCCGGAGTCGTCGAATCATGACCGGTCCCAATCGTCGCACCTTCCTGAAAACCTCGTCCGCGGCCGCCGCGGGCCTCGGCCTCATGAGCAACGCCCACGCCCGCGGCAACGACGTCATCAAGGTCGGCGTCGTCGGCTGCGGAGGACGGGGCACCGGCGCCGCCGACAACATCTGCGAGGCGGCCGGCACCACCTACAACATCAAGATCCACGCCCTGGGCGACATCTTCGAGGACCACCTCAAGAACTGTCGCGAGAGCGTCAAGAACAGCCAGAACTCGAAGGAGAAGTACGACGTCGCCGACGACCGCTGCTTCGTGGGCCTCGACGCCTACAAGAAGGTCATCGACTGCTGCGACCTCGTGATCCTCGCCACGCCTCCCGGCTTCCGCCCCGGCCACATCGAGGCCGTGGTCAAGGCCGGCAAGCACCTCTTCGCCGAGAAGCCCGTGGCCGTCGACGGCACCGGCATCCGCCGGGTCATCGCCGCCGCCGAGGAGGCCAAGGCCAAGAAGCTCTCCGTCGTCGTCGGCACCCAGCGCCGCCACCAGCCCGGCTACCTCGAGAGCATGAAGCGGATCCACGACGGCGCCATCGGCGAGATCAACGGCGGCCAGGTCTACTGGAACCAGGGCGCCATCTGGGCCAACAAGCGGCAGCCGAGCTGGAGCGACGTCGAGTACCAACTCCGCAACTGGTACCACTTCGTCTGGCTCTGCGGCGACCACATCGTCGAGCAGCACGTCCACAACCTCGACGTGGCCAACTGGGCCATCGGCGCCCACCCCGTCCGCGCCGTGGGCATGGGCGGCCGGCAGACGCTAGCCGGGCCGGAGTTGGGCCAGAGCTACGACCACTTCGCCGTCGACTACGAGTACCCCAACGACGTCCACCTGATGTCGATGTGCCGCCAGATCCCCGGCTGCGAGAACAACGTCTCCGAGACGATCGTCGGCACCAAGGGCCGGTTCCAGAGCGGCGGCTACCGCTTCTCGGGCGCCAACAAGGAACGGGTCCGCGTGCAGGACGGCAACGCCTACGTCCACGAGCACACCCACCTGCTGGAGAGCATCGTCGCCGGCCAGCCGCTCAACGAGCTGAAGCAGGTCGCCGAGAGCACCCTCACCGCGATCATGGGCCGGATGTCGGCCTACACCGGCCAGGCCGTGACGTGGGAGCAGGCGCTCGAGTCCAAGCTCGACACCTTCCCCAAGTCGCTCGACATGAAGGGGAGCATGGCGGAGCCCGAGTTCCCCCGGCCGGGCGTCACCGAGCTGATCTGACCTCTCTCGGACGGCCCCGGCCGCCCCGAATCGCCTGACCACCGACGATGGGGCGGGGCGTCGCGAGGACTTCCTCCCGGCGCCCCGCCCTTTTCCTTTCGCAGCCCGTCGGCGAGCCCCGCCGACGCCCCTCCACGATTCCCCCCCCTTGAGACACCCAGTCGAGGACGCCCCATGACGCGGTATCGCTTCGTCGGCCTCGCGGCCCTCCTCCTCGCGGCGACCTTCGTCGCGAGGGCCGAGGCCGCGGACCCGACCAAGATCGTCCTGATCGCCGGCCGGCCCAGCCACGGCCCCGGCGACCACGAGTTCAACGCCGGCTGCAAGCTGCTCGCCAAATGCCTGGCCGAGGTCCCGGGCGTCGAGCCCGTGGTCGTCGCCGGCGGCTGGCCCAAGGACGAGTCCGTCTTCGACGGCGTCAGGGCCCTGATCTTCTTCATGGACGGCGGCGGCGGCCATCCCGCCATCCAGGGCGACCACCCGGCCAAGCTCCAGAAACTCGCCGAGAAGGGCGTCGGCCTCGGCTTCATGCACTACGGCGTCGAGGTCCCCAAGGGCGAGCCCGGCGACAAGTTCCTCGACTGGATCGGCGGCTACTACGAGACGGCCTTCTCGACCAACCCCCACTGGAAGGCCGCCATCGAGAGCCTGCCCGACCACCCGATCGCCCGCGGCGTGAAGCCGTTCGCCGTGGTCGACGAGTGGTACTACAACATCCGCTTCCGCCCGGAGATGAAGGGGGTGACACCGATTCTCGTCGCCAAGCCGGACGACGCCACCCGCGACAGCTCGCACACGTCGCCGGCCGGCCCCTACAAGCATATTCAGGATGCCAAGGGCCGCCCCGAGGTCCTCGCCTGGGTCGTCGAGCGGCCCGACGGCGGCCGGGGATACGGATTCACCGGCGGCCACGCCCACGCCAACTGGGGCGACCCGAACTTCCGCAAGCTCAACCTCAACGCCATCCTCTGGACGGCCGGCCTCGACGTCCCCGCCGGCGGCGTCGCCTCCGAGGTCACGCCCGAAGAGCTGAAGCAGAACCTCGACCCCAAGAAGTGACGCGGGCCGAGCGGGCGGCCCAGTCGCCTTGATTTCGCCGCCCGCATCCCCGAACCTAAAGGCTCCGGCCGCGCGCCCGGGCCCGGCCCCGCCGGGCGCGGGCGTCTCGCTTTCGAATCCTCATCAGGGAAGGACCATCCGCGTGTTCCAGCGCTCAGGACCCCGCCTCGCCCTCATCCTGGCGGCGGCCGCCGCCGTCTCGCCCGCGGCCCGGGCCGACGACCCGGCCCCGCTCCGCTCGGGGGTCGACCCGACCGGCTTCGACAAGTCGGTGCGCCCCCAGGACGACTTCTTCCGCTACGTCAACGGCGGCTGGATGGAGCGGACCGCGATCCCGCCCGACAAGTCGCGCTGGGGGACGTTCGACCAGCTCATCGACGAGAGCGACGCCGCCATCCGGGCCATCGTCGAGGAGACCCAGAAGGCTGACGCGCCCGCCGGCTCCGAGGCGCGCAAGGTCGGCGACCTCTACAGGAGCTTTCTGGACGAGGCCCGGGCCGACGAGCTGGGCGTCAAGCCCCTCGCCGCCGACCTCGCCCGCGTCGAAGCCCTCACCGACAAGAAGGGCCTGATCGCGCTCCTCGGCCAGCTCCAGCGCCAGGGCGCGGGCGGCCTGTTCGGCGCCGGCGTCTCCGTCGACGCCAAGAAGTCCGACCAGTACGTCACCTACATGGGGCAGGGGGGCATCAGCCTCCCCGACGAGTCGTATTACCGCGACCCCAAGCAGCAGGAGATCCGCGACAAGTTCGTCGCCCACGTCGCCAGGATGCTGACGCTCGCGGGCGTGCCCGACGCCCCGGCCGAGGCCGCCGCCGTGCTGGAGCTGGAGACGGCGATCGCCAAGAACCACTGGGACCGCGTGAAGCGCCGGGACCGGACCCTCAGCTACAACAAGAAGACGTTCGCCGAGCTGGAGACGCTCGCCCCCGCCATCGACTGGAAGACCTGGTTCGAGGGCCTGGGGGCGCCCAAGCTCGACGAGATGGTCGTCGCCCAGCCCGACTTCTTCGCGGCCGCCTCCAAGCTGGTCGAAGAGGTCCAGCTCGACCGCTGGAAGACCTGGCTCCGCTGGCGGCTGATCCACGACGCGGCCCAGTACCTGAGCAAGCCGTTCGTCGACGAGGACTTCGCGTTTTTCGGCAAGACCCTCTCGGGCACGCCTGAGCTGCGCCCCCGCTGGAAGCGCGGCGTCGGCCTGGTCTCGGGCTCTCTGGGCGAGGCCGTCGGCAAGCTCTACGTCGAGAAGCACTTCCCGCCCGCCGCCAAGTCGCGGATGAAGGGCCTGGTCGACAACCTGATCGCCGCCTATCGCGAGGACATCGGCTCGCTCGAATGGATGAGCCCCGAAACCAGGGCCAAGGCCATCGACAAGATGGGCAAGTTCAACCCGAAGATCGGCTACCCCGACAAGTGGCGCGACTACTCGAAGCTGGAGATCAAGCCCGACGACCTGCTAGGCAACGTCCGCCGCGCCGACGCCTTCGAGAACGACCGCGACTTCGCCAAGCTCGGCAAGCCCATCGACCGCAGCGAATGGGGGATGACGCCGCACACGGTCAACGCCTACTACAACCCGACGCTCAACGAGATCGTCTTTCCGGCCGCCATCCTCCAGCCGCCGTTCTTCGACCTGGATGCCGACGACGCCGTGAACTACGGGGCCATCGGCGCGGTCATCGGCCACGAGATCGGCCACGGCTTCGACGACCAGGGTTCGAAGTCGGACGGCGACGGCAACATGGTGAACTGGTGGACCGACGCCGACCGCAAGGAGTTCGACGCCCGCGCCCAGAAGCTCATCGAGCAGTACGGCGGCTTCGAGCCCAAGCAGCTCCCCGGGCAGAAGGTCAACGGGGCCCTGACGATCGGCGAGAACATCGGCGACCTGGGCGGCCTCACGATCGCCTACAAGGCTTACAAGCGGTCGCTCGCCGGCAAGGAGGCCCCGGTGATCGACGGCCTGACCGGCGACCAGCGGTTCTTCCTGGGTTGGGCCCAGGCCTGGCGCGGCAAGATCCGCGACGCCGAGCTCTCCCGCCGGCTGACCCTCGACCCCCACTCGCCGGCCGAATTCCGCTGCAACGGGGTGCTCCGCAACCTGCCCGAGTTCTACGCGACGTTCGACCTCAAGGAAGGGGACAAGCTCTGGCTGCCCCCCCAGGAACGCGTCCGGATCTGGTGACGAAGCGCCCGCCGCCCCGCATCGATGCGGGGCCCGCCCAGGCTCATGACCCGGCCGTCCCTCGCCCCACGCGGGGGCGGCGGGGTCCGTTTCGGGCCCCGTTTGACGAGGCCTGGGAGGTCGGTTAGCGTGGACCGGGGAGGTCCCACAGAGTTCGTCGCGCGGAGGATCGCATGGCCTCGACGCTCGCCCGATGGATGATCCTCGCCGGCCTCGCCGTCGTGACGGCTCCCGTCGCGGCCCAGGTGCAGGAACGGCCCAAGGCGGCCACCGAGCCCGAGATGTCCTTGCGGATCGAGGGGCAGGTCGTCTGCCAGTCGATCGAGGGGTACGAGGACTACGAGGAGCGGCCCGAGGCCGAGCAGACGAGCGACGAGAAGCTCCTCGTCTACTTCCGCCCCAAGAACTACGCGATCGTCCGCAAGGGCGAGGACTACGCGGCCCACTTCACCCAGGACGGCCAGATCCGCGCCCTGGGGAAGAAGAAGGTCCTCCTCCGCAAGGAGAAGCTCCTCGACTACGAGGCCGTCTCGAAGACGCCGCCGCGGAACCTCTACATCAGCAACACGTTCTCCCTGAAGGGCCTGCCCCCGGGCGAGTATGAGTACGACATGATCCTCCGCGACGAGAACCTCGAGAAGGCGACCGTCACCGCCTCGGTGAAGTTCCGGGTCGTCGCCGCCAAGCTCCCCAAGGCCGAAACCGATAAATGAACCGCCGGCCGCGGCCCGGCGGTCACGGGCGGGCGGGTTCCGGCCCCGAGGCGGCGGATCGCTCGCCCAGGTCGAGGAAGACGTCCATCTGCTGGCCGACGTAGACCTTGGACGGCGGGTTGTCGGGGAGCGCGTAGATGACCTGGAGGACCCGGGTGTCGACGCGTTCGGAATTGTCGCCGGTCAGGCTCTTCTTGGGGATGACGTAGGGCTCGATCCGCACGAACTTCAATGGGAACTCGGGGTCGGTGCGGCCCTTGAGCGTGGCGACGCCGGGGACGCCTTCGCGGAAGCGCGGGAGGTCGTTCTCGTCGATGTCCACCCGGACGTGGAGCCGGTCGACCTCGCCGAGGACGACCATCGGCTCCTTCCAGGCCATGGTCGCGATCTGGCCGGGCCGGACGTTGACCTGCAGGATCTCGCTGTCGACGGGGGCGCGCACGGTCAGCCGCTCGATCAGGATCCGCGTGCTGTCGACCTGGCTGCGGGCCTGGAGGACCGCCGCGCGCTGGACCTGCAGATCCTCCTTCCATGCGCCCGCCTGGAGCTTCTCCAGGTCGGCCTTGGCGCGGTCGACGGCGGCCTTGGCGGCGAACTTCGTGTAGCGGTCGCGGTCGTAGTCGCTGGCCGAGAGCATGTTCCGCTGGTAGAGCTGGGAGCTGCGCCCGAAGGCCGCCTCGGCGTCGAGCAGCTTGGCCTCGGCCTCTTCGAGTGCGGCCTGGGCGGGGGGCAGGTCCTCGGCGCGGGGCATCCCTTCCAGCCGATGAAGCTGGGCCTCGGCGGCGGCCAGCGTCGCCTCGCGCGCCGTCAGCTCGGCCTCGAGGTCGCGGCCGTCGATGCGGAAGAGGGGCTCGCCCTTCTTGATCCGATCGCCGACCCACTTGTGGGGCGGGTCGTAGCTCGGGCGGCCGTCGACGTACACTTCCATGACCACGCCCGGGACCGGCGTCCCGATCGGGATGTTCTCGCGCTGGGCTTCCACCAGCCCCATGCCGTGGACGCTCGCCTGGAACCGCGAGGGCCGTTCGGGCGGCGGCAGCAGCGGCTTCGAGGGGGGCGGGACCTTGCTCTTGAACACCGGCCGGCCCGACTCCATGGTCAGGTTGTAGGGCACGACGCTGCGGACCGCCAGCGCGATTCCCAGCAGGGCGACGATCGGCAGAACGATTCGCATGAACATGTTCGTGGTCCCGTAAAGTCGCGGCCGTCAGGCGGCGGAGAGGCTGGGGTCGCGATCCTCGATCTTGACGACCCGGCCGTCGTCCATGTGGGCGATCCGGTCGCCGAAGTGGAAGACGCGGTTGTCGTGGGTGACGACGACCACGGCTCGGTCGGGCCGGACCGCCGCCTCGCGGAGCAGTTCCATCACGGTCAGCCCGGTCTCGTGGTCGAGCGCGGCCGTCGGCTCGTCGCAGACGAGCAGCTGGGGGTCGTGGACGAGCGCCCGGGCGATCGCCACCCGCTGCATCTGCCCTCCGGAGAGCTGCGACGGCAGGCTGTCCACCTTCTTGCCCATGCCGATCGACGTGAGCACCTCGGCCGCACGGGCGACCGCCGGGCCCTTGCGCCAGCCGGCGATCACGAGGGGGATCGAGGCGTTCTCGGCCGCCGTGAGCGCGGGCAAGAGGTTGTATTGCTGGAAGACGAAGCCGATCCGACGGGCGCGGAACCGCGTCTTGGCGCGATCGCCCATCCGCGTGATCGTCTCGCCGAAGACGGCGACCTCGCCCTCGTCGGCGTTGAGGATGCCGGCGATCACCGACAGCAGCGTCGTCTTGCCGCATCCCGACGGGCCGACGATCAGCGACATCCGGCCGGCGTAGACGTCGAGGTCGACCTTGTCCAGGGCGACGACGCGTTGCTCGCCCGAGCCGAAGCCCTTGGACAGCCCCCGCACGCGGACGGCGATCGTCCCGCCCCGGGCCGTCTCGTCGACCGCCGTTGAAGTCGCGACGGACATGGCGAATCAGCTCCGGAAGACGACGGCCGGTTCCAGTCGGACCACCCGCTGGACGCTCACCAGGCTCGCCAGGACGCAGATAAAGAGGATGGCCGCCGCCGTGATCGGCAGGAGCTGCCAGGGGGTGAAGTACGCCAGCTCGGTGGGGTTGCCCCAGCGGTCGAGCGTCTTGAAGCCGAAGAGCGTGGAGAGCCCCACGCCGATCCCGTAGCCGATCGCCCCCACCACGGCCGCTTGCAGGAGGATCATCGAGACGATCCGCCCGTTCGACGCCCCCATCGCCTTGAGCGAGCCGAACTGCTTGATGTTCTCGATCGTGAAGTTGTAGAACGTCTGGCCGGCGATGGCCGTTCCGACCAGGAAGCCGAGGAACACCGTGATGCCGAAGTTGATCGGGATCCCGGTGTAGATCAGGTAGTACTTGATCGTGCGGAACATGAAGTTCTCGCTCGTCCACGACCCCAGCCCCGTGTCGCGGCGGATCCGCTCGGCGACGACCCCGGCCGACAGCTTACGGCCGGCCCCGTCGTCGGCCGTCTGGGCCAGGATGAACGTGAGCATCTTCCGCTCCATCGGCATGAACCGCTTGGCCCGGCTGTACAGCGTGTAGACGACCGGGTTCGACTGGAACGTCCGCGTCGCCTCGCAGACCCCCACGATCACGGCGCGATGGTCGTTCATCTCGATCTCGGGGGCCGCCCGGACGAAGGCCCGCAGCCGATCGGCGTAGGCCCGCTCGCTCTCGGGCGGGTCGTCGAACGGGTCTTCCAGGTGGCAGCCCGGGAAGAGCTTCCTCAGGCCGACGCGGTCGACGATGATCGACTCGGGCCGGCGCAGGTCGGCGAGCCCGCCGACCCACATGCGGCCCTTCGCGCCCTCGCCGATCATCGGCCCGTCCGGCGGCGCGCCGACCATCGACGAGTCGTCGACCCCGATCAGGTTTACGGACTCGACCACGTTGACTTCGGCGGGGTCGTACCAGCGCGGCGGCGGCGTCGAGAAGTCGCCGGATGAGGGCGCGAAAAGGTCCAGGACCTTCGTGAAGACGTTCGCCGGCGACCCCGACCTCGCCGCCTCGGCGCGCTCGCGGGCCAGCGCCTCGGCCGGGTACGTCTTGGCCTTCAGCTCGTCGGGGTCGAAGATCAGCTTCGCCCGGCCGTTGCCCTTGTAGAGCGGGACGGCCCATTTCACGCCGGTCACCCCCCGGACCCGGTCCAGGTTGTTCTCCAGCATCGGCTTCACGTCGTCGACGAACCGGACGCCCGGGTCCATCACCCAGAGGTCCGCCCCGGTGACGTCCGAGATCAAGGCGCAGGTGCGGAGCATCAGGCCGCAGAAGATCGAGCCCTGCTGCGTGATCAGGGCGGCCGCGAACGTCAGGCCGATCACGATCCCCGCGAACTTGGCCCGGTCGCCCACCAGCATCTTGATCGCGATCCAGTTCATGCCGTGATCCTTATGCTCGCGGATCCGCGTCCCGCCCCGCCGGGGGCCCGAGGCCCAGCGCCGCGAGCGAGAACGTCGCGACGTGGTCGGCGAGATAGGCGATGTCGAGCCGCCCCAAACCCTCCGGGCCGATCAGCCTTCCCGTCACCTCGCGAGTCATCCGGTACATGAGGCACTGGCCGACGATGCTGAAGCAGAGCACGTTCAGCCGGCGGTCGTCGGCCTCCGGGCGGATCTCCCGCACGATCGACTTCAGCAGCTCGAACCGCGGACGGATCCACTCCTGGATCACCGCGTCGAGCGCCGAGGTGGGGGAGAAGATCTCCCGCATGATGAGCTGGGCCTGCCACGTGTCCTCGTCGGAGCCGGCCACCACCTGCTCGAAGAAGAAGCGGATGAACGCCCGAAGTTTCTCCGCCGGGGGGACGTCGCCGATCGTCGGGGTCACCACCGAGCTTCGCCGCTTGTACGCCTCCAGCAGCACGGCCCGGTAGAGCTGCTCCTTGTCGCCGAAGTGGTAGTTCACCGCCGCCAGGTTCGCCCCGGCCCGGTCGCAGATCGTCCTGATCCGGGCCAGTTCGAAACCCTTCTCGGCGAACTCCCGCCCCGCCGCCTCAACCAGTCGCGCCTTCGTCGTGTCCGGAATGGCCATTCGTCCCTGAAGCGTCTAAAACATGGGTTTCAAACGAGCGTTTCAATCGATTGTATATCTCGTCCAATCGCGGTCAAGGTGATTCCGGCGGAATCCGTCGCGGGCCGACCGCTCTCGTCAGCGGTGCGGGAATCTGGCAGGATGCGGGGGGATCGGACGCGGTGCGTTCGGGAGGTGCGATGAGGGGCCTGGACTGGTTGAAGCAAGCCTCGGGACCGGGCGGAAGGCCCGTCTACGTCGTGTACGGCGACGACGCCTACCTGCGCCGGGAGGCCATCCGGCGGTCGATCCGGGAGGAGATCCCCGGCGACGAGGCGGACGTCGGCGTGGTGCGGTTCGAGGGAGCCTCGGCGAAGCTCGCGGACGTCGTCGACGAGCTGCGCACGCTGCCGTTCTTCTCGAAGCGCCGGGTGGCCCTCGTCGAGGAGGCGGACCCGTTCGTGACCGCGTATCGCAAGGAGCTGGAGGCCTACGTCGACGCCCCCAGCTCTTCGGGATGCCTGATCTTGGCCGTCCGCACGTGGCCCAGCAACACGAGGCTCGCCAAGTCGGCGGCCAAGGCGGGGCTGCCGATCGACTGTTCGAGCCCGAGCGAGTCCGACCTGATCCGCTGGCTCCCCGCCTACGCGACGAGGGCCGAGTCGAAATTGGGACCGGACGCGGCGAAGCTCCTGCTGGAACTGGTCGGGCCCGAGCTGGGGATCCTTGTCGCGGAGGTCGAGAAGCTGGCGATCGCCACGGCCCACGTCGGCGAGATCCGCCGCGAGGACGTCGCCCGATTCGTCGAGGCCGGGCGCATCGAGGAAATCTGGGACGTCGTCAACGCGGCCACCGAAGGACGGGGCGAGCAGGCGGCCCGACTGCTGGACGACCTGATCGCCAAGGGCGAACATCCGGTCAAGCTGCTGGCACAGATGTCCTCCACGCTGATCCGCGTCTACAACGCCGGCCGGCTCCGGGCGGCCAGGCTGAGCGTCTCGGAAGCCTGCAAGGCGGCCGGCGTCCCGCCGTTCCTGGAGCAGCAGGTCGTCCGCCAGCATACCCACCTCGGCCCGAGCCGCGTCGATCGGCTCCCGGCCGACCTCCTCCAGGCCGATCTCGACGTCAAGGGGGGGAGCCAGCTCAACCCCCGCGTGGTCCTCGAAATGCTGCTCATCCGGCTCTCGCGGCCGCGCGAGGATTGAGCAGGCCCGCTATCGCCTAAAGTCGCGCGAACTCAGGCGACGGATCTTTCGGTCGCCCTCTCGTCGGCCCGTGTTTTGCTTGATCATGTTTCCAGTTCATGAATAACGAAGGAAAAAGCCGACGGCTTTTTCCTTGTGTTCTAGGCTGGTCGTGTCAAGCTGGATGGACGACCGCGTTCGTGAGACCGGCTTGCCTCTTGCTTCATGATTGTCATCACGAATCGTCTAATTAAGTGGAGTCAGGTTCCATGGAGCCTCTCGAACCCGTGGAAATGACGTCGCTGACGGAGCAGGTGGCGGATCAAGTGCGTCGCTACACCTACGGGCGCATCCGGAACCTCATGGTCGAGGAGACCCGTGGCAAGGTGGTGGTGAGCGGCGAGGTCCGGACCTGGCATTCCAAGCAACTCGCATTGCAGGCGGCGCTCGAATTGCTGTCCGGGGATCGTTTCCGCGAACGGATCACCGTCGTCGGGCCCGGCTACTCGTCGCGCTGACGCCGCCGGCCGTCGCCGTTGGAGAACATTCGGGCGTCCCGCTCCTCGCGAGTCGGACGCCCTCGGTGTTTCTAGACCGTGGAAGACCCGGGAAACGCGGTAGACTCGTCCGGTCGCGAAGGCGTGGCGATCTCAGCGGCCTGGGGAAGACGAAGGGGCCATAGCAAGAACAGGGAAGGGGGGCGGCCCGTATCTAGGAAAGGGGGGAATCCGAGCCGGCGGCGGGACCGATGAAAAAAGCGGCGACCCTTGGATCGGGCCGCCGCTTCGCGCAGGGATGCGTTCTATGCCGTGTTTCGACAACCCTCAGACCTCAGGCGACGCCCTTGGCCTTGCGGCCGCGGGCCTTCCAGGCGAAGCCGCCGACCACCAGGGTCCAGGCGAGGACCGTCGTGGGTTCGGGCACGCCGATCTGCGGGGCCAGGCCCGAAACATAGGTCCAGCCCATGTAGGTCTCGCCGGCGACGCCGTCCAGGCCCGAGCCGGCGTACGCCGTCACCCAGAAGCCCTTGCCCGGCGCCAGGCCGACCAGGTCTTTGAAGTTGGCGACCGTGAATTCGAGTTGGGGGTGCGAAGGAGAGGGGTCGTAGGCCAGGTTGCCGAGGTACTTATTCATCGGCGTGCCGAACATGTAGGCCAGGCCGCCCGAAGAGCGGTTGAGGTCGACCTGCGAGACGGTGTAGCCGTTCGTGCCGAGGCCGTTGAGCGACTTGTCGGCCGGCACGCCGGCGATGGCGACGACCTCGCCCGGTTTCGTGGGATCGGTCGGGTTCTCCTTGGCGATCACCAGCGCGAACGACTTGTCGCTCGTGGGCGTGCCTGCGCCCAGGTGGGCCGGGTCGTAGGCCGTGGGCGTGCCCGAGGGGTCGCCGTTGGCCTGGCCGAACGGAGCGTACGTCCCGCTGCTGTTCGCCCAGGTGTTGAAGCCGACGGCCAGCGAGTTGTTGCCCGCCGAATCCTCGCCGTAGCTGAAGCGGATGTCCTTGACGTTCCAGCCCGAGACCCAGCCGTTCTGGGTGATCCAGCTCGACTGGCCGATGGTCGTCGGCGAGGACGTCACCTCCTGGGTGAAGACCTTGCCGGATTCGGCGGTGCCGCCCCCGCTGGGGAAGTCTTTCTCGACGAAGCCCGTGAGGTTCACGGGGACGGCGAGGCAGACGGCCGGACCGGAACCGATGAAAGCGCCGAGTGCGAGGCCCCACAGGCCCAAGCGACGGTAAACCATGACGAGACTCCTTCTACGTATGGTCGTTTCGTCCCGCGGAAGCCGGGTGGGGCGTGACGCTGTCCTCGCGTCAGCCGGGACGAGTAAGCCAGGCGTTGATGCGACCAGGGCCTGGCGAGCAAACCACGACTCAGCCAGATGGTCAAGTTGATGGATCGATTCGCTGTTTCCAGCCGACGGGAATGATCGGGGCTCGTGCCCGGCTCGCTCGCGCTCGGCTCACCACCGTCTCCCTCGTCGGGGGATCGGGATCTCGCTAGAAAGGACGATGGCGCGATGTCGCTATTCGCAAGACTGCTGCAAGCTGTTCGCTCGTGGCGCCGCCGTAGCGGCCGCGTCAGGACGGTCCGGAACTCCAGCGTCGCGATGGAACAGCTTGATCATCGGCAAATGCTCAGCGTCACCTTCACGGGAAACGTCGCAACCGATTTTCCCGCCACACAAACTCCAGGCGTTGTAATCCTACCCGACAACGCCAGCGTCCAGCATCCGACGATCCCGGCCAACCTGCAGGGCCTGATCGGGGTCTCCGGCTTCGACATCACGAGCCTCCGGGTCAGCTACTCGCCCGAGAACAACGGGACGCTGTCCATCGGCATCGAGCAGCCGGCGAATCCGAAAGATTCGGCCGGGCGGCCCGTGATCGCGACGGATGCAGACAATAACGGAAATTGGGGAACCGTCAACCCCGCTGTCACGGCCGTTTCGCCGGGATTCCAGGACGTCCCCGACATCGGCGGCACCGAGTTCATGGGGGTCTATCTCGACTTCCTCGGGACCGGCACCGGCCAGGTCGTCGCCGGCTTCTCGCAGAACGTCCCTTCCGGCCAGGACGCCAAGGTCTTCCAGGTCGCGACCGCCAATCAGGCCGGCCCCAACGTCGCGCCCACGTTCGGCACCCCTCTGCCGCAGTTCCGCGGCAACATCTACACCCAGAACGACCCCAACCACCCCAACATCGAGATGTCGCTCGTCAACTTCGACACGCTCTATCAGTCGATCACGGGCTCGGCCATCGTGCCGACCTCGGTGTTCAACGTCGGCGCCTTCGCCGGCTCGGCCCAGGACGGGCCGATCAGCGAGGCGTTCTTCCCCGAGCAGCCGGTCCTCCTGAGCGCCGCGACGCCGCCGACCCCCGAGCCGCCGGTCTGCCCGCCGATCTCGCCGCCGATCCTCATCAATCCCCACGAGCATCGGATCATCGACACCGCGCACGCCGACCTGGTGCGGGTCTACATCCAGGGGACGTCGGGCTTCGACCCGGCCACGATCGACCCCGCGACGGCCCTGCTGAACGGCGCGTCGCCGGTCGCCACCCAGGTGCACCACTTCCCCCGCAGCCCCTATGCGGCGCAGGTCTTCATTTTCAAGGCCAGCGACATCCAGGCCGATCCCGGGCTCCAGACCCTGACCTTCACGGCCAAGACCTTCGACGGCCAGCAGATCATCACCTCCAACCAGGTCGTGAACATCACGAACTCGGCGTCGGCCGCCGGCCGGCTGAAGTTCCTGATGAACCGCAACGTCGACAGCCAGTACACGGCGCTGAAGCGCGTCGCCCGCAGCAACCCCGATGCGATCCTCGACTGGAGCGTGTTCGACCGCTCGGCCGGGACCGCCGCCGCGGGCGCGACGGCCTCCCCGGCGACCGTCAACCTAGGGACGGCCTCGGCGAGCGTGGCGTCGGCCCTGACCGTCGACTACTCGTCCACGGCCCGTCAGGGCATCCTCACGCCGGTCGCCGCGCCGCGGCAGGTCGTGAATGTACAGACGGAGCAGGGCGCGTCGAGACTCTCCGGGCGGCTGAAGAACAGCCTGGCGAGCTACCTCGACTCGGTGACCCCCTCGACGGCCCCCGCCGCCCCCATGGAAGCCGTCCTCAGCGGCGCGAATTGACGCGGATCGCGACGTTCACGCCCGACGGGCCCGTGGGACGCCGCCCACGGGCCCGGGCTGGCGGCCTCCGCCGGCGGTCGCTAGGATGATCGCCCGACGACCAGGATCCCCGCCCGAGAGCGAACATCATGGCCGACCACTCTCCGTATCAGAAGAAGATCATCAACCGCTATTACAAGAACTTCGACGCGATCACGTTCCAGCGGCTCTCCGAGCTGGCCTCGGACCTCTATCTCGCCGAAGGCAAGCAGAAAGATCGACTCTGGAAGCGCGTCGAGGACGCCCTGCGGAAGATCGAGTTCTCGGAATCCCGGATCGTCCATTTGATGGAAAAGCGAGACCCGCAACTCCTGGTCGGCGTGCTCAAGGAACTCGACGGCAAGGCGTGACGCGGGCTCGACTCGACGGTCTCGCAGCGCATGGCCTGGGACGATTTCCGGTGGAATTTCGAGTTCTTTCGGAGTTGACCGGTTCTCCTGGGCCTGTCCGGAGTCCTACAATTCATCGGAAGGAACGCCGAAGAACGCACCCTTCGATCTGCGAGGGCGTTTCAACGGGAATCTTCCTACTCTCGCAGTGAAGGTCTCGAACAGATCACGCCCTCGCCGCCGAGCGGATCGCGTCTAGCTGTCTTAATGTGCCGATTTATCGATTTGAATGCAGTGAACCGATCCGGACTTCGGTCTCAAGTTGTGGGTGGGGCGGATCTTGAATCGGCACGCTAGCAGGCGGTACTGACTTACTTTGGCGTATTTTAAGGTCTTTCTTGACAAGCAACGCTGCGTTTTGTACAAGTTCGACTTATCCGATTTCCTTATTTTGAAGACGACAGGGAATTTTGGCGACTCCATGGGGTCGCCGCGCTCTCAAGCGTTCCTCCACAGACCCGATCGGCACCTCTCTGAAACCCTGCGTCGGGGGCATCCATGATGACATTGGCTCAGCGCGTACGAGATTTTCGATACGCCAAGGGGTGGGGCCCCGACGAACTCGCCAACCGGGCCGAGATTTCGCGCACCGCCCTGTACCAGATCGAGAGCGGTAAGACGGGCCTCCCCCGCGCCGGCACGCTGCGCCGGATCGCCGTGGCGCTCGACGTGTCGATGGACGACCTGTTGAGCGAGGACGAGGCTCCCGCCTCCCCGCCCGCGCCAGGCGCGGTCAAACCGCAGGCCACGTTCCGAACACGCGGCCTCGACCGTTGGTTCCCCGCCGAGGGGGGGCCCCTCTCCCTCCCCGCGACCACGCATGCCGGCCTGGGCGGCGGGCACGCCGAAGACTTCCGCGAGAAGGGCCGGCCCATCCCCGACGCCGTGCATCGTGGGACGCTCGCGACCCAGGAAAGCGCCCTGCTGCGTGAGGGCGAGCTCCTTTCCAAGCTGCATGATCTGCTGCATTCTCCGATCGGTTCCGCCGTCGCCCGAGTCCTGGACGAGTTGCACGGGCTCCTCCCACGGTCGCGCAACACGGTCTGAGATCGGCCGCGAAATCCTCGGATTCGGCGAAACGCCTCCCTCCCGGGGATTCGAAGGGTAGATTTTCTCAAGTCGCCTCGTCGGCCCGTCGAGGGCGCAGCCCGGCGTATGCAGCTTGAGATGTCTCCCACCCGAGATCGCAACCATGAATCCGAATCTGCGACCGTTCCGCGCGACGCGATGCCGCGTCCTGGCAGCCGGCCTCTTCATGATCGCCGGCATCCACCTGCCCGCATCGATTCGCGCCCAGCAGCCGGGCATGGTCGATGAGCCCCCAACCCTGGGGACCTTCGAGCCGACGCCCTATATCATGGTGGGGGCCGCCGCCCCGACGTCGAACGGATATTCGCCGCTGGGGACGTTCGGCGACACCTCGTTGTCGCTCAACGGGCCGGTCTCGTCGCTGCGCTCGATCGCGGCCCCTGTGGTGACGTACAATCGCGGCTACGATGGCGTGGTCCGCGCGGTGCCGGGGACGTCTTCCTCGACGCCCAACCTGCCGATCCTGTCGCCGTTCGTCTATCCGACCCGGCGCAGCAACTACTACGCGCCCCGAACACCCCGCCCGACGCCGCCCTGGTGGACCAGCGGGGCCTACTGGATCGACCAGAACTGAGGTCCTTCCAGCCTTCGGCGGGCGTCTCGACCCCCTTCGAGCCCGGGTGGTACACTCAGGGACCGGGCCGAGGCCGCGCCCGGAGCCGTCGGGGTCGAGGCCGCCGTCCGGGTCGGGAGTCGGTTGATGTCCGAGGTTCGTCCTTCGCCGCCCAGGCCTCGATCCTCCACGTCGGATGCGGGACGGCTGGAAGGACGTCCGGCCGGCCCGGCCTGGGGACTTCGCCTCTTCGATGCCGTGCTGATCGGGTTCTTCCTCGCTCTGGCCTTCCTGCTGGGCGTCTTCCGGCTGAAGGACACCGATTTCTACTGGCACCTTCGGACGGGCGACCTGATCCGCAAGTGGGGCGAGGTCCCCCGGGTCGACTTCTACACGTTCACCCGCGTCGGCGCGCCCTGGATCGACCTGCACTGGATGTTCCAGGTCGGCATCAGTTGGGTCTTCGAACGCGGGGGCGTCCCCGCTCTGACGCTGGCGAAGTGTCTCATCACCTGCTCCGCCCTGCTGCTGCTCATCACCGCGAGGCGTCGCACGTGGCCCGTCTGGGCGATGATCCTGGCGTGGCTCCCCGCGCTGCTGGTCCTCTCGGGTCGCATGTACATCCGCCCCGAGACGTTGACGCTGCTCTACCTGTCGATCTTCCTGGCGGTTCTATGTCGCTGGGAGCGTCGCCCGGCGCTGGCCTGGGTGCTGCCGTTCGTGCAGGTCGCGTGGGTGAACTCGCACGGCCTGTTCATCCTGGGGCCCATCGTCCTGGGGTTCGCCCTCATCGACGCCGCCATGCGACGCGGGGCCCTGTCCACGGCGCGACGAAAGTGGTGGACGACCGTCGTGCCGGCGTCGGCCGCGACGGCGCTGGCGTGCCTGCTGAACCCTTACGGGATCCGCGGCGCGTTCTACCCGCTGGAGCTGGCCGGGACGATGAGCAGCCCGGACTTCTCCAGAACGATCGCCGAGCTGAAGCCGATCCCGGACTTCATCCGGGAGACCGGCTTCGGCAACCTCCCGCTCCAGATCCACTTCGCCACGATCGTCCTCGGGGCCCTGAGCTTCCTCGTGCCGATCCTCGCCGCCGGGGCGTCACGCGTCCGCAGCCTCCGTCCCGATGCTTCGGCGGCCGTCGAGGATGCGTCGCCGACGCGCAGGAAGGGCGTCAAGGGGCCGGACAAGGCGGCGAAGAAGGCCGTCGCGACCCGGAAGAAGAAGGGTGCCGTCGACGTCGTCGAGGAGCCCCGCGAGGACGTCTGGCGGGTCAGCGTGCTGCGCCTGCTCCTCTTCGCGGCCTTCTCGCTCCTGAGCTTCCAGGCTACGCGCAACAGCCACCAGTTCGCGGCCGTCGTGGGGACCGTGACCGCCTGGAACTTCGCGGAGTGGATCGGCTCCCGAGAGGTCGCACGAAGGGTGCGTGGAGGCGAAGTCGCGGCTTCGGACGGCGTCCGGCCCAGGCTCATCGCCTTGACGGCCCTGATCGTCCTGACTTTCGCGGTGGGGAGCGGGTCGCTCTACGCCTGGGCCGGGGAGGGCCGGGTGATCGGCTGGGGCGAGGAGCCGCTCTGGTTCCCTCACGAGGCCGCGAAGTTCGCGGGCGGGCCCGGAATGCCCGAGCGATTCCTGAGCTTCCACAACGGCCACGCCTCGCTGTTCATCTACAACCACAGCCCGGAGAAGCCCGGCGGGCCGGGGAAGACCGTGTTCACCGACCCCCGGCTGGAGGTCAGCGGCCAGGAATTGTATCGCCGCTATCTCGACCTCAAGGATTGGATCGTCAAGGACAACGAGAGCCCGCGATGGCAGCGAGAGCTGGACGCCGAGGGCCGGCCGTCGATCCTGGTCGACCATGATTACAATGCGGAGGTCGGCGCCGCCTTGCTCCAGAGCGGGCGGTGGCGATGCGTCCGGTTCGACGCCATCTCGGCCGTCTTCCTGCACGACTCGTACAAGAGCGCGGTGGGGGCCCACGAGGTCGATTTCGGGGCCCGCCATTTCCAACCGAGCGCCGGCATCGATCCCCAGGGAGTCCCGGCCCTCATCGCCGCGTCGAAGGGACTGCGGAACTACGCCAACTTCCTGAACGCCGGGTCGCGGCCCGACCTCGGTCGTCCCATGCTTTGGCTGGCCCTCGACTACGCCCGACGGGTCGTGGCCGCCGATCCCGAATCGCTGGAGGGCTGGAAGTCGATCGGCTACATCGAGCTGATCCGCGAGCCGACGGCCCCGGCCGCCCGCTGCCGCGTCCCGTTCGACCCCATCTTCGACCTCGCGCCCGCCCGGACGACGTACGCGCTCCGCCGCGCCGCCGCGATCGCCCCCCGGGACTTCCTGACGCTCGCCTTGCTCCAGCGGACTTATGAAAACCGGGGCATGCTCGAACCCCTGCAAGAGATCCTGGGCCGCATCCTCAGGCTGAACACGATCAACCCTCAGCAGGCGAACCTCCAGAAGTCCGTCCAGGAGACGCAACTTCAAATCGCCAATCGCCTCGACGAGCCTGTGCCGACGACCTGGCGGAACCTCGACGAGCTGGACCGGCTCGTGAACCACGAGCTGGAGCTGGGCCGGGTCGAGACGGCCGTGAGGCTCCTGGAGGGCGCCAACCCCCCCGGCCGGGGCGGTTGGGACGCGGTCGAACGGCTCTCGACGCTGCTGCTGCACCTCGGCGAGCCCGATCGGGCCCGTCGCCAGCTCCAAGAGGCCGTCGACGTGCCCCGGCCAGCCCTCCGCGACGCCCGCCTGGCCGTATGCGACCTGGTGGAGGGCCGATTGGAGGAGGCCCGCCAGCAATTCCGGAAGGCGATCGACGTCGAGCCCCGGCTGTTCGAGGCCCGATACGGCCTGGCCGTCCTGGACCAGGACGACGCCCGGGCTCAGGAAGCCTATGAACAGGCCACGGCCGCGATGGAGTGCGCCCCGAGCGACGCGGCGCGGGGCGTGGCGAATGCCCTGGCGTCGGCGGTCCGTCGCTTCGCCCGCCGCGAACGGGCCGACTGACGACGAGCAAGGCGGTCGAGAAACGAGGCCGCCCGGGGCGTCGGGGTCATGACCCCGCTCGGCCCGGGCGGTCGATGCATTCAGCGACGGCTCAGACGGTGGTCGCCTTCTTCTTCGGGCCCTTCTCGCGGGAGACCTTCCAGTCCTGGAAGAGCGACTTGAGCTCCTCGACGGTCACGCCGCCGTGGTCTTCGCCGCTGTTCCAGCGGGCGAAGAGGGCCGTGTGGCGGTCGCGCAGCGGGCCGCGGGGCAGGAACCGGCCGTGGAATTTCTTGACGAACTTGAGGCGGGGATCGGCGGGCGGCCGCGGGGCCTCCGGCTTCTTCTCGACGACGGGGGCGGCCTCGGCGGGGGCGGCCTCCTTCGGCTTCTTGGGCTTTTCCTTCGCCTGGGCCTTGTTGGGATCCTTGCTGGGGTCCTTGTGGGGCTTCTTGGGCTTGTCTTTGTCTTTGTTCTTGTCGTCTTTATTGGCCATCGAACGGATCCTGCAACGACTTCGCGCGGTGGAAAGAGAAAAAGACCGCCGGGCGGCGGTCGCAACACATCCCGCGCGGGTCGGCCGGACGAAACGGCCGGACTCCGGGCGCAGGCTTCGACCGGGACAGTCTAATCCAAACCCGCCCCCGCTGGCAAGCGCACGGAGCGGCGATGGGCGACGCCCTAGCTCGTCGCGCGGGAGCGGCGATCCAGGCGGGCGCGGCTCCAGGCGTGGGGCCCGCGGAGGGCGGAAGCGGCCTGGGCGGGGAGGGCGGGGGAGGTCGCGGCGTCGCCTTCCCAGCGGTGGGCGTCGAGGCTGCGGACGATCCGGTCGGCGATCCGGACGGCCTCCAGGGCGGCCGCACCGGTCACACGGGGCGTGATCTCGCCGCGGGCGGCCGCGACGAACTCCTGCAGCTCCAGAGTGAGCTGGTCGCACGTCGGCGGCTCGACTCGGTCGACGCGGAGGACCTTGCCGAAGAGGTGCTCCTTGATGGCCGAAGGTTGGGTCAGGTCGACGCCTTCGAGGTCCACGCCGCCGGCGAGGAACTCCTCGGACGGCCTCACGACGGTCGCCTGCTTGGCTCCGAAGTCGAGCGAGGCGTAGCCCTCGGTCCCCCAGATCCGCATCTTCCGCGACGTTGCGTAGCTGGCGCGGCTGGCGGTCAGGTTGGCGACGGTGCCGTTCTCGAACTCGATCCGGGCGTCGGCCACGTCTTCGTGGTCGCCGAAGAGGCCGACGCCGACGGCCGAGACCGACCGCACGGGGGAGTCGACCAGGCTCAGGACCAGGTCGATGTCGTGGATCATCAGGTCGAACACGACCCCGACGTCGGTCGACCGGAAGGTGTAGATCGCGAGCCGCTCGGCGCTCAGGAATTTGGGCCGGATCGGCGAGGCCTGGAGCGCGGCCAGGGCGGGGTTGAAGCGTTCGATGTGACCGACCTGGAGCACCGCCCCCGACGCCCGGGCGATCGCCACCAGCTCCTCGGCCTCGGCGGGCGAGCCGGCCAGGGGCTTCTCGACCATCGCCGCGATCCCGCGCTCGAGGAACGCGCCGGCGACCTCGCGATGGAGGACCGTGGGCACGGCGATCGAGACCGCGTCCACCTGGCCGATCAGCTCGCGGTAGTCGGCCACGGCGCGGGTCTTGAGGCCCTCGGCGATGATCCGGGCCTGCTCGGGACGGGAATCCGCCACGGCGACGAGTTCGACCCCGGGAAGGGCCCCCAGGATTCGGGCGTGATGCCGGCCAAGGTGGCCGACGCCGACGACGGCGACGCGAAGCGGTTTCATCGGTCGGACTCTCCGTGTCTCTTCGTGGGATGCAGCGATCCGCCCGGCGCTCAGGCCGAGGCGGAGAGGCGGGCGCGGTCGCGGCCCCGGCCGTGGCGGCCCTGCTGCTGGACCTCGATGAAGTCGAGCAGGCGGCGGACCTCCGGGCAGATCTGGCCGTTGGCCTCGAGGATCTCGTTGGCCTGGCGGGCGATCATGCGGGCGCGGTAGATGAGGCGATGGGCCTCGTGCAGCGCCGTGATGGCGTCGGCGGCGATGCCGTGCCGCTTCAGGCCGACGATGTTGATGCAGCGGACCTTCGAGGGGTTTCCCTCGACCAGCATGAACGGCGGCGCGTCGTGGTAGATCCGCGAGAGGGCCCCGATGTAGCTGTACTGGCCGACGGTGACGAACTGGTGCAGGCCGACGCCCGCGGAGACCGTCGCGTACGACTCCATGTGGATGTGGCCGGCGAGCATCGTGTTGTTGGCGATCAGGATCCGGTCGCCGAGGATGCAGTCGTGGCCGACGTGGACGTTGGCCATGAAGTAGTTGTGCGAGCCGATCCGGGTGATGCCCTCTTCCTTGCAGCTGCCGCGATGGATCGTGACGCCCTCGCGGAAGGTGTTGTCGTCGCCGATCTCCAGCAGGGTGGGCTCGCCCTTGTAGGTGAAGTCCTGGGGGTCGCCGCCGAGCACCGTGTTGGGGTGGACGACGTTGTTCTCGCCGACCGTCGTGTGGCCCAGGATGCACACGTGCGCGATCAGCCGGGTGCCCCGGCCGACCTTGGCGTCGGGGCCGATGACGCAGTACGGGCCGATCTCGACGTCGTCCGCGATCTCGGCGCGAGGGTCGATGCAGGCGGTGTCAGCGATCATGGTGGCCATGAGTGTGTTCCTACAGCCGGTCAGCGGGATATGGTTAAACGTGGCTGTGTCGAGGGGATCTCGTCGGGGCCTCGTCGTCTCACGCGACGGCCGGGGCGTCGATCAACACGAAGCGGATCCGGGCCTCCGCGGCGATCGCGTCGTCGACCCGGGCGACGGCGGCGACGCTGGCGTACGACGTCTTGATCTTCAGGGCGTCGACTTCGAGCCTGAGCTGGTCGCCGGGGACCACGGGGCGTCGCAGCTTCACCGCGTCGATCGAAGCGATGACGGCGGCCCGCCCCGAGCGGTTCACGGTCGACGCGATCAGGACGCCGGCGGCCTGGGCCATGGCCTCGATGATGAGCACCCCCGGCATGATCGGCCGGCCGGGCCAGTGGCCTTGAAAGAACGCCTCGTTGGCGCTGACATTCTTGAGCCCGACCACCCTGCGGCCCTCCTGCAGCTCGATCACGCGGTCGAGCAGGAGCATAGGGTAACGGTGGGGGAGGATTTCGAGGATGCCCTGGATGTCGATCGTGCCGTCGGCGCGGATCGGCAGGGCGGCGCGGGGCCGGGCCTCCTTCTCGCGATCCTTCTCGACCGCCTGCATCAGCTTGCGGACGAGCGAGGCGTTGGTGTGGTGGCCCGAGCGGTGGGCCACGACGAAGCCGTGCAGGTCCATCCCCAGCAGGGCGAGGTCGCCCACCATGTCGAGGATCTTGTGGCGGGCGCACTCGTCGGGGAACCGCAGGCTGTTGCCGACGACCCCGGCGGGGCCGAAGAGCAGGACGTCGGCCTCGGTGGTCCGCAGTCCGATCCCCGCCTCGCGGAGCCCCTTGGCCTCCTGCTCGAGGAGGAAGGTGCGGCTGGAGGCGACCTCGTCGCGGAAGGTGTCGGGCGTCAGGGCGACCAGGACGCTCTGGTTGCCGATCGGCGAGGCCTGGCCATAGTCGAGGTGGTACGAGAGCGTGAGCCCCTCGGCCGAGTTGGGATGGGCGGCGAGCACCGCGTCGCCCTCGCGGACGACGAACGACCGCTCCAGCGTGAGGGCCTGGCGCGGGCGGTCCTGGTCGACGGTCCCGACTTCGTCGAGCAGCTCGACGTAAGCCTTGCTGGATCCGTCGAGGCCGGGGCATTCGGGGGCGTCGATCTCGATCGTGCAGTTGTCGACCTGCATGCCGGCGAGTGCCGCCATGACGTGCTCGATCATCTCGACCTTGGCGGGGCCGTCCTGGACGGCCGTGCGGCGCTGGGTTGGGACGACCTGGTCGATCCGCGCGGCGACCCCCGGGCGGCCGGGGAGGTCGGTGCGGACGAAGCGGATCCCGGCGTCGGGCTCGGCGGGCAGGAATCGCATGGCGACGTCGGCGCCGTGGAAGAAGCCGATCCCGCCGATCGCGGCCTCGCGGGCGAGGGTGCGCTGGGGTCGCTTGGAGATGAGCATACCTTCCCTGGTCCTTTCGCCCGCCTGGCGGCCGATGCGGCGCCGGAGCGGCGGGCTTCCCGTGGAGGTCCCGATCGGTCCGTGATCGGGACGGCGCCCCGGAGCGCGGCGGAAGCCGCGCCGGGGGAGGCGGGGGCGGGCGCGACGCCCGCCCCGTCGGCTCAGCGGACGGTCGCCTTGGGGGCGGCGGCGGCGGCCGGGGGCGTCGCGGCTGCGGGGGCCCCGAGGGCGGCCTTGGCGGCCGGCGCGGCGACGCCCTTGGCGATCGGGCCGCCGGCGTCCTTGTAGACCTTGTTCAGGTTGTAGACGACGTCCTGGGTGATGTCGTTGGCGGGGTCGAAGTAGATCATCGGGTTGGCCATCGCGGCCATCACCGAGTTCGGGTTCGTGCCGCTGGGGGCCTGGTTGGTGACCTTGACGACGTAGGTCATCTTGCGGCTCTTGGCGACCCGCTTGGCCACCTCGGTCACCTCGTTGTAGAGGCTGGCCATGGCCTCGGCTTCCTTCGACTGGAACTCGCGCTCGGCCTGCTCGCGGCCGGCCTCGATCTGGGCCTTCAGGACCGTGAGCTTGTTTTCCTGCTTCTTGTATTCTTCCTGGCCCGGGGCGTAGCGCTGGAGCAGCTCGGCCTCCTGGGTCATCTCCTGCTGGATCTTCATCAGCTCGTTGCGCTTGGCGAGCAGCGAGGCCTGGAACTCCTCGTTGGCGTACTTGACCTTCTCGTAGTTCTTGAAGACGCCGTCCAGGTCGATCGTGCCGATGACCGGCGGGGTCCCTTCCTTGAACTGCGAGGCGCCGCCGTTGGTCTTGCGGACGGCCCCGTCCTGCTGGCCCTGGATGGGCGCGACCAGGAGTCCGGCTCCCACGACGCCGAGACCCGCCGCCACGATCAAACGAGATGAGAGAACCATCGGGAAACTCCTTTTTGCACCGCTGGTGATCGCGGGCCGACGCCCTTGCTCGCGCTCGCCCGCGAACTCCATCGCGGGCGGATCGACGCTCGCGCATCCGGGCGAGGTCCGACGCCCCGGCGAGCCGACGCGGGCATTCTGCGCCGAAGCCCCGAGGGGGTCAAGCCGAACCGAACGGGGTCGATTCGAAAGGGGCCGGACCAGAGCCGTCCGGCCTCGCGGCGTCGGGGGCGGGGTGAGGTCGCCCCCCGAGGTCTCGCGAGCCTCGGCGTCAGGCGCCGGTGTAGTTCAGGACGAAGTCGTGGAAGCGGTACTTCTTGTTCTTGGGCGTCTCGCCGGCGGCCGAGAAGAGGCTCAGCAGCAGCTCGCCGAAGTGCTCGGTGCGCACGCTGTAGAAGTTGTGCTTGCCCTCGCGCCGGGACTCGATGAGGCTCGAGACGCGAAGGAGCGCCAGGTGATGGCTCACGGCCGGCTGGCTCTGGCCCAGCCGATTGCACAGCTCGGTCACGTGCAGCTCGCCGTTCTGCGAGAGCGCCAGGTAGAACAAGATCCGCAGTCGCGTCTCGTCGCTCAGGAGCTTGAAAACCTGGGCGAGCTCGCGGATCGACTGGTCGGAGACCTCCGGGGCCTGTTCCTCCACCTTGCCGTTGCCGTTGCCGTTCGTGGACGTCGTTTTGCGAGCCATGGCGAGATCCCTTTGCAAGAGAGTCCGAAGCGGTCTGGTTCGAGGTCGAGGCGTTTGGACGCGAGCGATGAACTAAGGAATTCGGAGCGAGCGTCGTGGAGAGAATCGTCGCGGGGCCCCCGAACCGTACGCGGGAGGGCCGAGACGTGGAGGCTGCGGATTGTGGTTGATGTTGTCGGTCGGGCCATCGAGGAGAGGTCGAGGCCCACGGCGGCGGAGGAGTGAAGGCGGCTGACGGACGAACAGGCGACTCGGAGCGGAGGCGTTGCGACTTAAGAATAATCCATTTTCAGGATGCGTGCAGATCAATCTCGGGATCGGTTGCGATCGGGTCAGGACTCCAGCAGGCCGTAGCGGGCGAGGGCGCGGGAGAGCTTGGCGGCGGCCGCCTCGTCGAGCGGGCAGAGCGGCAGGCGGATCTCGCCGTTGCCCCGGCCGAGGAGGGCGAGCGCGGCCTTGAGCGGGACCGGGTTGGGCGCCAGGCCGAGCAGGTCGCGGCAGAGCGGGAAGAGCCTGGCGTGGCGCTCGCGGGCGGCCGGGGCGTCGCCGGCGTTGAAGTCGTCGATCATGCCCCGGATGTCGCGAGGGACCAGGTTGGCCGCCACGGAGACGACGCCCTCGGCGCCGATGGCGAGCATCGGCAGCGTCAGGCTGTCGTCGCCCGAGAGGACCGTGAGGTCGGTGCGGGCGAGGATGTCGCTCACCTGGTCGAGCGACCCGGCGGCCTCCTTGATGGCGACGATCGAGTCGATCGCGGCCAGCCGCTCGATCGTCTCGGGCTCGACGTTGCGGCCCGTCCGGGACGGGATGTTGTAGAGCACGATCGGCAGGTCGACGGCCTCGGCGACGGCCGCGAAATGGCGGTAGATCCCCTCCTGGCTGGGGCGGTTGTAGTACGGAGCGACCATCAGGGCCCCGTCCGCCCCGGCGCGGGCGGCGAACTTGGTGAGCCGGATCGCCTCCGTCGTGGCGTTCGAGCCCGTGCCGGGCACGACCTTGGCGCGGCCCGCGGCGGTCTCCACCACGATCGCGATCACCCGCTCGTGCTCGAGGTGCGAGAGCGTCGGCGCCTCGCCGGTCGTTCCGACCGGGCTGAGGATCGGCGTCCCCTGCGCGACCTGCCACTCGACCCAGGAGCGGAGGGCCGGCTCGTCGACCTCGCCGTCACGAAATGGTGTCGCCAGCGCCACCGTGCAGCCGGCGAACATCCGTCCCTTACTCGCCATGGAAGAAGCACCCACCGTCGTTCGCCGTCGATCCGGACTCGACACATGAAGATTGACGACGGCTTTTTGCAGTAACATGACACCATGAGAAGCATGCAACGCCGCATACCAGCGATAAATCTTAGGGCCCGGCCCCACACGAGGGAAGGGGGCTGGCTCCCCGCTTAACGAATTGATACACAAGGCCGTCCGCGCCGCGACTGAAGGCGGCCTAGACCGCGGCCTCGATGCGGCCCTTCATCTCGCGCACGGCCCGCTCCAGGCCCACGAAGACGGCCCGGCAGACGATCGCGTGGCCGATGTTCAGCTCGGCCATCGCGGCGATCGAGGCCACCTCGCCGACGTTGCGATAATTCAACCCGTGGCCCGCGTGCAGGCCGACTCCGGCCGAGACGATCCGCGCCCCGGCCGCGCGCAGGGCCTCCAGCTCGACGTCGCGGGCCCGGCCCTCGCGGGCGTCGGCGTAGCGGCCGGTGTGCAGCTCGATCGCGTCGACCCCCAGGGCGACGGCCGCGTCGATTTCCGACGGGTCCGGATCGAGGAAGGCCGCCGCTGAGATGCCGGCGTCGCGCAATCGTGACACGGCCTCGCCCACCCGGTCGCGCTGGGAGGCCACCGCCAGCCCCCCTTCGGTCGTCACTTCCTGGCGACGCTCGGGGACGAGCGTGACCTGGTCGGGCCGGATCTCCAGCGCGATCGCGAGCATCGACGGCTCGACCGCCAGCTCCAGGTTCAGGCCGACCTGGACGGTCCGGCGGAGGACCCGGACGTCGCGGTCCTGGATGTGCCGGCGGTCCTCGCGGAGGTGGACGGTGATCCCGTCGGCCCCCCCCAGCTCCGAGGCGACCGCCGCCCAGACCGGGTCGGGTTCGACGCCCTGCCTCGCCTGCCGCAGGGTGGCCACGTGGTCGATGTTCACCCCCAGGCGGGGCGGCCTTCGTTCGGAGTTGGGCGTGGAGGCGGTCATGGGTTTCGTCCTCGTCGTCTGCCGACCGGGCGTCATCGCGGCCCCGCGCCCGACTTGCCCACCAATTTCAAGGGGGACTTGGCCAGGACGAACGTCCGCTCGCCCGCCAGGGTGAAGGCGATCCGCCCCTTGCGGTTCGGCCCCGCCCCCTCGATCGCGACGATCCGCCCCAGGCCGTACTCCGGGTGTAGGACCGACGCGCCGGGGCGGAACGCGTCCAGGTCGCCCGGGGCCGCGATCGACGACGGCCCGCCCCCCGCGAGCTGGGCCGCGGTCGTCAACCGGAAGCCGCCCGCGGACGGCGTGGGCATGGGCGTCCGGGTCGGCTGGGGGCGACGGGGTGCGTAGCCGGACTGGCCGCTCCACGACGCCTGGCCCCAGCGCGAGTCGCCCGAAGAGACGCCCGAGCGGTCGTCGTAGGTCAGGAAGTCTTCCGGCAGCTCCATCAGGAACCGCGACTGCGCCGTGGCCTGCTGCTGGCCCCGGAACGTCCGGATTCGACACCGGCTGATATAAAGCTCTCGTTGCGCCCGGGTGATGCCCACGAAGAAGAGCCGGCGCTCCTCCTCCAGCTCGTTGGGGTTCTCGAAGGCCCGGCTGTGGGGCAGCAGGCCTTCTTCCAGGCCGATGATGAAGACGACCGGGAATTCCAGGCCCTTGGCGGCGTGCAGGGTCATCAGGGTGACGGCGCCGGTCTGCTGGTCCCAGCGGTCGACGGGCGAGGCCAGCGTGATGTCGGCGAGGAAGTCCTGGATCGTGGCCCCGGCGTGCTCCAGGTCGAACTCGCGGGCGGCGGTGATCAGCTCTTCGAGGTTCGCCAGCCGGTCCTCGCCCTCGCCCCGCGACTCGTCCTTCAGGTGCTGGCGATAGCCCGTCTTCTCCATCGTCTGGAGGATGACCCGCTCGGCCGCGTCGTCGCGCAGGGCCCCCAGCTCGTCGTAGAGGGCGACGAAGTCGAGGAACGAGCGGATCGCCTTGTCCTTCAGCCCGGGCGCCTCGCGGGCGCGGCGGGCCGCCTCCAGCAGGGTCAGGCCGTGGTCGCGGGCGAAGGCGGTCAGGCGCTCGAACGACGTCTTCCCCAGGCCCCGGGGGGGGACGTTGACGACCCGGCTGAACGCCAGGTCGTCCTTGGGGTTGTTGATGAGATTCAAGTACGACAGGACGTCCTTGACCTCCTGCCGCTCGTAGAACGACACCCCGCCGACGATCTGGTACGGGATCCGCGCCGAGCGGAAGGCCTGCTCGAACGTGCGCGTCAGGGCGGTGATCCGGCAGAAGACGGCGACGTCGGAGTAGTTGTACGAACCCTCGCGGACGAGGCTCGCGATGCGGGCGGCGACCCCTTCGGCCTCCTCGGACTCGCGGGCGTAGACGGTGAGCTGGACGGGCTCGCCGCTGGGGTTCTCGGTGATCAGGTCCTTCGGCTTGCGGTTGACGTTGTGCTGGATCAGGTGGTCGGCGACGGCCAGGATGCTCTTGGTGCTGCGGTAGTTGTGCTCGAGTTTGACGACCCGGACGGCGTCGTAGTCCTTCTCGAACTCGAGGATGTTCGACAGGTTCGCCCCTCGCCAGCCGTAGATCGACTGGTCGGGGTCGCCGGTGACGCAGAGGTTGGGGTGGTTGACCGACAGGGCCCGGACGATGGCGTACTGGGCCATGTTGGTGTCCTGGTACTCGTCGACCAGGACGTAGCGGTAGCGGGCGTCGAGGTTCTCGCGGACGTCCCGGTGCTCCTTGAGGATCTTGACGACGTGGACGAGCAGGTCGTCGAAGTCGACGGCCGACGCGGCCTTGAGGCGCTCCTCGTAGGCGGCGTAGACCTTGGCCACGAGCCGGTCGCGGTCGTCGCGGGCGCGGTGGGCGAGCGACTTGGGGGTGGCCAGGTCGTTCTTGGCCCGGCTGATCGCCCCCTCGATCTTCTCGGGGGTGATCGGCGGCTCCTCGACCCCCATGGCGTCGAGGACGTCGCGGACGGTCCGCAGGCGGTCGGCCTGGTCGTAGATGGTGAATGACGAATCGAGCCCGACCAGCGACCCGTGGCTCCGCAGCAGCCGGGCGCAGAAGCCGTGGAAGGTGCCGACCCAGACCTTCGCGCCGGGGACCAGGACTTCGATGCGTTCCCGCATCTCGCCGGCCGCCTTGTTGGTGAACGTCAACGCGAGGATGTTGTGGGGCGACACGCCCTGCTGGAGCAGGTGGGCGACCCGGCGGGTGATGACCCGGGTCTTCCCCGAGCCCGCGCCCGCCAGGACGAGGAGGGGGCCGTTCACGTGGGTCACGGCTTCGCGTTGGGGCGGCGTCAGGTCGGCGAGCAGGTCCATCGCGGTCCTTGCTTTGGCGAGGGCGTCCGGGTCCGGGAGGCGATGCCCAAAGTATAGCGGCGACCGCCCCGCCGGGCGATCCGATTCCCGCCCCCGAGGGGGCCCGGGGCCGTCGCAATCGGCCGCATCCTACTCGCCCGCCGGGACCTCCGGTAGACTGGAGCGGTCAACCCGGGAAGGCGCAGGAGTTCGACGCGGATGGAGATCGTCGGGATCGGGACGGACATCGTCGAGTGCCCCAGGATCGGCGGCATGATCCAGCGCCATGGGGAGCTGTTCCTGCGCCGGATCTACACGGAGCGCGAGATCCGCCACTGCCAGTCGCGCAGGCATGCGATCGAGCACTTCGCGGCCCGGTGGGCGGCCAAGGAGGCCGTCTTCCAGGCCCTCGGGACGGGCCCGGCGGAAGGGGTCTCGTGGACCGACCTGGAGATCCGCGTCGGCCCGCGGGGGACGCTCAAGGTCATGGTCGCAGGCGCGGCGAAACAGGTCGTCCGGAAGCGGGGCGTCGGCCAGGTCCTGGTCTCGATGGCCCACTGCCGGACGTACGCCACGGCCTACGCCATGGCGATCGCCCGGCCCGCCCCGGGCACTCCTTCGCCGCCGCCGCCCCCCCCCGAAGCCTAGGCCGCCTTGGGGGGGCGTCGCGGTCAATCGGCCGCGGCCGCGGCCTCGGCCGACTCGGCCTGGACGACGGCCGCGTTGATCTTCTCCAGCGTCTCGGCGCTCGGCTCCTTGGTCCCCTTGCACTTGGGGTACTTCGAGCAGCCCAGGAAGTAGCCCCGCCGCCCCTTGCGCGGGGTCATCGGGCCGCCGCAGTCGTCGCAGGTCTCGTCGATCTCGAGCGACTTGAAGTCGGGCCCCTTGGCGGCCGCCGGGGGCGGGGCCAGCTTGGCGACCTCGTCCTTCAGCTCGTCGGGGACGGGGACCGCGTTGCGGCACTTGGGGTAGCCGGTGCAGCCCAGGAAGGCCCCGCGCTTGCCCTGGCGGACGGCCAGCGGCTTGCCGCACTTCTCGCAGTTGATGTCGATCTTGACGGTCGGCAGGGGCTTCCCCTCGGCGTCGACGGCCACGATGTTGCGGCACTTGGGATAGCCGGTGCAGCCCAAAAAGGGCCCGCGCCGGCCGTTCCGCAGGGCCATCGGCTTGCCGCACTTCTCGCACTTCTGGTCGGTCTCGGTGAGCTTGGGGACGGGGTTCCCCTGGTCGTCGATGTCGAACGACTCCTTGCACTCGGGGTAGCCCGAGCAGGAGAGGAACTTCTCGCCCTTCTTGTTCTCGCGGATCAAGAGCGGCTTGGCGCACTTGGGGCAGGCGTGGCCGCTGTCGACGGCCTCGGCGCGGGGCTGGCCGCCGATCGGCCGGGTCGCCTTGCAGTCGGGGTACTTCGAGCAGCCCAGGAACTCGCCCGTGCGGCCGAACTTCATGACCATCGGCGCGCCGCAGACGTGGCAGATCTCGTCGGTCGCGATCTGCACCCGTTCCATCTGGGTCTCGGCCGCCTTGAGGGCGTCCTGGAACGGGTAGTAGAACTCGTCGAGGACCTTGATCATGTCCTCCTTGGCGGTCGCGATGTCGTCGAGCTCGTCCTCCATGTGGCCGGTGAACTTCAGGTCCAGGATCTTGGGGAAGTGCTTCACCAGGACGTCGGTCACGACCATGCCCAGCTCAGTCGCGAAGAACCGCCGGTCCTTGTGCTCGACGTACTTGCGGTCCTGGATCGTCTGGATGATCGGGGCGTAGGTGGAGGGCCGGCCGATGTTCTCCTTCTCGAGCGCCTTGATCAGGGTCGCCTCGCTGTAGCGCGGCGGCGGCTGGGTGAAGTGCTGGGTGGCGTCCAGGTTCTGGAGGTCCAGGGGGTCGGCGACCTTGATCGGCGGCAGCAGCGCGTCCTCCTGCTTGCCGGACGCGGCCCAGACCCGGCGGTGGCCGTCGAACCGGAGGATCTTGCCCTGGGCCTTGAAGAGGCCCGGCCCGGCCTGGATGACGACGTCGGTGACCGTGAAGACGGCCGGCGTCATCTGGCTGGCGACGAACCGGTTGTAGATCATCTGGTACAGCCGGAACTGGTCGTGGCTGAGCCGCTCGCGGACCCGCTCCGGCGAGAGCGCCAGGTCGGTCGGGCGGATGGCCTCGTGGGCCTCCTGGGCGTTCTTGCCGGCGGCGTAGCGGTTGGGCTTGGCCGGCACGTAGCGGTCGCCGTAGCGGTCCTTGATGAGGTCGCGGACGCTGGTCACGGCCTCGTCGGAGACCCGCAGGCTGTCGGTCCGCATGTAGGTGATGAGGCCGGTCGGGCCCGAGCCGTCGACGTCGATGCCCTCGTACAGCTCCTGGGCGGTCCGCATCGTCTTCTTGCCCGAAGACCGCAGGCGGATCGCCGCCTGCTGCTGGAGCGTGCTCGTCTTGAACGGGGCCTCGGGCCGGTCGAGCTTCTCGGCCTCCTCGACCTTGGCGACGACGTAGGGCGCGGACGCCAGGACGTCGCGGACCTTGTGGGCGTCGGCCTCGGTCTTGGCCTCGAACTTCTTGCCCTCGTACTCGGTCAGCAGGGCCTCGAACCGCTCGTCCTCCTTGGCGGAGCCGGCCGGCGAGACGGTGGCGGTGATCTTCCAGAACTCCTCCTGGACGAACGCCCGGATCTCCCGCTCGCGGTCGACGATCAGCCGGGTGGCCACCGACTGGACCCGCCCGGCGCTCAGGTTGCGGGCGACCTTCTTCCAGAGCAGGGGGCTGAGCTGGTAGCCCACGAAGCGGTCGAGGAACCGCCGGGCCTGCTGGGCGTTGACCATGTCCATGTTGATCGGGCCGACCTTCGTGAAGGCCTCCCGCACGGCCCGCTCGGTGATCTCGTGGAACGTCACGCGGCGGACCCGGTCGTCGGGCAGGTCGAGGGCGTGCTGGAGGTGCCAGGCGATGGCCTCCCCCTCGCGGTCGGGGTCGGTCGCCAGGTAGACGACGTCGGCCCGGGCGGCGTCCCGCTTGAGGTCGCCGATCGTGTCCTTCTTGGCCGGGACGACCTCGTACGACGGGGCGTAGCCGTTGGCGACGTCCAGGCCCAGCTTGCGCTTGGGGAGGTCGCGGACGTGGCCCATGCTCGCCTTCACGATGTAGCTGGAGCCCAGGAACTTGTTGATCGACTTGGCCTTCTTGGGGCTCTCGACGATCACCAGCGAGGGGCCGGTGCCCGGCGTCCCGGCGGAAGCGGAGGCCGCTTTCGTTCGCGAACCCTTGCCGGCCGCCCCCTTGGCGGACGCCGTCTTGGCGCGGGGCGTGGCGGTCTTGGCCGCCTTGGGCTTGGCGGCGTCGCCGGACTTGGGCGCGGACTTGGGAGAGGACTTTGGAGGCACGTTGTTATCCTATGGTCTTTCCTAGAAGTCAGATCCGTCGATCCGTCCGGGTTCCGCCGGAATCCGCCCGGCACCCCTTTGAGGTTGCTCCGGGCGGCAAGTTTGCTACGATGGGGGCTTCCTGGGCCGTCGAGCACGACTCCGCATCCTTCACATTAGCGGCATAGCTAGGGTAACGGGGTCTGTCAAGGGGGGGGACGCCGAGGAGGCCCTCCCGAAGCCTCTCAGCAAGCACCGAGGATCCCATGCCTTTCGAGGTCTTCCGCCGCCACCAGCGTAAGATGCTGGCCATCCTCGCCATCCTGGCGATGTTCACCTTCGTCCTCGCCGACAGCCTGCCCCGCCTGCTGAGCCCCAGCTACGCCGCCCGCGACGTGGAGGTGGCCAAGCTGTTCGGCCGCACCGTCCACCGCAGCGACCTCGGCCAGATGGCCCGCCAGCGTTCCCGCGCCAACCTGGTCGCCAACGCCCTGAACCTCTTCCCGTTCAGCCGCGACGCCTTCGGCGGGCTCAAGGAGCGCGACCTGATCGACGCCCTGATCCTCGAGAAGGAGGCCGACCGCCTGGGGATGCCCGCCGACGCCGCCGCCGGCCGCGAGTGGCTGCTGGCGGCCACCGGCGGGCGGATGAACCGCGAGGTCTTCGAGTCCCTCTACAGCCGCTTCAGCAACGAGATCAGCCAGGAAGACCTCCTCGCCGACATCGCCAACCAGGTCCGGATCGCCAAGGTCCGCACCCTGCCGGGCCGGCCCCTGGTGACCCCCTACGACGCCTTCCAGGCCTACCGCGGCCAGGGCGAACGGGTCGCCGACAAGGTGGTCGAAATTCCCGTCGAGAATTTCCTGGGCAAGGTCGGCGAGCCGTCCCAGGCCGAGGTGCAGGCCCTCTACGACAAGTACAAGGACGTCCTGCCCGACCCGGCGCTCGCGACGCCCGGCTTCAAGGTCCCGCGGCGGGTGCAGGTCGAGTTCGCCACCGTCGAAGGCGACGCCAAGGCCCGCGCCCTCCGCGACAAGCTCCCCGCCGCCGAACTCCAGGCTTTCTACGAAAACCATAAGAACGAGTTCAAGGTCCCCTCGGAATTTCCCGACGACCTGTTCGCCGACGCCCCCGACCTGACCCCCGCCGTGATCCAGCCCTTCGCCGAGGTCCGCGAGCTGCTGGCCAGCCGGCTCGCCGACGAGAAGGCCCAGGCCGAGATCAACGACCTCTTCAACAAGATCCGCGACGAGAAGCTGATCCCGTTCGCCGACGCCTACCTGACGATGCTCGACGAGCAGGCCTCCGCGCCCGGCGCCAAGGTCGAGGCCCCGAAGGACGTCGACCTCAAGGCGATCGCCGCCGCGGAGGGCCTCGCCTACGAGATCTCGCCGCTCCTGTCGCGCGAGCAGGCCGCCCGCTACGGCCTCATCGCCAACTCCCAGGTCGGCACCGCCCGCTTCAGCGGCGGCCGCAAGTTCGTCGACGAGTTCTTCGACCCCAAGGTCGGCCTCTACGAGCCGGTCGAGCTGACCGGCATCACCGGCGCCCGCTACCTCGCCCGCAAGATCAAGGACGAGGCCCCCCGGATCCCCTCGCTCGACGAGGTGAAGGCCGACGTCGTCCATGCCTGGAAGCTCGACAAGGCCCGGCCGCTGGCCGAGAAGGCCGCCCAGGAGCTGGCGGCCAGGCTGAAGGCCGACAAGAAGGGCAAGATCGAGGAGGACCAGGTCGACGGCTACAACGTCCTGGCGATCGCCCCCATCACCCGCAAGCAGATGGGCGGCGTCGGGGCCAACCCGTTCGAGTACGTGGCCCAGGCCGAGACCCCGATCCCCGACGTCCCGTTCGCCGGCGAGGCCTTCCGCAACGCCTACTTCGGCCTGCGAGACGGCGAGACGGCCGTCGCCCCCAACGAGCCCAAGACCTCCTATTACGTGCTCGCCCTCGACCGTCGCGAGCCGGTCGACTTCGCCCAGCTCTACGCCCCCAACGGCGAGGAGATGCGCTACCGGGCCCTGGCCGGCGAGGAAGCGGCCGCCCACCAGGACGAGTCCTGGATGAACCGCCTCCGCCGCGACGCCGGCCTCCCCGCCGACTGGGCTCCGCCCGACGAGAACGCCAAGGACGACGACGCCGCCCAGAGCTGAGGCGCTTCCTCCGGGATCGGCTTCGAATTGGCTTCCTTCGCCCCGCGTGCGAAATCGATTATGGACGCAAGGCCTTCTGCTTGAGGGTCTTGCGTCTTTTTATTTTGGCTTCGCTCGTCGAAAAAAAATTCGTTTTCGACCTCTCGAACATGGCGGCCGGGGCCTTCTCCTTTCCCGCCGGGAGAAGGTGGCCCGAGGGGCCGGATGAGGGTTGGGGGTTTTCGAGAACTGTATCGCTCGCATATTTCGACGCCCCCCTCCGAACTCCCACGACCCTCATCCGCCACTGCGCGGCACCTTCTCCCGATGGGAGAAGGGAATGCCATATCATTTACGATGCGCCCGGATCGACGAATGAAAACGCGATTCACGGGTTCGGGGCAAAACCATATCCGCACGGCGGTCGTCGCGATCGGCGCAATCCGCAGGGTCGACGTCCTCGGGAAAGATCGCCCGACGGGAGGAGGCTCGCCAGATTCTCGCGTGTTATAGTTCGCTGTGAGATGGGCCGCCCGGGATCGGGAGCGTCGCGCCGCGAGGGGGAAAGCCGTCGATGAGGATCGCTCTGCTGGGTTGGGACCTGGATCGCGAGACGATCGACGCGATCGGCCGGCTCGGCGTCGACGTCGTCGCCTTCACGCGCTGGTTCGCCGACGAGCCCGAGCGCGAGGCCCATCCCGGCTGGCTGGAAGTGCGCTGCCCGCACCAGATCGGCGGCGGCCCGCGCGACGAGGCGGTCGCGTTCGGCGTGGGGACGGTCCGGGTGGCGAGCACGTCGGGCCTGGGCTTCGACTTCGACGTCGTCCACGCCATGGACTGGAAGTCCCGGCCGGCCGCCGGCGAGCTGGCCGCGCGAAGCGGCGGGCCGACGGTCGTCGTGGCCTCGGACCGGGCCGAGGACGAGGAGGCCGAGGATCCCGGCTTCGGGCCCCGACAGGCCCCCGACGCCTGGATCTGCGACCATCCCTGGGGTGCCGAGCGGCTCCGCGCCGGCTTCGGTCTCGGCCGTGATGGCGAGGAGCCGATCTTCACGATCCCCTCGCAAGCCGGGCTGTCCCACTGGAGCGATCGCGAAGGTCCGCGACGGGACGCGGCCGAGGGCCCGTGCGTCGTCCTGACCCTGCACGCCGGCGCCCGCTTCTCGCCCCGGGCCGTCGTCGCCGGTCTCAAGTCCGCGCGCGAGAAGGCGCCGGGCCTGGTCGCTGCGGTTTTCGGGACGGCCGCCCGCTGCGATCGGCTGCGGCGGGTCTTGAAGGCCGAAGGGCTGCTCTCGGCCCGATGGGGCGAGACGAGCGTCCCGACGGCGGGCCGCTGGAACGGGGCCGTCTCGCAGGCGTCGGTCGTCGCGACGGCGACGGACGACCTGGTCGACGACCCGTTCGCCCGCGCCGCCTGGCTGGTCGGCGCGCCCGTCGTCCGCCTGCGAGGCCGAGACGCCGAGGCGTTCGGTCGGGACATCCTGGACGCACTGTTCGATCGCGAGCGTCGAGAGGTCGACGTACGCCTGGCCTCGGCCCTGGAAGGCCGCCGGATCGACGCCGACGGCGTGGCCGCGGAATGGCTGAGGATCTATCTCCGCATCCTCGATCGCAGGCGGAACGCGCCCGAGCCGAACGCCCGCCCGGCGGCGTCGGCCCCGCCCCCGGCCCGGCAAGCCCTGGCGTTCCCTGAGCTTCGGTCGCGGCTGACGCTCATCCCGGTGTCGAGCCGCGAGGCGCTGGCGTCGTGGACGCTCCGGCCCGACGACTGGCGGGTCGCGCTGGAGTGGCTGGGGCCCGAGGCCGCACGCGCCGTGCTGACGATCCGGCTGTTCGACGTGACCGACGTGGCCTTCGACGGCCTGAACGCCCACAACGCCTCGGACGTGGACCTGGGCCTGGGCGAGACCCACCGGACGATCGCCCTGCCGTTCGACGGCCGTTCGCTGGCCGCGTGCCTGGGCGTCCGCTCGCGATGGGGCTACTTCCATCCCGTGACCCACTCCCGGATCTGCCACCTCCCCCGCGAGGGATCGGCCCCGGCGACGCCCCCGCGGCGGCTCCGCGTGGCGCCCCGCCGCCCCGGCGTCTGATCGGCCCCGACCTCTCCCACGCACCCCGAGCCCTGGAAGTCGTCATGCCCTGCCTGGCCCTGGTCCTGGAATTCCACCACCCGCTCCCCGCCCCGGGCCGGGACGCGGGGCCGGACTGGGCCGCGGCGGGCGTCGAGGTCGACTGGCCCTTGCTGCGCGCCCTCGACGGCTTCGCCGAACGCGCCGGCGACGCCTCGATCACCCTGGCGGTCAGCCCGAGCTGGACCGCCCTGGCCGCCGACCCGACCGCCCGGACCCTCATGCGGAGGGAGCTGGAACGTCGGGTGCAGCAGGGGCGGGCCGACCGCGGGCTGCTGCGGTTCTTCGCCGCGGCGCGGGGCGGCGACGCGCTCGACCTGCTGCGACGGTGGAACGCCTCGGGCGCGATCGACGTCATCCCGACCACCGCCACCCACACCTGGCTCCCCAGCCTCGCGTCCGACCCGATCGTGGCGCGGGCGCAGGTCGGGCTCGCCGCCCGCGACCACGCCCGGCGCTTCGAGGCCCGGCCGTCGGGCGTCTGGCTCCCCTTCCTGGGTTATCCGCCGGGCCTGGAGTCGGCGATGGCCGAGCAGGGCCTGCGGTCCTTCGGCGTCGCCGCCGACGTCTTCCTGCGCGGGACGATCCTGCCGCCCGGCAGGACGCTCGCGCCGATGGTCACGCCCAGCGGCGTGGCCGCCTTCGCCGTCTCGCCGCAGCCCGCCGCCCAGGCGCTCGACCCCCACTCGGGCTACGGCCAGGACCCCCGCTACGCCGATCCCGATCACGCCCCCCGCGCGGCGTTCGACCACGCCCGGCACTTCTTCGACCGCTGGGTCGAGCAGGCGGAGGCCCTCCCGCCCGGCGCCGAGGCCCCCGCCGAGCCGATCGCCGTCGCGGCGATCTCGGCTCACGACCTGGCGAGGGCCTGGCCCCGGGGCGGCGGCGACGCGTGGCTGGGCCGGCTGCTGGAACTCCTGGCCGGGGCCGAATCGGCGCGCGTCTCGTCGCTCGACCGCTACCTGTCCCGCAACCCCACCGGGCCCCTGGGGCGTCCCGGCGTGAGCGTTGGCGGCGTCCTCGCGGCGCGGCCCGGCGGCTCGGACCTGTTCGACCGCTGTCGCGCCGCGACCGACCTGATGACCTTCGCGATCGAGCGCCGCCGCGGCCTGAACGGGCCCGAGCGCGAGAACGTCGCCGAGATGCTCCGATGCCTCCTCCGCGCCCAGCAGGTCGACTGGACCTATCCGGTCCAGGGCCGCATCGAGCCCGACGTGGGCCTTCGCCGGGGGGGCGAGCACCTGGCGCGGTTCTACGAGCTGGCCGCCGCGCTCATGGCCGGCCGTTGCGAGGGGATTCGGCGGCCCCGCGGCCCGGCGTTCCTCCCGGACCTCGACCTGGACGTCGCGGCCGGCGGCTGAGCGTCGTCAGGAAAGCGCGATGAGGGCCAGGCCCCCCTGGATCGGCCAGGCGATCGCCAGGATCATGCCGACGCGATTCGACCACGAGCCCCCGGCCACCTGCGCCGCGTCCTCTGGCGAGGCTTCGATCCAGTGGTGGTAGACCGAGGCCGCGGCCCAGCATGAGGCCATCGCCAGGCCGACGGTCAGGATCCAGGAGTCGACCTTCCCGGCCCCCTCGCTCCCGCCCCGCATCGATCGAGCGGCCGCGCTCAGGAGCCAGGGCGTCCCCAGGATGGTCCAGAGCCCCTCGCCGAGCCGCGAGCCGAGGGGCTTTCGGGGGCCGAACCGGCGGGCGACGGCGAGGCACGGCCCGGACGCGGTGGCGGCCAGCCAGAGGAAGACCGGCAGCCCCACGAACAGGCCGGCCGCCGAGAACCCGGGCTCCACGACGGGCCTAAGGTGCATCAGCGCCACCGCCGCGCCGATCACCAGGGCGACGACGTCGAGGACCGTAAGTCGCGGCTTCTGCATGGGCGGGCTCATGCGGATTCAGGCGGGCTCCCGGGTCGGCGGCGGGGCGCGGATTTGCGAAAAGGGCGCAACCTATCGTATAATGCGGTCAATTCCAGTATGGGTTCGTGTCGCGGCAATATCGGGTGAAAACGGACGGTGCGCGCATCCGGGGGCGGAACTTTCCTCGCCTCGGCCTTCCTTCGTCGGTCTCCCCGCAACAACGCACGTCGGGCCGTCTTCGCTTCGTGGTCCTCGCGGGGAGTTTCGTGCTATGGCTCTGCCCAAAGTCGTCATCGTGGGCCGGCCCAACGTCGGCAAGTCGTCCCTCTTCAACTGGCTCGCGGGCCGCCGGATCGCCATCGTCGACGACGTGGCCGGCGTCACCCGCGACCGCGTCGGCGCGCTCGTGCAGACCGGCGACGACGACGACCCCCGGTTCTTCGAGCTGATGGACACCGGCGGCGTCGGCATCGTCGACCGCGACGACCTCGACCAGGACGTCGAGCGCCAGATCGACACGGCCATGAACGAGGCCGACCTGATCCTCTTCGTCGTCGACATCCGCGAGGAGCTGATGCCGCTCGACGAGCTGGTCGCCCAGCGCCTGCGCTACCTGAAGACGCCGGTGATCCTGGTCATGAACAAGGCCGACGACCCGATGTTCGACGACCGCGGCGGCGAGTTCTACAAGCTCGGCCGCGGCAAGCCGATCGCCGTCTCGACCCACCAGAACCGCAACAAGCTCCAGCTCATCCGCCTGATCGAGAAGCTGCTCCCCTGGGAGCAATCCGAGAAGCCGGCCGACGCCGTGATGAAGATCGCCGTGGTCGGCCGCCCCAACACCGGCAAGTCGACCTTCATCAACACCCTGGCCCAGGCCGAGCGGATGATCGTCTCGGAACGCCCCGGCACCACCCGCGACTCGGTCGACGTCCACTTCGAGCTGGACGGCCTGCCGTTCATGGCGATCGACACCGCGGGCGTGAAGCGGAAGGCGAAGATCAAGGACGACCTGGACTTCTACTCGATCCACCGCGCCGAGCGGTCGATGCGCCGGGCCGACGTCGTCTACCTGTTCCTCGACCCGACCCAGGGGGTCACCCGGCTCGACAAGCAGCTGGCCGACTACATCGCCAAGGAATACAAGCCCTGCATCTTCGTCATCAATAAATGGGACCTGATGCTCGCCGACGAGGACGCCCAGAACGAGGGCCGCGCGGGCATGACCCGGTTCGCGCACGTCGTCCAGCACGCCTTCCGCAACATGAGCTACATGCCGATGGCGTTCATCACCGCCAAGACCGGCAAGAACGTGAAGGCGCTGCTGAACCTCTCGCAGGCGCTCTTCAAGCAGGCCAACCGCCGGGTCGGCACCGGGACTCTCAACCGCGTGCTCCGCGAGGCCGTCGAGGCCCATCCCCCGTCGATGCGCGACAACCGGGCCCCCAAGATCTACTACGCGACCCAGGTCGGCTCGGCCCCGCCGACCGTCGTCCTGTTCGTCAACAGCCCCCGGCTGTTCGACGCGACGTATCTCCGCTACCTGCTCAACGTCTTCCGCGAGAAGCTGCCCTTCCGCGACGTGCCCATCAAGCTCTACATGCGGGCCCGGAAGACGGCCGACCCCTCCGAGCGCAAGGCCCCCCGCGAGGACGACGGCGAGGATTGGGGCGAGCTGATCCACGACGAGGCGGACCGCGACGCCGCACCGGCGCCCGCCGAGGAGGTCCGCTTCCTCAACCGCGAGGTGAACGAGCTGCTCTCCGACCTCGACTCCTGATCGAGGCGACGCCGGCAATCCCGGTGGGTCGTGGCGGGGCGGCGGCCGGGCCGCTAGATTCGTGGATAAGGGCCGGCGCGGCGAAGGCCGCGTCCCGGTCGACCGCGTTTCCGCCGGCCCGCCGACTGGAGGCCCGAAAGCCATGAACGCTCATCGACGTGGATTTTTGCGCAGCTCGCTGCTCGCCGCGGCGGCCGCCCCCGCGCTGCTGCGGCCCTCGACGGCCCTGGCGATCCCCCCGATCGTCCGCAAGCGGCCGAGCCACCTCAAGCTCAGCGTCGCCGCCTACTCGTACCGCCAGCTGCTGACGGCCAAGCCGCCGCAGATGGACATGTTCGGATTCGTGGACCTGGCGGGGCACCTGGGCTTCGACGCCGTCGAGCCCACCTCGTACTACTTCCCCGCCGACGCCGACGAGGCCTACTTCGCCCGCTTCAAGCGGCACGCCTTCCTCGAAGGCCTGGACGTCTCGGGCACCGCCATCGGAAACAATTTCTGCGTCCCCTCGGGCGAGAAGCGCGACGAGCAGCTCGGGCTCGCGAAGAAGTGGATCGACCGCGCCGCGTTCATCGGCGCGCCGGTGATCCGGTTCTTCGCCGGCAACGTCCCCAAGGACGCGGCCGAGGAGGCCGCGTTCGGCTGGGTCGTCGAGTGCTTCAACGAGGTGCTCCCCTACGCCGCGTCCAAGGGGATCGTCCTGGCGCTCGAGAACCACGGCGGCATCACGGCCACGCCCGAACAGCTCCTGAAGTTCGTCGCCGCCATCGACCACCCGAGCTTCGGGATCAACCTCGACACGGCCAACTTCAAGGGCGAGGACCCCTACGCCGACATCGCGCAGCTCGCCCCGTACGCGGTCAATGTCCAGGTGAAGACCGAGATCCACCGCGCCGGCGGCAAGACCGAGGAGGCCGACCTCGGCAAGATCGTCGACATCCTCCGCGCCTCGCTCTACGCCGGCTACGTCGTCATCGAGTACGAGGCCAAGGAGGACGTCCTGTCCGCCATGCCCCGCTACGCCGCCAAGCTCCGCAGCCTGATCTGAACGCCGCCGCCGAAGGCCGGCCGCGCCGGCGACGCGCACGGGCGTCGCCGGGAGCCGGGCCTCGTCGCCGGCTCAGAATCGAAAGCCCACCGGGATGTTGGCGAGCACGAACGCCGGGTGGACCGAGCCCCAGTCGACGTCGGCGAGAGCCGCGCGCGTCTCGGGCTCGAGGGGGAGCCGCCAGCGGTCGACGAACAGCATGCCCAGGTCTCTCCGCGCCGCGGTCGACGCCGCGACGTACCAGATGAGCCCTTGCTTCAGGGCCCCCTCGGGCGTGTCGGGCTTGATTTCGGGGCAGCCGGCGAGCGCCTGATAGAAGCGGCGGAGCCAGCCGTCGCCCCCGACCTCGCGCCTCAGCTTCATCATGGCCGAGGCGTAGATGTCGGTCTGATTGGCCTTCAGCTTCTCGTGCCGAAGCTCCTTCTCGGACAGGCCGCCCTGCATCGTGAACGCCCTGAGGAAGGTCAGGTCGGTCGAGCCGATCTGGCCCTCGAGCGTGCGAATCCAGGCCTCCGCCCCCGCGTCGCCGGGAGCCTCGTCCAGCTTCAGCAGCTCCATGCAGACGTGCCGCATGAAGACGGCGAAGCCCGTCGCGAACTGGGAGTGCTGGCCGGAGAAGAGGAAGTAGTTCCGGCCCATCTCATAAAAGTAGTAATTCTTGAACACCTTGGGCTGGTCGACGGCCAGCGGGTAGTCGTCCGAGTAGAAGTACTGCACCTCGATGCCGGTGGAGCCCAGGTAGCCGCAGCCGCCGCCGCAGGTGAGGTCGCCCGGCACGGCGGCGATCGTCCCCCGGCCCTCCAGGTGGTGGTGCAGGCGCGGGACCTGGCCCACGAGGTCCGCGTACAGCTCCCATCCCGCGTCCAGTCGACCCACGAACCGGGCGATCACCGCCGGGTCGAACCGCGGCGAATTCGTCAGCAGGACGACGCGGCGGCCGAACCAGGGCACCATCCAGGTGCCGACCCCCTTCGCGTCCCACTTGGCCGGGTCCATGGCCATGGGCCGGTAGTCGAAGGGCTCGTCGGGCCGGATCGCGGCCTGCGGTCCGGCGGCCTTCCGCGGGATCTTGCGGGCCTTCTTCCGGACGTTGGGGGCCTGGGCGAGCAGAAACGCCGAGGCGGGCCAGAAGCGTCGACGCGTGAGCCCGGACATCGCGACCTCCGCGGCATGGCCCCGCCGTATCGGGCGAGGCTCGTTGACGGGCCGAACGACCTCCCGATTCGCGCCGGTGCGGGGAGACGGTCCGGGATCGCGAGAGATCGAGTTCCTCGGAAATGGTACAGAAATCCGCCGAGAAATACGCGAAAAATCGCGTTTTCACACGATGGGTTCGGCCCCATGCTCAGGGATTCGACCTCGCCATCGCGTCCAGCTCGGCGAGCCTGAGTCGGACGGAGACGATGTAGGGCTTCTCTCCCTCGGTCCAGTGGCCGTAGGTCGTCGCGACCAACGTGCCGTCGGGGAGGACCTCGACGCCGGGGTATGCGCAGTCGGCCTGGTGGCGGTTGTCCATCAGGCGGACCTTGTACTGGCCGTCGCGGCCGTGGACGACGTCGTCGTAGGTCCCGACCCAGGCGACCCAGTCGCCCCAGGTCGGGCTCCCCTTGGCGGTGTCGCGGAAGGAGACGAAGAGGCGGCCGTCGGGGGCGTACTTGCCCGTGTGGCGGTCGCCGGTGAGCGCCAGGGGCAGCTCGCGCGGCTTCGTCCAGGTCTCGCCCTCGTCGTCCGACGTGATGAGGTGGGAGTTCTTCGCGCGGCTGTTCTCGCGGAGGAAGACGGCGATCTGCCGGCCGTCGGGCGAGCGGATCAGGCCGGGCTCGCAGAAATGGAGTTTGGGGTCCTCGGCGATGACGATCGGTTCGCCCCAGGTCAGGCCGCCGTCTGCGGAGAGGGTCTTGTAGACGCGGAACGCCGTCGGCTTCTTGCCCCCCTCGCGCGAGTTCGTGCCGTCGCCGTGATAGAGCGCCATGTAGCGGCCGTCCTTCAGCCGCTCGACGCTGGCCATGGCGACGACGCCTCCGAAGTCGCCGATCTTCTTGAGGGGCGACCAGGTGCGGCCGTCGTCCTCGCTGACCGAGAGCCGGATCGGCGTCATGCCCGAGAAGACGATCAGCCGCTTCTTGCCGGCCGCGTCGATCACGCGGTGGATCGTGGGGGTCTCCTGCGACGTCGTCCAGTTCTCGGGGGTCGGCATCCGCTCCGACCAGGTCAGGCCGCCGTCCTCACTCCGCTTCAGCACGATCGGCCCCTTGCCGTGTCCCTTGGGGTAGACGGTCACGATCGTCTTGCCGTCCTCCAGCAGGACCGTCGTCGGGTGGCCAAGGTACTGCCCCTGCTCGCGATCGACGACGAGCTGACGCGAGGCCTGGTCGGCCAGGTCGAGGAACCGGATTCCCGCCGCCGGGTCCCTGGGCTGCGTGGCCTGCTGGGCCGGTGCGGCCGACGGGGAAAGCGTGAGGAGGACGGCCAGAACGGGAGACAGGCGTTTCATGAGGAGCATCGGCGTGGGTTCCTCCAGGCAGTCGGTTGACCCGTTCCTTACAATGGCCCCGTGACCCACGAGGCTCGCTCGCGCCGCCGCTCCTCGGCGACGCCGGGCCGGCTCCATCACGACGGGAAGCCTGCCGAGTCTATGATCACGCGACGGACGGTCTGGATCATGGCGGTCGGCAGCGGGCTGTCGGTCGCCAACCTCTACTATAGCCAGCCGTTGCTGGAACGCATGGGGGTCGACTTCGCCGCGCCGGCCTCGCGGATGGGGATCGTCGCGACGGCGACGCAGGTCGGCTACGCCCTGGGGATGTTGTTCCTCGCCCCCCTCGGCGACCTGCTGGAGCGGCGTCGGCTGATTGTCGTCCTGCTCGCCGCGACGGCCCTGGCCCTGGCGGCGGTGGCCCTGTCGCCGAGCTTCGCGTGGCTGGCCGTCGCCAGCCTGGTGCTGGGGGCGGCCACGGTCACGCCCCAGATCCTCGTGCCGTTCGCGGCGGCGATCGCCGAGCCGTCGGAGCGCGGCAAGGTCGTCGGCACGGTGATGAGCGGGCTCCTGATCGGCATCCTGCTGGCGAGGACGGCCAGCGGGTTCCTGGGATCGCACCTGGGCTGGCGGGCCGTCTACTGGCTGGCGGCCGGACTGATGGTCGTGCTGATGGCCGTCATGGCGCGGGCCCTGCCGCGGTCGACGCCGACGCTCGTGGGGACGACGTACGGGGCGCTGATGCGGTCGATCGCCGGCCTGGTGCGCGACCTGCCGGCGCTGCGGAGTTCGGCCCTGTTCGGGGGCCTGGCGTTCGCGTCGTTCAGCGTCTTCTGGACGGTCCTGGCGTTCCACCTGGCGACGCCGCCGCTGCATTACGGCAGCGACGTCGTCGGCCTGTTCGGGCTCGTCGGGGCCGCCGGCGCGGCCGCCGCGCCCCTGGTGGGGACGTTCGCCGACCGTCGCGGCCCGCGGCTGTCGATCGGCCTGGGGCTCGCGCTCATGCTCGCCGCTTACGCCGTGCTGGCCGCCTTCGGCCGCTCGCTGACGGGCCTGGTCGTCGGCGTCTTGCTGCTGGACGTCGGGGCCCAGTGCAACCACATCTCGAACCAGACGCGGATCTACGGCCTGATCCCCGAGGCGCGGAGCAGGCTGAACACGGTTTACATGGTCTCGTTCTTCTTCGGCGGGGCGGCCGGGTCGGCGGCGGGGGCCGCGGCCTGGCCCCGATACGGCTGGGCGGGCGCGTGCGGCGTGGGGGTCGCGTTCCTCGCCGCGGCGCTCGCGGTCTATGCGACGACGCGGTGGGACCGGCCGTCGTTGCACGTCAGGCCGGAGGGCGAGGCTTCGTCCTGAATCGGCCCACCGCCCGCCGGATCGTCCCGCCCCAGCTGCGGCGGTGGACGTCGGCGACGACCGCGAGCACGATCACGGCCCCGCTGATCAGCCGTTTGGCCGGCTCGCTCGCGCCGACGTGGTCGAGCCCCGTCTGCAAAACGGCGATGATGAGGACGCCGAGGAAGCTCCGCAGCACCGAGCCGCGGCCGCCCATTAGGCTCGTGCCGCCGATCACCACCGCCGCGATCGCCCCAAGCTCCAGGCCGACGCCGCCGTTGGGGTCGGCCGACGACACGCGCGAGACCTGGAAGACCGCCGCGATCCCCGCGCACAGGCCCGAGAGCACGAACGTGAGCATCTTCGTCGGCCGCGGGTCGACGCCCGAGAGCCGCACCGCCTCCTCGTTCGTGCCGATCGCCACCATGTAGCGGCCGAGCACCGTTCGCGTCAGGAGGACGTGGCCCGCGGCGACCAGGCCCAGGGCGATCAGGAAGCTCGTCGACGCCCCCAGGCCGGGGATCGGCCGCGCCAGCCACTCGATCCGCGGGCCGACGTATTTGGTCTCCGAGCGTGTGATCAGGTACGTCGCCCCCCGCGCCGATTCGAGCATGCCCAGCGTCACGATGAACGACGGGATCGACCAGTGCACGGTGATGAATCCGTTGACCAGCCCGCAGGCCGCGCCCGCGGCGAGACAGGCGGCCACCGCGACGGGGAACGGGAGGTTCCAGTCGACCGTGGCGAGGCCGAGCACGGCCGCGCACAGGGCCATGACCGAGCCGACCGACAAATCGATCCCGCCGATCACCAGCACCAGCGTCATGCCGACGGCCACGGCGGTCAGGTCGGCCGACTGATTGACGATCGTCTTGACCGTCTGGGCCGACCAGAAGTGGCCGCTGAACATCCCGAACAGCCCGGCCAGCGCGGCGAGCACGACGAGCATGCCCAGGACGTCCCCCGCGCCTCGCCAGCCCCCGATGCCGGCCGGCGACGCCCCCCTCGCGGCCTCGTTCGTCGCGTCGTTCATGTCAGCCGCCCATTTCCGCTCGGTTGGTGTATCCCTGGAAGGCCGCGGCGAGGAGCTTCTCCTCGCTCCATCCGCCGCGCGCGAAGGTCGCGACGAGCCGGCCGGCGGAGATCACGGCGATCCGGTCGCAGATCAGCATGAGTTCCTCGACCTCGCTCGACACCACGACGACGCCCGCCCCCCGCGCGGCGGTCTCGTCGATCAGGCGATAGATCGCGAACTTGGCGGCGACGTCGATCCCCCGCGTGGGCTCGTCGAACAGCATCACGCGAGGCTCGCGGAGGAGCCAGCGGCCGACGACCACCTTCTGCTGGTTGCCGCCGCTCAGTTGCTCGACGGGCTGCTCGGGCGAGTCGTACGCAATCTGGACCCGGCGCGCCATCTCGACCGCGTCGCCCCGCTCGCGACGGGGCCGCAGGAACCCCAGGGAGTCGCGATAGGGCGCCATGCGTCCGAGCGTCATGTTCATCCGGATCGAGCGGGGGAGCAAGAGCCCCTCGGTCTTGCGATCCTCGGGGACCATCCCCACGCCGGCCTTCACGGCTTCGCGCGGCGATCGGAACCGCGTGGGAGGCGAGCCGGCGACGGCGACGTCGCCCGAGTCGGCCGCGTCGGCCCCGAAGACGGCGCGGAGGAGTTCGGTCCGACCCGAGCCGACGAGGCCCGAGACGCCCAGCACCTCGCCGCCGCGGACCTCGAAGCTCACGTCGCGGACCCGGTCGCCCCGCGACAGGTTGCGGACCTTCAACACGACCGCGCCCGGCGTGCGGGCGTGGCGGAACTGCTCGCTCGACGGGTTGGTCCCGACCATCAGGCGGACGGCCTCGTCCAGGCTCAGCTCCGCGGCCGGTCGGGTCGCGACGAGCCGGCCGTCGCGGAGGACGCTGATCCGGTCGGCGATGCGGCGGACCTCGTCGAGGCGATGGCTGATGTAGACGATCGCCGCGCCCTGTTCCTTGAGCCGGGCGATGTTGGCGAAGAGGCGGCCGACCTGGGGCGATGTCAGAGCGGCCGTCGGCTCGTCGAGGATCAGGACGCGGCAGGTGCGTTCGAGGCTGCGGGCGATCTCGACGAGCTGCTGCTCGCCCACACCCAGCCGCGACGTCGGCGTCTCGGGGTCGATCGACTCCAGGCCGATCCGGGCCAACGCCCGCACCGCGTCGCGACGGAGGGTCCGGAAGCGGACGAGCCCGAACCGCGTCGGCAGGCGGTCGAGAAAGAGGTTCTCGGCGACGGTCAGGGTGGGGAGGAGCGTCAGCTCCTGCTGGACGATCTGGACGCCGAGCGCCTCGGCCCGGTGCTTGGCGGCCGGGCGGTAGGCGACCCCGTCGAGCGTCATCGCGCCGGCGTCGGGCCCGCCAAGGCCGGCGACGATCCGCGCCAGGGTGCTCTTGCCGGCCCCGTTCGCGCCCATCAGGGCCAGGACCTCGCCCGGGAAGAGGTCGAGGTCGACCTCGCGGAGCACGGGCGCGGCGTAGCTCTTGCTCAGGCCTCGGATCGTCAGCAGCGGGTCGGTCACGTCACTTCTTGACCACCAGGTCGACGGGCGTCGTGCGGTCGGCGGGCGTCCCCTTCCCGACGATCAGGTCGAGCGCGTATTCGAGGCCGAAGACCGCGAGCCGGTCGGCGTGTTGATCCACGGTCGCCAGGATCGCGCCGTCGTCGATCGCCGTCCGCACGGCCGAGATGCCGTCGTAGCCGATGATGAGGACGTCGCCCGATCGCCCGGCCGCCTTGGCCGCCGCCAGGGCGCCCAGGGCCATGCTGTCGTTGCAGCACATCAGGGCCTTGATCTCGGGATGCTCGCTGAGCATGGCCGACGCCACCCGGTTCGCCGGGGCGATCTCCCACTGGGCGCTCTGGGAGTCGACGATCTTGAGGTTCGCGGCCTTCGCCGACTCCTGGAAGCCGAGCAGCCGCTGCTGGCCGTTGAAGGCCGTCTTGAGCCCCTCGACGATCGCCACCGGGTCGCCCGCCTTGAGCTTGCCGGCCAGGTAGTCGCCCGCGAGCTTCGCCCCCGCGCGGTTGTCGGGGCCGACGAACGGGACCTTGATCCCTTGCTCGGCGAGCACGGCGTCTTCCAGCTTGTTGTCGATGTTCACGACGACGATCCCGGCCTCCTGCGCCCGGCGGCAGGCCGAGACCAGGGCCTTGGAGTCGGCCGGGGCGATCACGATGGCGGCGACCTTCTGGCCGATCATCTCGTCCATCAGCGACACCTGGCGGGCGATGTCGCGCTCGTCCTTGATGCCGTTGACGATCAGGTCGAACTTGTCGGCGTGCTCCTTCTGGTACGCCTCGGCCCCCTTCGCCATGATCGCGAAGAACTCGTTGGCCAGCGACTTCATGACCAGGGCGATCCGGGGCTTGCCCGGGGCCGCGGGGGCGGGCGAGGGCGCGGCGCCCGGGGCCCCGGCGGGCTCGCCGTTGCAGCCGGCGACCACGGCCAGGATGAGGGCGGCCAGGATGGGGCGCATCGGGGCGAGGGTCCTCACGGCCGGGCTCCTTCGCGCCCGTCGGGCGGCTGGCTGGAGAGCTGGACGAGGGCTTCCAAAACGCGCGCCGTCTGGGCGGGGTCGCGGAGGATCAGGTAGCGGCTGCGGCCCTTCGGTTCGGGGGCGAACTTCGAGAAGCCGTCCTTCTCGATCGTCACGTCGCCGGGCTGGGAGACGTCGAAGTAGCCGCGGTCGGGGTGGACGGCGTAGAGGACGCTGGTCAGGTCCCACGTCGGCCGGTTGTGGGGCGGCGGGTTATACAGGATGTACGCCTCGGCCAGCGGGTGGTGCTTCACGTAGCCGTAGTCGCGCTCGATACTCGTCGCGGGGTAGGGGAGGGCGATGCCGATCTCGAAGCCGCTGAAGACCAGCTCGGTCGGCCAGTCCGCGGCCAGCTTCGCACAGCTCGGGACGTCCTTGATGACGTTGTACTCGATGTAGCGGGCGTTGCCGTCGATGGGCTTGAACGAGCCGGCCATGAGCGAGAGGAACTTCACCTTGGCCTTCACCAGCTCGACTCCGGTGAGCGGCGAGAATTCGTCGCCGGGCGTCTCGAGCAGCCGCGCCAGGTTGGTCGAGAAGCCGACCTGCGCGATGACCACCGAGCTGTCGGGCCGGGCCGCCAGGACCTTGCGGAGGACGGCCGTCGCGGGCGGGGCGGTGGAGAGGTCGTGGGGGTAGCGGGGCTTGCCGTCGTCGTGCGCGTCGACCATCGGCAGGTACTTGCCGTCTTCCTTCGCGCCCCCCGCGCCGACGACGCCGACGGGGACCTCGCCGCGGCCGTAGTACGTGTTCACCAGGTCGACGAACGGGGCGGCCTTGGCGTTGTCGACGCTGACCGTCACGGCGAGCAGCTTGCAGTCGCCGCGCGACTCCATCGCGTGGATCATGCCCAGCGCGAGGACGTCGTCGACGTCGCCGCAGATGTCGGTGTCGAAGATCAGGCCGACGGGCTCGGCGGCCTTCGCCGGGGCGGCGGCGGCGAGCAGCGACGCTCCCGCGATCAGGGTTGTCCAGACGCCTCGCATCGGTTCGACCTCGTGTTCGCGGCCCGACCCAGGCCGTTCGGGAAGGTGGATGACCGGGGTTACTCTAACGCAGCGCCGGGGGCCGGGCAACGCCCCGGCGGGCCGAAAGCCGTGGGACGATCGGGCCCTCGCGGGCCGCGTCGATTCCCGCGTTTCCGCCGCGGTCGCTCCTCGCATACGGCCGCCCGCTGCCGTATCGTGACGATGTTCGCCCACGGCGCCGGCTCCGCCGCCGGGGGGCGAGACGCGGAAGGAACCCTCCCCCATGGACATCCCCGACAGCCCCCGCGACGACACGCCCGACGGGACCAGCCGGCGCGACCTCCTGAAGGTCGCCGGCGCGGCCGCGCTGGGCCTCGCGGGCGCGACCCGAACCGCGAAGGCCACGACCATGCCCCTGATCAAGAACGGCCGGATCAAGCAGTCGCTCGTCCACTGGTGCTACGAGCCCTACTGGAAGGACGACGACGCGTTCATCCAGATGGCCAAGGACCTGGGCTGCACCAGCGTCGAGCTGGCGCCGCCGACGATGTACCCCAAGCTCAAGGCGGCGGGCCTCACCAACGCCATCGCCCAGATCGACATCAGCCCCGACCCGCCGTTCACGAAGGGCTTCAACAACCCCGCGAACTGGGACCGCGTGATCGCGGCCACGAAGAAGTCGATCGACGACTGCGCCGAGTACGGCTACAAGAAGGTCATCTGCTTCACCGGCTACGCCGAGGGGATCTCGCCGGAGCAGGGCGCCGCCAACTGCGTCGAGGGCTTCAAGAAGGTCGTCGACTACGCCGGCGACAAGGGCGTGACGCTCTGCCTGGAGATGCTCAACACCCGCGCCGACGACCACCCGATGAAGGGCCACCCCGGCTACCAGGGCGACCACGTCGACTACTGCATCGACATCATCAAGAAGGTCGGCTCGCCCCACCTGAAGCTCCTGTTCGACTTCTACCACGTCCAGATCATGGACGGCGACCTGATCCGTCGGCTGCACCAGCTCAAGGGGCTCGTCGGCCACATCCACACCGCCGGCAACCCGGGCCGGGCGGAGCTGGACGAGAAGCAGGAGATCTTCTTCCCGCCCCTCATGCAGGCCCTGCTGGACATCGGCTACGACGGCTGGGTCGGCCACGAGTTCATCCCCACCCGCGACCCGCTCGAAGGCCTGAAGCAGGCCGTGACGCTCTGCGACGTCTGACGCCCGACCGCGAGGGGCCCGGGTCGACGCGTCGATTCCCGGGCCCTTCGCGATGGACGATGGATTGAGAATTTGTTATCCTCTTGGTTTGTTTCGAAGGGCGACGCGGGGGCGAGGAAGGGAAGGTTTCGCGGATGGCCGAGAAGGGCACGAAGAAAGTGGCTGCGCCTGGGTTTACGTCGTTGGGTCTGGACACCCGCCTGCTGGAGGCGTTGAACGACCTCGGCTACGAGGAGCCGTCGCCGATCCAGCGCGAGGCGATCCCGGTCCTGCTCACGGGCAAGGACCTCATCGGCCAGGCCGCGACGGGCACGGGCAAGACGGCCGCGTTCGCGCTGCCGATGCTCCACCGGCTCTCGCTCGAGGACAAGAAGCGCGCCCGCCCCTTCGCCATCGTGCTGGTGCCGACCCGCGAGCTGGCCATGCAGGTGGCCGAGGCCGTCCACAAGTACGGCCGGCCGATCGGGGCGACGGTCCTGCCGGTCTACGGCGGCCAGGCCTACGGCCCCCAGATCCGCGCCCTGGAGCGCGGGGCCGACATCGTCATCGCCACCCCGGGCCGCGCGCTCGACCTGATCAAGCGCAAGACCCTCCGCCTCGACGGCGTCCGGATCGTGGTCCTGGACGAGGCCGACGAGATGCTCGACATGGGCTTCGCCGAGGACATCGAGTCGATCCTCTCGGAGACGCCGAAGGAGCGGCAGACGGTCCTCTTCTCGGCGACGCTGCCGCCCCGGATCACCGCCATCGCCCGCAAGCACCAGGTCGACCCCCAGAAGATCCAGATCCAGGCCGAGCCGTCGGCCGCCGGGACCGTGCCGCTGGTCAAGCAGACCGCGTACATCGTCCCCCGCGGCCACAAGCTGGCGACGCTGGGCCGGGTGCTCGACATCGAGAACCCCACGTCCGCCATCGTCTTCTGCCGCCGCCGCAACGAGGTCGACGAGCTGGTGGAGACGCTGGCCTCGCGCGGCTGCCGCGTCGAGGGCCTGCACGGCGGCATGACCCAGGAGCAGCGCAACCGGGTCATGAAGAAGTTCCGGAGCGAGTCGGCCGACCTGCTGATCGCCACCGACGTCGCCGCCCGCGGGCTCGACATCCAGCAGCTCTCGCACGTCATCAACTTCGACGTCCCGGTCGAGGCCGAGTCGTACGTCCACCGGATCGGCCGCGTCGGCCGCGCCGGCCGCGAGGGGATCGCCATCACCCTGGCCGAGCCCCGCGAGCATCGCCAGCTGCGGATCATCGAGCAGGCTACCGGCCAGAAGATCTCGATCGAGAAGATCCCCACCGTCGCCGACCTGCGGGCGCGTCGCCTGGAGCTGACCCGGGCCTCGATCCGCGAGGCGGTCGTCGGCGGCGATCTGGAGCGCTACCGCGTCATCGTCGAGTCGCTGGCCGGCGAGTTCGACCTGATGGAGGTGGCGATGGCCGCGGCCAAGCTGCTCCACCAGTCGGTCGCCTCGGACGACCAGGAAGAGGACATCCCCGACGTCGAGGTGAACCGCGACCGGCCCTTCCGCGACGCCCGCGGCGGCGGCCCCGGCAAGCCGCTGGCCCGCGGCTCCCGGGAACGGCCCCGCGGCGGCGAGAACCGGGGGGCCAACATGACCCGCCTGTTCGTCGGCGCCGGCCGCTCCGCCGGCGTGCGGCCGCAGGACCTCGTGGGCGCGATCACGGGCGAGGCCGGCCTCACCGGCCGCCAGGTCGGCGACATCGACATCGCCGACCGCTTCTCGCTCGTCGAGGTCCCTTCAGACCTGGCGGATTCCGTCATCGACGCCCTCCGCGGCAGCCGGATCAAGGGACGCAGCGTCGTCGTCCGCCGCGAACGCAGCGAGGAATGACCGCCGGCCTCAAGCGGGGGTCGTCGTCGCCGTCGCGACGGCGGTCTCGTCCGCAGCCTCCGGGAACCTGACCACGAACCGCGCGCCGCGCCCCGGCTCGCTCTCGACCTCGACCGTCGCGCCGAACAGCCGCGCCAGCCGCTTCACGATCGAGAGCCCGAGGCCGACGCCCCCCGACCCCCGCCGCCGCGCCTCTTCGGTCTGGAAGAACGATTCGAAGAGATGCGGGACGTCGGCGGCGTCGACCCCCGGCCCCCGATCCTCGACCGAAAGCTCGATCCCCGGCCCCCGACGCGTGACCGCGATCGCGACCGGCGTCCCCGGCTCGCCGTGGCGCACCGCGTTGTCGACGAGGTTGTCGACCAGCTCCGCGAGTAGGGCGGCCTGAGCCTTCACCGGCATCGGGGCTGCCCCGCTCATCTCCATCCGTAGATCCCCCGCCCGCGGATGCTCGCCCCAGGCCATCAAATGCTCGGGGAGCCAGGTCGAGAGGTCCACGACTTCGAGCGTGGGCGTCGACGACTCGTGGTCCGCCCGCGCGAGGAAGAGGAGCGACTCGACGATTCGTCGCAGGTGCTTCGTCTTGCGCTGCACAACCTTCAGAGTGCGGCGATACTCCTCGACGTCGCGGTCGCGCCGAAGGGCCAGGTCGACCTGCCCCTGGATCGCGGTGAGCGGCGTCCGCAACTGGTGCGAGGCGTCGCCGGTGAATCGCCGCTGGCGTTCGAACGCCTCCTGGAGACGGCCCAGCATCGCGTTTAGGGAGCCCGCGATCCCTCCCAGCTCGTCGCCGGCCGCGGAGACGGGGATGCGGGGGGAGAGGTCGTCGGCCCGGATCGCATGGGCCGCCTCGGCCATGTCCGTCAGCGGCCGCAGGGCTCGCCGCACCAACCGGCGACCGCCCAGGAAGGCGAGCCCCCACACGCCGGCCGAGGTCCCCATCAGCCACAGGGCGAGGTTCCGCAGCGCGGCCTCCACGTCCGTCGTCGCGACGGCCGCCTGCAGGAGGAGCGCGGCGTGGAACCCTTTGGGCAGCGTCGCCTCGGCGGTGGAGCCGGCCTGCGCGGGGCTCAGCAGCCGGCCCCCGACGACCCAGCCGACGCCGCGGTCGTCGGTCGCCCGGACGGGACGCCGGCCGCCGAGGGATCGATCGAGGTCTCGTCGCGCCAGGATCGTCTGCCGGGTCGATCCGTCGATCGGCCGTCCGTGTTCATCCGAAACGGACCACTGGAAGCCCCCTTCGGGGGCCCTGCGTCCGAAGGTGAGGCTCCGCTCGTCGGGCTCCCACTCGACGCCCTCGGACGTGATCTCGGCCGCGGCGGCCAGCGTGTCGAGGATCGTTTCGACGCGCTCCTCGGTCCGGCGATGCAGGTAGCGCGCGGAGACGAAGAACAGGGTCGTCGAGAAGCCGACCAGGACCAGGGCGAGCGCGCCCAGGAAGAACCAGGAGACTCGGGCTTGCAGCGTCATCCGAGATCCCCCGCGACGGGCCGCTCGCCGAAGGCGTAGCCCCGGCCCCGCACCGTGTGGATCAGCCGGGGGCCGTGCGCCTCGAGCTTGCGGCGCAGTTCCATGACATGAAATTCCAGCGTGTTCGAGACGCCGTCGTAGCGCTCGTCCCAGACGCTCTCGTAGATCCGCGTCCGCGAGAGGACCTCGTCGGGCCGCCGCAGGAAGAAGACGAGCAGAGCCTGCTGTTTGGCGGTGAGGTCGAGCAGGCGGCCGGCGCGCTCGACCTGATGAGTCCGCAGGTCCACGCGGACGTCGGCGTGGGTGATGAACCAGTCGGCCGCGGCGGCGGCCCGACGTCGCGCTAGGACGCGGAGGCGGGCCAGCAGCTCCTCGTAATCGAACGGCTTGCAGAGGTAATCGTCCGCGCCCGCGTCGAGGCCGCGGACCTTGTCGGAGACGGCGTCGCGCGCGGTCAGGAAGAGGACGGGGGTCTCGTGACCCGACTGTCGGAACCGCTTGAGCAGCGTCAGGCCGTCGATCCCGGGGAGCCACCAGTCGAGCACGACGAGGTCGCAGGATCCCTGAGACATCGCCTGCCAGCCGTCGGGGCCGGTCGCGTGCCAGTCGACCGCGAAGCCCTCCTCGCGGAGGCCGCGCACCAGGAAGTCGGCGATCTCCTCGTCGTCCTCGACGACCAGCACCTTCATGCCCAGCACGCGTCCCCCTCCCGCCGCCCGCGCGGACCAGCGTCGCCCCGTTCAGGCGTCGTCGTCTTCATCGTCGTCATCGTCATCCTCGTCGACGATCTTACCGTCCGGGGTCGCCTCGATCTCCTGCGTCTTGCCGTCGACGCTGACCTCGACCTCGTAGGTCGTGACCTCGCGGTCCTTCTCGAACTCGACGACCTTCTCGGTCTTCTTGACGGCCTTGCCGGGGTACTTCGCGGCGACGAGGTCGGCGACGGGCTTCGGCAGGTCGGACGTCTTGATCTCGGTCTCGATCGCCTCGATCCGGCCGTCGGGGCGGACGTCCACGTCGTGGCGGGAGTCGCCGTCCTTCAACGAGATTTCATAGATGGTCTCTTCGTCTTCCTCCTCCTTCTCGACGTGCGTGATCTCGGCCTTCGGGAACTTCGCCTTGATCGCGTCGAGGACCGCCTTGGGGGCCTCGTCGTCGGCCGCCGCAGAGGAAGAGCCGGCCGGGATCGTCAGGAGGATCGCGCCGAGGGCTTTCAGGATCAGGGTCCGCATGATTTCCATCTCCGCGAGACGAGTCTTGGAAGGGCCGAAACGACGACCGCCCGGCCTCGGCCCATCATACACAGACCATGCTGAGGGGTTCGTGAGGCGGAGATAAGTTCGATCTTATCCTCGCCTCGCGGCCGTCTCAGGGGAGCCTCCTAGCATTCGGGCCGACGTCGAAGAGGCGGACGGGCGTGCGGCCCGGGGCCCGGCGTCGCCCCGATCAAGGAGCGATTGAGATGGTCTCGCACTGGAATCATTGGATCCATCGTCGGATGCCGTTCTGCGTCGCGGCGTCGTATCTCGCGGCCCGGGCGATGCCGGCGTTCGGGCTCTGGATCCGCGACGTCCGCCTGTTCGACGTCGGGGCGGGGTCGGTCCGGGTCGAGGCTACGGGCCCGGCGCTCCTGCTGGCGATCCTGCTGTTCAACGCCGGCCTGCGGGCGCGGCCGGACCGCTTGCGGGCGATCGCGCGGCGGCCGTCGGTCGTGCTGGCCGGGCTCTTCGCGAACATGGCGATCCCGCTCGCCTATTTGCTGGCGCTGACGCCGATCCTCGTCGCGTGGCACAGCCCGGGCGAGGCGTCGAACCTGCTCGTGGGCCTGACGCTCGTCGCGGCGATGCCGATCGCGGGGTCGTCGACGGGGTGGGCGCAGAACGTCGGGGCCGACATGGCCCTGAGCCTGGGTCTGGTGGTCGGGTCGACCCTGGCCAGCCCGCTCGCCACGCCGGCCCTGCTGCGGTTCGCGGGGCTGGCGGCGTCGGGCGACGTCGCGGCCGAGCTGCAGGCCCTGGCCGGCCGCGGGACGGGCGTCTTCCTCACGGCCTGGGTGCTGATCCCGTCGCTGCTCGGCATGCTCGCCCGCCGGCTCGCGCCCGCCGCGACCGTTGAGCGTCTGGAAGCCGTGCTGAAGCCCGCTGCGACGCTCGTCCTGCTGGTCCTCTGCTACTCGAACGCGTCGGCGTGCCTGCCGCAGGCGCTCGCGAACCCGGATTGGGACTTCCTCGGCGTCGCCCTGATCGCGTCGACGGGTCTTTGCGTGCTCACGTTCGTGGGCGGTTACGCGATCGGCCGGCTGCTGGGCGCGGGCCGTCCTCAGCGCGCGGCGCTCATGTTCGGCATGGGGATGAACAACAACGGCACCGGGCTCGTGCTGGCGTCGACGATCCTGGCGTCGCAGCCCCTGGTGCTGCTGCCGATCATCGTCTACAACCTCGTGCAGCACATCGTCGCCGGCTGCGTCGGCCCCCTGTGCGCGGCCGACGCGGACTGACGGCGGGCGTCAGGGCTTCGCTTCGAAGCGGATCGTCCCGTAGTCCTCGTAGCGGTGGAAGCTCGGCATCGAGAGCGGGGCCGAGCTCATGAGGACGGGCTTGGTCCCTTCGGGGCCGTGGTCGTAGCGGCAGAGGGCGAACTTCCAGGCGTCGCCGGCCTGGGGCTTGCCGCCGGTGGGGGCGAAGGCCGACCAGGGGATCCGGCCCTCGACGGCCCAGCCCTCGTCGACGTCGCCCGGGCGGTCGAGCGTCCCCTTCAGGGCGACGACCGCCTTGTTGCCCAGGATGGGCTCCTCGCGGAACGTGTGGCCGAGCGAGCCGCGGCGGGCGAAGGCGACCTCGAAGACCACCCCGCGCGGGTTGGCCTGGAACTCGTAATAGGCGGGCTTGTCCTCGCGGGGCTTGAAGAACATCTCGAAGACGTCCCCCTCCCAGAGGTGGTCGTTGCGCTCGCTGCCGTAGGCGCGCAGCTCGGCGTCGGCCATCTCGGCGGCGTAGTAGAGCGCCTGGTCGTCCCACGCGAGCAGGGCCTTCGCGCCCGACCGCGGCTCGCCGAGCCAGAAGGCGGCGAAATCGGTGATCGGCTTCGCGTCCCGCCAGCAGGCGTCGTCGAGCTTGCCGTCGAGCTTGGGGGGCTCGGCCGCCCAGCTGCAGGCCGCCTCGCGCGTGACGGGAGGCTCGGCGACGGCCCGGCCGGCGGCTCCGGAGAGCCCGGCGGCGAGGAGGATCAGGACGGCCGTCGACGGTCTCGTAGGCATCGGGGGCGAGGCTCCGGAAGAGATCAAGGCGTAAACGGCGTCAGATCAGTTGATGGATCGGCTCGGCCCCTTCGACGCCGACGAGCTTCTGGTCGAGGCCGCCGTAGAAGTAGGACAGGGCGTCGGGATCGAAGCCGAGCTGGTTGAGGATCGTGGCGTGGAGGTTCTTGACGTGGAACCGGTCGTCGACCGCCCGGCTCCCCAGCTCGTCCGTCGTGCCGACGCTGGTCCCCCCCTTGATCCCGCCGCCGGCCATCCACATGGTGAACCCGAACGAGTTGTGGTCGCGGCCGGTCCCCTTCTCGTACTCGGCGGTCGGCTGGCGGCCGAATTCGCCGCCCCAGACGATCAGGGTCTCGTCGAGCAGGCCCCGGCGCTTGAGGTCCTTGATCAGGCCGGCGATGGGCTTGTCGGTGCGGCCGGCGTGCATCGTGTGGTTGGCCACGATGTCGGTGTGGGCGTCCCAGTTGGCGTCGCCGTGCGAGCCGCCCGAGTAGACCTGGATGAACCGCACCCCGCGCTCGACGAGGCGTCGGGCGAGCAGGCACTTGCGGCCGAAGTCGGCCGTCTCGCGGCGGTCGATGCCGTAGAGGGACAGCGTCTCCTCGCTCTCCTGCGCGTAGTCGACGGCCTCGGGGGCGTGCTGCTGCATCTGGAAGGCCAGCTCGTAGCTGGCGATCCGCGCGGCCAGCTCGGAGTTGTCGGCCCGGGCGGCGTGGTGGTCCTCGTTCTTCTCGCGGAGGCGGTCGAGCAGCCGGCGCTGGAGCGGGCGGTCGATCCCCTTGGGGGGCGAGAGGTCGTGGATCGGCACGCCGTCGGCCCGGATGACGGTCCCCTGGTAGACGGCCGGCATGTATCCGCTCGACCAGTTCTTGGGGCCGCTGATCGGCCCGCCGGTCTTGTCGAGCATGACGACGAACCCGGGGAGGTTCTGGTTCTCGCTCCCCAGCCCGTAGGTCGCCCACGAGCCCAGGCAGGGGTGGCCGCTGAGGATCCGGCCCGAGTTCATCATCAGCATGGCCGAGCCGTGGATCGGCGACTCGGCGTACATCGAGTGGATGAACGCCATGTCGTCGACGCACGTACCGACGTTCGGGAAGAGGTCCGAGACCAGCTTGCCCGACTCGCCGTAGGGGCGGAAGGCCCACTTGGGGCCGACGACCCGACCCTCGTTGCGCTTGCCGCCGCGGCCGAAGGTCTTGACCTCGATCGTCTTGCCGTCGAGGGCGTAGAGGTCGGGCTTGTAGTCGAACGTGTCGACGTGGCTGGGGCCGCCGTACATGAACAGGAAGATCACGCTCTTGGCCTTCGCCGGCCTCGGCGGGACCTTGGGGGCGAGCGGGTTGACGAACGGCTTGAGGCCGTCGGCCGCGCGGGCCTGGCTCGCCAGGAAGCCGTCCTGCGAGAGCATCCCCGCGAGCGCCGCCGCGGTGAAGCCGCCGCCCGACTCCCACAGGAATTCGCGTCGCGTACGGCCGCAGAACTGGTTCGTCGACGCTCGGGAGGGGCGGGGCTCGTCTACCGGGTTCATGGCTTCCGCTCCCTCGATCAGTCGAGATAGATGAAGGCGTTGGCGTTGAGCGCCAGCAGGGCGTACTGCACCAGCGCGGCACGCTCGGAGAGGCCCGCCTCCGCCTGCAGCGATCGGATGAACGCGACGTCGCGCCGCGACTCCTCGGCGGAAGGCTCGCGGCCGGTGGTCAGCAGCACGGCCTCGCGGACCTGGGAGGCGAGGTCGCCCGCGCGGCCGGCGGCGAGGCGGTCGGCGAAGTGGGCGGCGTGCTCGTGAGTGAAGGCCCCGTTGAGCAGGCCGAGCGCCTGGGTGGGGACGGTCGTGGTGTAGCGGACGGGGCAGCTCGAATCGGTGTCGGCCGCGTCGTGGGTCGCCAGGATCGGCAGGGCCAGCGACCGCTTGATGTGGACGTAGACGCTCCGCCGCGCCGCCTCGTCGGGCGGGGCGACCTGCCAGCCCTGGCCGGGGACCGACTGGCCGGCGAGCACGTCGGCCGGGATGGGTGGGCAGATCGGCGGCCCGCCGGCCTTCGGGTTGAGCACGCCGCTGACCGACAGGACCGCGTCGCGGACCTCCTCGGCCGTCAGCCGCCGCATCGGGAAGCGCCAGAATTTATGGTTCGCCGGGTCGCGGGCCAGGGCCGCCTCGGAGGCCCGCGACGACATCCGGTAGGCGTTCGAGAGCATGATCAGCCGATGCATCCGCTTGATCGTCCAGCCGCCGTCCAGCAGCTCCGAGGCCAGCCAGTCGAGCAGCTCGGGGTGCGTCGCGGGCTCGCCCAGGCTGCCGAAGTCGTTGGGGGAGGGGACCATGCCGCGGCCGAAATGGTACTGCCAGAGCCGGTTGGCGAGCACGCGGGCGGTCATCGGGTTGCGGCGGTCGGCGAGCCACTCGGCGAGCGCGCGGCGCTTGCCCGCGCCGGGGCCGAACGTCGCCTGGCCCGAGTCGAGGACGACCGGCACGCCGGGTTCGACCTTGGGGCCGGGCAGGTTCGGGTTGCCGCGCAGCAGGACGTGGGGCTCGGCGTGGCCACGTTCGCGGGCGGCCATGACCTCGACGTTGTTCGGGCCGACCTTCCGCGTCTCCAGGCCGGGCTGGGCGCCCATGTCGATGAAGAAGGCCAGCAGCCGGTAGTAGTCGGTCTGGGGGATCGGGTCCTTCTTGTGGTCGTGGCAGCGGGCGCAGTTGATCGTCATGCCCAGGAAGACCTGGCCGACGGTCGAGACGATGCCGTCGAGCGTGTCGTAGCGGGCGAGAGCCCGGTCGGCCGGCTCGTCGTCCCAGATGCCGAGGCGGTAGAAGCCGGTGGCGACCTGGGCCTCGACCGAGTCGGGCGCGACCTCGTCGCCGGCGAGCTGTTCGAGCATGAAGCGGTCGAACGGCTTGTCGCGGTTGAAGGCGTCGACGACGTAATCGCGATATCGCCAGATGAACGGCTTGGCGGCGTCGCGCTCGTAGCCGTTGGTCTCGGCGTAGCGGACGAGGTCCAGCCAGTGGCGGCCCCAGGCCTCGCCGTACTGGGGCGAGGCCAGCAGGCGGTCGACCAGCCGCTCGAAGGCGTCGGACCCGGCATCGGCCTCGAAGGCCTCGACCTCGGCGGGAGTCGGCGGCAGGCCGGTCAGGTCGTAGGTCGCGCGGCGGATCAGGGTGCGGCGGTCGGCCTCGGGGGCCGGGGCGAGGCCGTCGGCCTCCAGCTTCGCGAGCAGGAAGGCGTCGATCGGGTTGCGGGCCCAGGACTGCGTCCGGACCGTCGGGATCGGGGGCCGGACGATCTCGCGGTACGGCCACGTGCCCACCGTCGCCGCGCCGGCGGGCTTCTCGGCCGCCGCCGGCTTCGGCTTGGCGACGTCCATCGACCACGGCGCGCCGGCGGCGACCCAGTCGGCGAGGACCTTCACCTCGGCCTCGGGCAGGCGGCCCGAGGGGGGCATCTCCAGGCCGTCCTCGTAGCGGACCGCCTTGAGCATGAGGCTCTCGTCCGGGGCCTTCACGTCGACGGCCGGGCCGAGGTCGCCCCCCTTGAGGAGCGCCTCGCGGTCGTCGACGCGGAGCCCGCCGCGCGTCTTCTCGCCGCCGTGGCACTTCAGGCAGCGGGTCGCGAGGATGGTCCCGGCCTTCGAGGCGTCGGCCGGCGGGCTCGTCGCGTCCTGGGCGCTCGCGATCGCGACGGACGAGGCGAGCGCGAGCAGCGCCATGGGGGGCCGGACGAGCGGGCGTCGGTGCATGCGTTTCGGCCTCAGGGGGTCAGCGGGCCGGTGGGCGGGGGGCGCGAGCCGTTGGATCAAGGTTAAACAATCGGCTCGCGCGCGGTCAAGGCTGGCTCCGCAGGGCCGCGACCGCCGCCTTGACGTCCTCGGTCTCCACGGGTCGGCCCGCGAGCGCCTTCATGGCGACGCCCAGGGCCATGCCGTCCTTGGCCGCGGCGCGGATCTGGTCGGCGGCCGGCGCGAGGGCTTCGAGGATCTGGTCGGGGCCGAGGCTGGCGGGGACCCACTCGCGGAGCAATTCCAACTCCTCGGCCGTGAAGGTGGTCACGCCCGACTTCGCCTCCTTCAGGACGCTGCGCATCTTCTTGACCGCCTCGGCGTCCTCCATCTCGGCCCCGGTCCCCAGGGTGAGCTGGGCGATCCAGTACCGGAGGAACGCCAGCTTCGCGGCGTCGCGGGCCTTCATGGCGGGGACGAGCTGGGCCCGCATCTTCTGGACGATCGTCATGACCTGGTCGCTCCTGACATTCGGCCCGACCGCGCCGGTTCGCCCGGCCCGTTCGTCGCCCCCTCGATCATCGTCGCGGGAGGTCCGATGTTTCAAGCCGGGCGATCGCGGGGGCCGATGGGAAAAGGGGACGTCCGCACCACGCAATCCACGGAGGGAGGCGAAACATGAGCGCCGAAACGACGCTGACCATCGAGCTGATCCGCTGGACCTTCACCGTCGATCCGGCCCACCGCGGCGAGATCGAGACCTACCTTTTGGACCAGGGCCTCGAAGTCCTGGTTCGGGGCGAGGAGACGATGGTCGCCACCTGGGACGAGCCCGAGGGCGAGATCGAAGAGGTGATCGAGGGGATGTGGGCCATCAACGGCTCCCCCTTCGAGGTGACTCACGAGGAGTTCCACCGGTCCAACCTTTTGCTCTACGACGCCGACGAGGAGACGAAGGCCGTCGCCTGACGACCCGGGGATCGCCGAGGCCTCGAAGCCCCCACGCCCGGCCGACGCAAGCCCGTCGGCCGGGCGTGCTTGCGCGCGGGCCGTCGGAGTCGATCATCTTGGGTCGCTTTAATGGGGATTTTGCTAAAGATTTCGGAGCCAAGCCCGTATAGTAAGTCCGGAATATGGCCCACTTCGACGCGTTAGCATTGCAAGCGCCCGGGTCGCGAGGGCCCGGAAGCCGTCGCGGCGGGCCTCCGAATTCAGGACGTTCGCCGAATCGCCGGATGGTCGAGCCGGGCGATCGCGCGTCCCGGACCACACGCTGATCGAATCCCGGCCGGAGGGCAAGTTTCGGCCGGCGTTCCCTTGCGCATCACCTTCGACGTTCATCCCGGGGGATCCGCGCCATGATTTCCGTGCGAAAGGCTCCGGACCTCGCGACGGCGGGCGCCGCGTCCGGGTTCGGCGCGAGGCCGGCCGGCTTTCGTGGGCCCCGCGGCCTGGCCTGCGGCCTCGTCCTGTCGGCGGCGGTCCTGGGGCCGCTCGGCGGCTGCTCGCGTTCGGGGGGCGTCCCGCCCGACGACGAGGCGATGGTGCGGGCCCGGTTCGCCAACCGCACGCCCCAGGATGCGGCGAAAGACTACGCGCCGCCGCACCGCGATTACTTCCCCAGGATGGACGTCGTCGGGCGGAAGGCCGAGGGGGCGACCGACTGGCCCGATCAGCTCGTCGACCTCCCGCCCACGCCGGCCTCGCCGTCGGACGAGCGCCGACCCGCGATCGGTCTGCGCCCCAAACGGGACGTCGGGGCGCTGCCGTTGAGCGTCTCGGAGGCGATCGGCCGCAACACCTGGATGAGCTGGTGCTCGGGCAACGAGGGCTTCTGGGACTGGTTGGCGAACAACAGCTTCGGCGCCAGCGACCTGCTCAAGCTCCTGGACAGCCGCAACCGCGCGACCGTCTTCCGCGACGCCGGGATCATCAACGAGCCCGAGATGATGCGCACCGGCGCGCCCGAGGCGACGGACTTCGGCCTCTGGCTCAACGTCCCGTCCGACGCCGAACGGCGGGCGGCGCGGGCCGAGTATCTCAAGCGGGTCTTCGATCGCCAGCAGGCCGCCGACTATGACCCGCGGACGACCTACCCCCGCCCCGAAGGCGCCGGGGCCTACGGCGCGGCCGCCACGGCCAAAACGCCGACCCTGCCCCCCGACATCTACGGGCTCTCCAGCGGGGTGATCGGCCTGCGACTCTTTCCGAACCCCAAGTTCGACGGGAAGGCCCGCGCGGCCTGGGACGCCGATCGGTACTACAACGATCCCGACTACTACGGCAACCCCGACCTGGTGCGGCCCTTCCGCGTGGGGATGGCCTGCGCGTTCTGCCACACCTCGTTCCATCCCCTCAACCCGCCCCGCGACATCACCGACCCCCGATGGGAGAACCTCTCGGGGAACACCGGCGCCCAGTATCTGCGGATCCGCGGGGTCTTCGGCAACCTCCTGAACAAGGACAGCTTCGTCTACCACCTGCTGGACAGCCAGCCGCCGGGGACGATCGACACGTCGCTGCTGCCGTCGGACAACATCAACAACACGAACACCATGAACTCGATCTTCGCGCTGCCGCAGCGGGTCGCGCTGTCGCTGAAGAACCCGAAGGAGACGCTCACGCCGGCCTCCGCGAAGTTCCCGTCGCTCTGGGGCGACGCGGAGATCGACAAATCCCCGTCGTATCTGGCGATGGTCGAGTACCTCAAGCAGCTCGAGGCCGACCTGCCCGAGCACGCGGTCGCCGCCGCCGAGCTGGCGAAGTCGAACGAGAACCCCCGCCGCGTCCCGCGCATCCTGCTGGACGGCTCCGACTCGATCGGCGGTTACGGGGCCCTGGCGCGGGTCTACTTGAATATCGGTTCGTACTGGGAGCAGTGGATCCGGATCAATCGCCTGCTCGTCGGGTTCCAGCCCCAGGAGCCCTTCCGGATCGAAGACTGCGAGGCCCACTCGCTCTACTGGATCGCCACCCAGGAACGCGTCGGCCCGATGCGCGACTACTTCCTCAAGATCACTCCGCCGATGCGCCTGCTCGACGTCCAGGACGACCTCGATCGGACGAAGCCCGTCGACGAGCCGTCGTTGAAGGCGAAGGCCGAGCGGGAGAAGGCGGATTTCGCCGAGCTGTTGGCCGCGGAGCGCGCCCGGCGGATCGATACGACCAAGCTCGAGCACGGCCGCCAGGTCTTCGCCCGCAACTGCATCGTCTGCCATTCGAGCATCCAGCCCGCCGAACGCCACGCCGAGATGCAGGCGTTCGCCGATCGCGGGGAGTACTGGGACCACGACCCGGGCCGCTGGCTGGCCGATCCCAGGTACCGGGACTGGGCCAAGGAGATCGTTAAGAAGCCGGCCTTCTGGCTGCACAACTACCTCTCCACCGACTACCGGATTCCGATCGACTACGTCGGCACGAACTCGGCCCGCGCCGTGGCGACCAACGCGATGACGGGCCACATGTGGCAGGACTTCAGCTCGGCCGACTACCAGAAGCTCCCCCCCGAGGGGGCGATCTCGTTCTTCAACCCGTTCCTGGGCGAATCGGGCGGGCCCGACCAGTACACGCCGCGGCACAAGACGGCGTCGGGCGTGGCGGCCGGCGGCGGCGGGCCGGGGTTCTACCGGGTTCCGACCCTGGTCTCGATCTGGGCCGGCGCGCCCTTGCTGCACAACAACAGCCTCGGCCTCTTCAACAACGACCCCTCGGTCGACGGCCGCCTGCTGGCGTTCGACGACGCGATCCGCAAGCTCCTCTGGCCCGACCGGCGGTTGGAAAGCTCCAGCTACAACGGCGCGACCCCGGAACGGCTGAAGCAGGATCACGGGCTCATCTGGCGCACGCCGGTCGAGACCTGGCTCACGATCCCCGCGCGGCACGTCCCGTACCTCGCGATCACGAACGTCGATTTCCTGATGGAGACGCTCGGCGCGCACCCCTGGCTCCGGGATCGCCGGCTGCTCTTCCTGCCCGCGGCGTTCGTCGTGCTCGCCCTGTTCGGGCTGCTCCGGGCGACCAGCCTCAGGCGGCGGTGGCTCTGGGGTTACATTCCGCTGTTCGCCGCGCTCGGCCTGGCCTTCGTCATGGCCTTCCTGCTCGGCCGCGTCGGCGAGGTGCGGCTCGGGCCGATCCCCGAGGGGACGCCGGTCAACCTGCTGGCGAACATCAACCCCGAGGCCGACCCGGAGAAGCTCCGGAAGGCCGCGGCGCTCACCACGAAGGCGCTGGCGGAGATCCGCGAACGGGGCTTGAAGGCCGAGGCCACGCAGAAGGTCCTGCACGACCAGGTCGCCCCGGCCCTGCTGGAAGTGAGCAAATGCCCCGACCTCGTGATGGACCGGGGCCACGATTTCCCCTGGTTCAAGACCATGACCGACGACGACAAGGACGCGCTGATCGAGTTGCTGAAGACCTTCTGAGCGGTCGCCGGACCGCGCGGCGATCCGGCCCGACAGGCGTGAACCTCGAGGCGAGCCATGACGACGGCCGAGACGGACGTCCCCCGGCATGAGGGATTCGACTACATCGTCGTGGGCTCCGGGGCGGGCGGGGGCCCGCTGGCGGCCCGGCTGGCCCTGGACGGCTGCCGGGTGCTCGTGATCGAGGCCGGCTCGCACGGCGGGCCCGCCGACGCGCCCGAGGTCAGCCTGGTCCCGGGCCTGCACGCCGACTCCAGCGAGGATCCGAAGCTGAGCTGGCGGTTCTTCGTGAAGCACTACGAGAACCCCCCGGCCGGCCCCGACCCCAAGTGGCACGAGCCCGACCGGGCGAACCACGAGGACGCCTCCCACGCGGGGATCTTCTACCCCCGCGCCGCGGCGCTCGGCGGCTGCACGATCCACAACGCGATGATCACCATCGCCGGCCCCGACTCCGACTGGGACGACCTGGCGGTCTACCTCGACGACGATTCGTGGCGGTCCGCCGCGATGAGGGCCTACTTCGAGAAGCTCGAGCGCAACCAGTACCTGCCGAGGCCGAAGCCCCTGCCGACGAGGTTCCTGGGCCGGGCCTGGGAGGGCTTCCTCTGGCTGATCGGCAAGGACGTCGACCACACCGGGGGGCGGCACGGCTACGCCGGCTGGCTCCGCACGAGCGTGCTCGACCTGAAGCTCGGCCTGGGCGACCGGCAGTTGATCGGCATGATCAAGGCGGCCCTCAAGCAGGTGTCGGCGACCGGGCTCGACGGCGGCTGGACCTGGGCCCGGACGATCCTCCGCGGTCGGGCCTCGCAGGCGCTCGACCCCAATCACGCGACCACCCAGGCCGAGAGCCCGGAGGGCGTGGTCCTCATCCCGCTGGCCGTCTGCGGCCGGGAGACGCCGAATCACGAGGATCCGGCCGCGCCGAACGTCCGTCGCGGGCGGCGCTCCGGCCCGCGCGAGAGGCTGCTCGAGGTCGTCGGCGCCCACCCCGATCGGCTCGTGATCATGACCGACTGCCTGGTGAGCCGCGTCCTCTTCGACCATTCGGCCCTGCCGCGCGCCGTGGGGGTGGAGTTCCGCCGGGGCGCCCGGCTCTACCGAGCCCACGTCAGCCCCAGCGACGAGGCGGGGACGCTGGAGCGGGCCTTCGTCAAGCCGGGCGGCGAGGTCGTCCTCTGCGGCGGCTCGTTCAACACGCCCCAGCTCCTGATGCTCTCGGGAATCGGCGACCCCGAGGCGCTGGCGCGACTGGCCGAGCAGGCCGGCGACCCGACCCTCTGCGCCCTCCGCGACGGGTATTCGGAAGTCATCCGCGGCGAGGACCAGGCCCCCCGTCGCATCGACCTGCCCGGCGTGGGCCGCAACCTGCAAGACCGCTACGAGGTCTCTCTCGTCAGCGAGATGCAGGCCGACTTCCCGCTCCTCGAAGGGGCCAAGGTCCGGTCGGACCCCGCCCGGCCGTCGTCCGACCCCCACCTCCAGGAGTGGCGCGAGCAGGGGACGGGCCTGTACGCTTCCAACGGGGCCATCCTGGGGATCTTCAAGCGATCGTCCCCGGAACAGCCGCAGCCGGACCTGTTCATCTTCGGCGCGCCCCTGCCGTTCAAGGGCTACTCGGTCGGCTATTCGGCCGTCGGCGAGCAGCACGATAAGTTCTCGTGGGTGATCCTCAAGGGAAGGACGCGCAACAACGGCGGCGTCGTCCGCCTCCGCACGACCGACCCCCGCGACACGCCCGAGATCAACTTCCACTACTTCAACGAGGAGTCCCGGCCCGGCGCGTCGTTGCAGGACCCGGACCTGCACGCGCTCGTCGACGGCGTGAAGTTCGTGAGGGGGATATCGCGGAACGCGCGGCTGTTCGTCAAGAAGGAACTGCATCCCGGGGAGGCCGTCCCGACGGACGACGACGCCGCGATCCAGAGGTGGATCCTCCGCGAAGCGTGGGGCCACCACGCCTGCGGGACCTGCCGGATGGGCCCGACCGGCGACCCGTCGGCCGTGCTCGACGCGAGGTTCGGCGTCCGCAAGGTCCACGGCCTCCGGGTTGTCGACGGCTCGATCTTCCCGCTGATCCCGGGCTACTTCCTGGTCACGAACATCTACATGGCCAGCGAGAAGGCCGCCGACGTCCTGATCGAGGACGCGCGCCAGCGGCGCGACGACGCCCCGGAGTACCCCGCCGAGCTGCGCCGGCGCGAGTCGAAGGCGCTCGGCCGGCGTCGGGCCCGGGTCGCCGAGTCGCCCGACAACACGGGCGCCCCGCTGACGACGATCGACGGGACGACGCCGACGTGGCCCGACGACGTGACGGGTCTTGCCCTGTCGGGCGGGGGCGTGCGGAGCGCGACGTTCAACCTGGGCGTGCTCCAGGCGCTGGCGCGGGCGAAGCGGCTGAGGCGGGTCGACTTCCTGTCGACGGTCTCCGGCGGCGGCTACATCGGCTCGTTCCTGGGCCGCGCCTTCGACCGCCTGCGCAGGACGCCGGTGCAGGGGATCGGCGGCCGCGACTACCCGCCGGGCCCCTCGCACGTCGAGGGCGCGCTGATCCACCCGGGCTCGCCCGAGATCGCCTGGCTGCGGCGGCAGAGCAACTACCTCGCGCCCGCGGGGGCCGGCGACGACCGGGTGAACGCGGCCAACTACTTCCGCAACTTCGTGAGCGTCCACCTCGTCCTGGGGGCCCTGTTCTTCGCCCTCTTCGGCACGATGGACGCCGTCCGCTACAAGCTGCTGAGCCCGGTCCTGGCGTTCACGAGGCTGGTGGCGGTGGGCGGCGGCGGGACGCCGATCGGCCACCTGCTGGAGGGGATCTTCGGGGCCTTCTACAGCCCCTGGTTCCTGGTGGCCGAAGGCATCCTGCTGCTCCTTGTCGTGCCGCTGGGGATCGGCTTCTGGCTGGTCTCTCAGGACCGCGACGAGCGGTTCCAGGGGCCGACGCTGGTCTTGCTGCTGCTGGTGGCGTCGGGGCTGATCGGCCTCGCCCTGTACTTCGGGCTGCAGACCGAGCCCCTGCTGCTGGGGCTGTCGAGCCTGCTGGCCTTCGTTCACGTCGAGATGGCCTGGGCCCGCGGGCGGAGGCGCCAGGCGGCGCTCGGGGCGGGCGACGAGAACACGCAGCGGCTGCGCACGCGGAACATCCTCACGTACGACCTGGGGTTCGCGATGACCCTGGCCGCCGGGGCCCTCGCCCTGGCCGTCGTGGACACGATCGGCTATTCGCTCCAGCAATACACGGCCCGGAACGACGCCTACATCCGGGCCTTCTCGACGTTCTTCATCACGATCGTCGGCCTGGTCCCGCTGGGCCGGATGCTCGCCGGGATGTTCGTGCCGACCCGCGGGCCCGCCGTCGAGTCGTCCTCGTCGTCGCGCGACTTCCAGGCCCAGGTCGGGGCGGGGCTGCTGGCCGCGGTCCTGTTCGCGGTGCCGCTGATCCTCTATTCGTTCGCGGCCCACGCGGCCTTTCAGGGCGGGGATTCGTACTGGCGAGGTCTCATCGCCACGGTCGCCGCGCTGGTCGTCTCGGCCGTCCTCGCCCACCCGCGGGCGCTCACGTTCGTCAATCGCTCGTCGTTCTCGGACATGTACGCCGCGCGGCTGGCGCGGGCCTACCTCGGCGCCTCGAACCCCGTGCGGCGGCGGCCCGGCTCGGCGGACGTCACCGAGGTCATCGCCGGCGACGACGTCCCCACGCTGAAGGACTACCTCCCCCACGAGATGGGGGGCCCGTTCCACCTGATCAACCTGACGGTCAACCAGACGATCGACTTCTCCTCGCTCCGAGGCAACCGCGACCGCAAGGGGGAGAGCCTCGCCGTGAGCCCGATCGGGATGACCGTCGGCACGCGCTGGCACTCGGCCTGGGGCGCCGACGTCGGCCGGGCCGGGGCGAAGACGCTGCGGACCCGCGTGAAACCCCTCAACGCCGGTCCGGGCTCAGATCACCCGGCGCTCGACGTCACCGGCGAGGCGAGCGGCAAGGTCGAGATGCTCTCGCTCCGGGAGTGGGTCGCGCTCTCCGGGGCGGCCATCGGACCGGGGCGGGGCCAGTCGACCCGGCTCGGCACGGCGCTGCTGTTCGGCCTGGCCAACCTCCGCACCGGCCGCTGGTGGGACAGCGGGCTGGCGCTGTCCGGGCGGCGCGGGTTCCCCGCCCTCAGCTTCCTCCGACGGCTCGTCTACGCCGTGCCGCGGACCTTCCTGACGCACACCCTGCTGATCTCGGAATGGCTGGCGCTCTATCCCGGCCCGTGGGGCCGCTACTGGCACGTCTCCGACGGCGGGTTCTTCGAGAACATGGGCGGCTACGAATTGATCCGCCGCCGCGTGCCCAGGATCATCGTCTGCGACGGCAGCGCCGACCCGGACTACACGATGGAGGGCCTGGGCGAGCTGATCCGCAAGGTCCGGATCGACTTCGACGCCTACGTCGAGCCGTTCACGGACGCGGAGCTGGACGCCCTGGTGACCGGGGGCGACATGCCCGCCGCCGTGCGCGGCCGGCTCGGGACCATCGACGAGTTGGTGCCGGCCGCGGTCGCCGGATCGACCGGCCCGAAGCGGTCGCGGAAGCACGCGGCGCTCTACCGCGTCCGCTACGACGAGGAGACCGTGGCGACCTCGCTGCTCCTCTACCTGAAGACCTCCCTCACGGGCGACGAGGAGGTCGACGTCGCCGAGTACAAGGCGCTCCATTCCGACTTCCCGCACGAGAGCACCGCCAACCAGTTCTTCGACGAGGCCCAGTGGGAGAGCTACCGCAGCCTCGGCGAGCACGTGGCCGCGGGGCTCTTCGGCGATCCCGACTGGTTCTGGAGAGTGAGACCTTGAAGGCTTCGCAGTCGAGGCGTCTCCCTCAGCTTCGACGCCGCCGGCGCGACCGCCGCCGCGTTGCGAGGGCCCCGGCGATCGGATACCTTCGGGTCGCGGGACGACCCGCCGCACGCCAGCCACGACAATAGGGAGACGCCGACATATGAACCAGGTTCGTCGATTCAGGCCGCGGACGTCGCGAGCCTCGTTCCGCCTGTGCCTCGTCGCGACCGCGTTGCTCGCCGGCCGCGAGGCGGCGGCGCAGGAGCCGCCGACGCTGGGGGCGATCGAACGCCTCGACCCGGCGCTCGACCGGCTCATCCCGCCCGGCGCACGCGTCGAGCGGATCGCCGAGGGCTTCGACTGGTCCGAGGGGACCGTCTGGGACTCCACCGTCGGGCGGCTGCTGTTCTCCGACGTGCCCGAGAACGTCGTGCACCAGTGGATGAAGGCGAAAGGGACGTCCGTCGCCCTCAAGCCCAGCGGTTACACCGGCTCCGTCGGCCGGGGCGGCGAGCCGGGCTCGAACGGCCTGACCTTCGACGAGAAGGGCCGGCTCGTCCTCTGCCAGCACGGCGACCGCCGGATCGCCCGTCTCGAAGCCGACGGCAAGTTCACCACCCTCGTCGACCGTTATGAGGGCAAGCGCCTCAACAGCCCCAACGACGGCGCCTTCAAGTCCAACGGCGACTTCTACTTCACCGACCCGCCCTACGGCCTGCTGGGCGACAACCACGACCAGGGCAAGGAGCTGGCCTTCAACGGCGTCTACAAGCTCGGCGTCGACGGCCGACTGACGCTCCTGACGCGCGAGTTGAGCTTCCCCAACGGCATCGCCTTCTCGCCCGACGAGAAGACCCTTTACGTCGCCAACTCCGACCCCAAACGGGCGATCTGGATGGCCTATCCCGTCGCCGCCGACGGCACGCTCGGTGCCGGCAAGGTGTTCGCGGACGTCACGCCCCTGGCCGGCAAGCGTAAAGGGTTGCCCGACGGCCTGAAGGTCGACGACGCCGGCAACGTCTTCGCGACCGGCCCGGGAGGCGTCCTGATCTTCTCGCCCGCGGGCAAGCACCTGGGGACGCTCGCCACCGGCGAGGCCTGCGGCAACTGCGCCTGGGGCGAGGACCGCAGCGTCTTCTACATCGCCTCGGACATGTACATCGGCCGCATCCAGACGACGACGAAGGGCCCGATCCCGGGCGTCCCGCAACCCTGACTTTGCGCGGGGCGCGTCCTTCCGAGGCGGTCCCTCAGTGTCGTAGCGCCGACCCTCCGACGCCTTCCCCCCTCGTGGGGGAAGTCAGACCCCGAAGGGGTCGGATGAGGGGGAGGACGAGCGAGGATCCGTCGGAATTCGCAATCCGGAAACACGATTGGGCGACGGCTTTCGTGCTCGTCTCCCCCTCATCCGGCCCTTCGTGCCACCTTCCCCCGCGAGGGGGAAGGCCGTCATTCGGGGATTTCCCCGACTCCTGGCGACGGCCTCTCAGACGAGGTCGCGGCCCAGCTCCAGGACTTCCTCGGCGTCGAGGATCTTGTCGTTGGAGCGGAAGAGGTCCTGGATCGCCCGCTTGTGGATCTTCATCTTGAGGCCGCCGACGCCGAGCGCGCCCCAGGCGCGGATCCCGCCCCGGTCGACGTTCTTGTCGTTCGCCTCGACCCCCTCGATCCCCGCGGGGGGGACGGCGTTCAGGTCGACGACGACGCGAAGCCCGTCGCGGCCCTTCCATTGCGCGGCCGAGATGAGCCGCGCCCCTTCGGGCCCGGCGCTGACGACGAGGGCCGTCTTCGCCAGGGTCCGCTCCAGGTCGGAGGCGTCGGCGTTACTAAAGCCCTGGTAGGTCGCGCCCGTGGTCGCGTGGAGGCGTTCGGCGAGCTTGCCGGAGCGGGCCGCGTCGCGTGACCCGACGGCGACCGTCGCGCCCAGGCGGCCGAGCAGCCGGGCGACGCGCTGGCCGACGGGGCCGGTCGCGGCCAGGACGGCGGCGGGGACGCCCTGCAGCGAGCCGCCGACGCTCGAGAGCGCGGCCAGGGCGGCGGCGGCGGCCGTCGTGTTGGAGCCGTTGGCGTCGAACAGGACCGAGACGCGGAAGGGGCCGAAGAACGTCGAGCGGATCTTGGCGAGCACGGCCTCGGCCTTCGCGACGTCGGATCCGCCGACGAAGAGCGCGGTGCGGTGGAGGTCGGCCGGGCCTCGGGTGAAGAGGGCCCCGTAGACGAGGTCCTGGACGTTCTCGGGCGTGACGTCGCCGTGGCGGAACAGGTGGTCCACCTTGGCGTCCACGGCGACCACGGCGTCGAACACGCTGGGCTGCGCGTCGACGTCGAGCTGGATCAGGATCGTGGCCTTGTCGTCGGGCATGGCGGCCCCCCGCATGGGCGGAGTGGGAGGGAGGGGGAGAGGAGGAGGGAGACGCCGGCGCGAGTCGCGGCCGGCGTCTGGATTCAGGCGGTCACTTGGCGAACGGGTGCTCGACCGAGTCCTTCTTGGCGGTGATCTCGGAGATCGAGGGCGAGTTCTTCATCGCGCTGGCGATGGCGAGCTTGGTCGCCTCGTAGTTGAACTTGAGGATCTTGGCGTTGTCCTCGGCTTCGGGGTGGATGAACACGCCGCAGACGATGACCAGGTCCTCGGCGGCGGCGGCGGGGATCACGCCCTCGGCCACGCTGTCGGCGACGGCCTTGGCGACGGCCGACTGGGCCGGGCCGAACATCTGCACGGCCTGCTTCATGCCCTTGATCGTGACCTTCGTGACCATCACGGTCGCGGGCTTGGCGATCAGGTTGGGGGTCAGCACGGCGAGCAGGTTGGTGTGGCCGGCCGACTGGTTGGCCAGCGCGGTGGCGAAGGCCTGGCCGACGGGGCCGTCCTTCTTGCCGATGAGGAGGTCGATATGGGCGATCTCGTTGCCTTCGCCCACGAGGGCTTCGCCGATGTTCATGAGGATTTCGCCGGCCATCGCGTCCGTTCTCCCTGGATGAAAAATGCCGCGCGGGGGCGGGTCGGAACCCGACCGCACGCCTGACTTTCGCGCGTGTCGACGATCGGACGCGCGAGCGAGACCCGCATGATAGACGCCCCCGGTCCGGCCGACAACCCCCCGAAGAACGGGCCGGGATCGGGGAAACCCGGTTGTTTCTCGCCGCCCAAGCTGGTTGAATACGAATCGAGCAGATCGGGAGGCTCCCTCTCGGGGTTCGTTCCTCGGGCCCGTCCCGGATCTGCGTCCGACGGGTCTGCAACGGAGGAGAATGATGCGCAAACTCTTGATGCTGGCGGTCTGCGGCGTGCTGACGATGGGCCTGGGCGCGGTCCTGGCCGACGAGGGCAAGAAGGTCACGATCGAGGGCGACGGCCTTTGCGCCAAGTGCGCCCTGGGCGAGGCCAAGGAGTGCCAGAACGCCGTCGTCGTCGAGAAGGACGGCAAGAAGACGACGTACTACCTCGAGAAGAACGAGTTCTTCAAGGACGCCCACACCACCCTCGGCCTCTGCGGCGCCAAGAAGGACAGCCCGGTCAAGGTCAAGGTCGTCGGCACCTGCGTCGAGAAGGATGGCAAGCACATCCTCACGCCGACCGAGAAGATCGCCAAGGTCGACTGAGCGGCCCTCGAGGGCCGTTCGCGAAGTTGGAGGACCTCGTCTCGGCGCGACCGGGGCGGGGTTTTTTCATGCCCGCGATCGAGAGCGTGTTGATCATCGGAGCCAGCACCCGCGCCGCGGCCTTCTCGGCGAGCCGCGCCGGCCTGCGCCCCAAATGCCTCGAGCTCTTCGCCGACGCCGACCTCGCGGCCCATTGTCCCGTCGTCCGGTTCGACCCCGACCGCGACGGCGACGACCTGGAGCGGCTGGCGACCTCGCTCGGCTGCGAGGCCTGGTTCTACACCGGCTCGATGGAATGTCGGCCCGACCTCGTCGAGCGGCTGACGCGGCTCGGGCGACTTCTCGGCAACGGGCCCGACGTCCTGCGGCGCGTCCGCGACCCCTGGCAGGTGGGCGCGACGCTCCAGGCCGCGGGGATGCCGACGCCCGCCCTGCGACGAGCCTCGGACGGACCCGCGGAATCCGGGAGTTGGCTGCGGAAGAACCCCGCGGTTGCCGGCGGCCTGGGCGTCGCGTGGGCCGACGGCGCCCAAGGCGCTGCAGCCCCGATGGCCTATCTCCAGGAATTCGTCGAAGGGCCGACGTTCTCCGCATTGTTCGTCGCGGCCGGCGGAGACGCGCGGCTGCTGGGCGTGGCGCGACAGTTCCGAGGTGCCCTCGGCGCGGAGTTCCTCTACCGCGGCGGCGTCGGCCCGTGGCCGATGGAGATCCCCGTCATGGCCGACGTCCGGCGGCTGGGCCAGGTCCTGGCGTCGGAGTTCCGGCTCGTCGGCCTGTTCGGCATCGACTTCATCCACAAGAACGGCCGGCCCTGGGCGGTCGAGGTCAACCCGCGATACACGGCGTCGGTCGAGCTGTTCGAAGCCGCGATGCGACGAGCGTTCGTCGCGGACCACGTGCGCGCTTGCGTCGAAGTCGAGCTGGGCCAGGGCCCGAGCCTGCTCCGCCCGACGCCGGCGTTCGGCAAGCGCGTGATCTACGCGAGCCGCAGGCTGGAATTCCCGAACGTCGGGCCTCCCCCGCGAGGGGATGACGACCGCTTCCAGGTGCCGGTCATCGCCGACCTCCCCGCCCCGGGTACGGTCATCGAAGCCGGCGAGCCGATCATGACCGTCTTCGCGACGGCGGCGACGTCCGAGCAATGCATCGCCCGGCTCGACCGGCGCGAACGCGCCTGGCTCGAACGCCTGGAACGGACGACGTGACGAGGCGTCAGTCGGCATCGAGACGAGGCGTCGAGGCGGACGGCAGCGACGGCGTCCACGTCTCTTTGATCGCGACGCCGCTCGTCTGCTCGGCGATCATCCGGCTGGCGAGATGGACGATACGCGCGGCGGCCTGGTCGATGGGCACGCCGCGGGCGTGGATGTTGGAGATGAGATTCCGGCGCGAGTCGTCGTGCCCCGCCTGCGGGCGGTACGCCATGTAGGCCGAGAGGCTCTCGGCCGTGGCCAGGCCGGGACGCTCGCCGATCAGCAGGACGACCACGTTCGGGTCGAGCGCCTCGCCGACGTCGTTCATCACGCCGACTCGACAGTGGCGGACGAAGAACGGCCCGCCCGTTTGGAGGCCCGCGGCGGCCAGTTCGTCGACCAGGGCGGGCAAGAGCTTCGGGGCCTGGACGATCAGGGCCGCCGCCGAGAGTCCGTCGCCGAGGACGATCTGGACGTCGCAGCCGCGCGGACGACGCGCCGCGATGGCCTGCCGGGAGTCCAGCCGGAGCGAGCGGCCCAGGTCGGGGCGGAGGAGGTATTCATCCTTGGAAGCGGCGAGGGTGACGACTTCGAACAGGTCCCAGCGGTCGAGGAATTCGCGGCCGAGGTCGCGCTCCAGGTCGACGTCGTTGCGGACCGCGTCGCGGGCGGCGGCGTGATCGCCCCGGAGTTCGAGCCAGGTCGACGTGGTGTACGAGCCCCCGGCGCGGCCCGTCAGGATCCGCGCCGGGGTCTGCGCCCGGATGCGGGCCAGCAGATCCGAAGCCGGTCGATCGGGGACGATTTCGCTCATGGCGCGGCGGCCGCGGCCGGCTCCTCGCGGGGCGTGGGGGTCGCTCGGTCGCTGAGGATCGGCGGCCCGGGGAAGCGTTTCCGCTCGCCGCCGAACCAGACGACGGCCAGGGCGATCGCCATGGTCCCGATCACCCACGCCGCCCGTTCGTTCGGCGGCTGCATGCCGATGGCGATCAGGCCGCCGCAGCCGAGGGCGCTCAGCCAGGCCAGCGGGCGATACCAGCGGCCCAGACTCCACGGACCCATCGTGGTCCAGGTCTTGCCGTACGCCAGGGCGCCCAGGAAGCTCGGCAGCACGTACGACAGGTAGAGCAGGATCGTGCAGACGGCCGTGATCGTCGAGTAGACGGGCGTGTAGAGCGTGAACAGCACGGCGGCGGTCGCGGTCGACCAGACGGCGACGACCGGCGAGCGTCGCCGCGGGCAGACCCAACGCACGGCGTTCGAGAACGGCAGGCCGCCGTCGCGGGCGAAGGCGAAGGCCATCCGCGACGCCGACGTCACCGTCGCCAGCCCACAGAGGTATTGCGCGGTCACGATCCCCGCCGCGAACGCCGCCGCCAGCCAGGTCGGGAAGACCCCGTGCAAGATCCAGGGGAAGGCCCCCTCGCCCTGCGCCGCGGCCTCGGACAGGCTCGGAGCGGCCAGCACGACGGCCGAAAGCAGCGCCCAGCCGGCGATCCCGGAGATCAGGACCGACTGTACGATCCCCCGCGGGACGGTTTCGGCCGCGCCCAGGGTCTCCTCCGAGGCGTGGGCCGAGGCGTCGAACCCGGTGATCGTGTACGCCGGCAGCAGCGCGCCCAGGGCGAAGAGCAAGGCCAGGCTGCGGGTCTCGGGCCAGACGCCGGCGCCGGCCGGGCCGCTGAAGTTCTCAAATCGGACGAGACGCGAGACGTCCAGGGCGGGCGCGAACCAAAGGAGACAGCCGACGAGCAGGGCCGAGACGAGCAGGATCCAGTAGCCGCTGAAGTCGGTCAGCTTCGCCGTGACGCCGATGCCGATGTGATTGATGGCCGCCTGCGAGGCGGTGATGGCGACCACGACGAGGATTTGCGCCAGGTGCTCGCCCCACGCCCCGCCGACGGGGTCGTGGCCGAGGGCGGTCGCCGCCGTGCGATACGTGCCGACGTTGATCGCCGCCAGGACCGTGACCAGGCCGGCGAGGTTGAACCAGGCGGTGGCCCATCCCCAGCCCCGACCGCCCAGGATGGCCGCCCAGTGATAGAGCCCGCCGGCCGTCGGGAAGGCCGAGGCGAGCTGGCCCATCGTCGCGGCGACCGCCAGCGAGAAGAGCGCGACGAGCGGCCAGCCTATCCCGATCGACGCCCCGCCCACGCTGCACAGGCCCAGGTGGAACGAGCTGACGCCCCCCGCCAGGATGCAGATGATCGAGAATGACAGGGCGAAGTTCGAGAACCCGCTCAGGCGACGCGCCAGCTCCTGCTTGTAGCCGAATCCGCGCAGGCTTCGCGCGTCGTCGTCGGCCTGCTCGCGCTGGTGATCGGCGTCGTTCATGGGCGGCTTCCGGTTTCCGACAGGACGGCTTCGAGGCCCCGCAGGGCGTGGGCCGCCGCCTTCCGGTGTTCGACCGCCGACGCTCCCCGGCCGAGGCCGCGTTCGGCCAGCCAGGCCTCGAATTCGGGCGCGGGGCGGAGGCGGAAGAGTTCGCGCATGGCCAGGGCGTCGTGGTAGCTGGTGGACTGGTAGTTGAGCATGACGTCGTCGGAGCAGGGGACGCCCATGAAGAAGTTGCAGCCGGCGGCGGCCAGCAGCAAAAGCAGGTTGTCGGCCGAATTCTGGTCGGCCGCCGCATGGTTCGTGTAGCAGACGTCGATCCCCATCGGCAGGCCCAGCAGCTTGCCGACGAAGTGATCTTCCAGCCCCGCGCGGATGATCTGGCGCTCGTCGAAGAGATACTCGGGGCCGATGAAGCCGACGACGCTGTTGACCAGGAACGGGTCGAACGCGCGGGCCACGCCGTGGGCCCGGGCTTCGAGCGTAAGCTGGTCGACGCCGTGGTGCGCCCCGGCCGACAGGGCGCTCCCCTGGCCGGTCTCGAAGTACATCGCCTGCGGCCCGGCCCAGCGGACGTCGCGCGCGGCGTGGCTCTCCAGGACCCTCTCGCGGCCCTCGCGCAATAACGCCAGGTCGACGCCGAAACTGCGGTTGGCGGCCTCGGTGCCGGCGACCGACTGGAAGAGCAGGTCGACGGGCGCGCCTCGGTCCAGGCATGCGAGCTGCGTCGTGACGTGGGCCAGGCAACAGGCCTGCGTCGGGATGGCGAAGGCGTCGATGAGCCGGTCGAGGCCGCGGAGGATCGACTCGACGACGTCCACCGACTCGGTCGCCGGGTTCACGCCGATCACCGCGTCGCCGCAGCCGTAGGTCAGGCCGTCGACGGCGGAGAGCAGGATGCCGCCCAGGTCGTCGCTCGGGTGGTTGGGCTGCACACGGATCCCCAGCACCCCGCGCCCGCCCATCGTGTTCCGGCATCGGGAGACGTTGCGGATCTTGGCGGCGGCGACGGCGAGGTCCTTGTTGCTCATCAACTTGGCGACGCCCGCCGCGACCTCGGGCGTGATCGCATCGCGGGCCGCGGCGAGCGTCTCGCCGGTCGTCGCGTCGTCGAGGATCCATTCGCGGAACGCGCCCAGGGTCAGCCCACGAAACGGGGCGAAGGCGGCGACGTCGAGCCGGTCGAGGATCAGGCGGCTGACCTCGTCGACGTCGGGGTCGATCACGGGATTGGCGACGACTTCGCCGAGGGTCGTCTCGGCGAGGACCATCTTGGCCGCGACCCGCTCGCTCTCGGTCCGCGCGGCGATGCCGGCGAGCTGATCGCCGGACTTCTCCTCGTTGGCCTTCGCCAGCACCTCGGCGAGCCCGCCGAACGTGAACCGCTCGCCTCGGAGCGTCGTCGTCAGGTTCAAGGGGCGGCCCCGGGGTTTGCGGTCGGAAGGTCGTAGGGGTGAGAGGAGGCCCCATTGTGCGGCGGAGCCGGCCCGATCACAACGGCCGACCGCGTCAGAGCGACTTCACGTAGGCGATCAGGTCCGAAAGCTCCTGCTCGCTCAGCTCCTCGCCGCCGACCGCTTCGGAGGAATGGGGGCCGGAGAGGGCGTCGCGGAGGGTCGCCGAGCGGGCGTCGTGCAGGTAGGGGTACTTGTCGTAGACGCCCCGCAGGGACGGCGGGTTGTAGCCCTCGTAGACGTCGTCGGGCTCTTCCAGGCCGACGACGTGGACCTTGCCGTCGGTCAGCTCGGGGCCGCTGTGGCAGGTGTTGCACGCGGCCTTGGCCGACGCGAAGACGGCCTTGCCGCGCTCGGCCTCGGCGTTCAGGCCGCCGTCGGGATTGCGGTAAGGGTTGCGGGGGAAATCGAGCGATTCCAGGTACGCCACCACGGCGCGGGCCTCGTCGTCGGTCGGCTTCGTCCCCTGCATGCTCTTGGTGAACGACTCGACGGTGGCCTCTTCGAGGCTCGTCTGCCAGCCGTGCCAGGTCCAGGGGGAGGTTTGCGTCACCCGGCGGAGCGTGGGGACCTTCTTGCGGCTCCGCTCGTGGGTGTTGCGGAGGTCCTGCCGGCCGTCGTTGAGCGTGTCGAAGTGCAGGCCGTTGGTGTGGCCGTCGCTGTGGCAGGTGTTGCAGCTGTACCACTGGTTGAATGAGCGGGTCGCGTCGTGGAAGAGGGCCTCGCCCCGCCTCGCGAGCGAGACCGTGGCGGGCGCGCCCAGGGGGATCGTGGCGACGAGACTCGCGGTCTCGGCGTCGACGACCTGGACCGAGTCGCCGAGGTAGTTCGCGACGTACACCGTCTTCGAATCGGGCGCGAAGGCCAGCTCGGTCGGTCGGCCCCCGAGGGCCACGCGGCGGAAACGGCCGGGCTCGGCGAGCAGCTCGGGGGCGATCAGGTCGCGCGAGCCGTCGACGCGCCAGGGCAGTCGCCTGGGGGCGGCTTGCAGGATCATCAGCTCATGCGTCCCGCCCAGCGAGACGATGATGAGCTTGCCGTCGGGCGCGATCGCCACGCCGTGGGCGTCGGCCGCGGCCTTGCCGCGGGGGTCGAGCGAGATCGTGGCGTAGGGCTCGGGCTCTTTCAGGTCGATTCGGGTCAGCCGTTGGCCGAGGACCCAGCCCTGGTCGATGTTGTTGCGGGTCGTGGCGAACTGGCGGTCCTTCATGTTGGCGAGGTAGGCGTAGCGGCCGTCGGGAGCCACGGTGATCTGCCGCAGGTTCTCGCCCTCGACGGGGACGGTCTTCACGACCTTGAAGCCCTCGACGTCGACGACGGCGACCTCACGCGACCGCGAATCGCCGACCGCCAGGGCCTTGCCGTCGGGCGAGAGCGCCAGACCGCGGGGCTCGCGGCCGACGGCCAGGCGGCCGGTGACCTTGAGGGCGTCCAGGTCCAGGCGGACGACCTCGTCGGCCGCGCCGACGGCCACGTAGGCCGTCCTGCCGTCGCCGGCGATCGCCACGCCGCGGGGCTCGGGGCCGACTTCGAGCCGGCCGGCGACGGTCAGCTTGTCGTCCTTCACCTCCAGCAGGGCCACGTCGTAGCCGTACCAGTTGGCGACCAGGGCGCGGCGGCCGTCGGGCGCGAAGGCCACGCCGGCGGGCTTGTCGCCGACGGCGACCTCGTCGAGCACCATCCGTCCGGCCGGGTCGACGAGGCTGACGGTCCCCGCCGTCTGGTTGGCGGTCAGCAGCCGGGAGCCGTCGGCCGAGAGCGCCAGCGCGATCGGCGAGCGGTGGGGGACCGTCCCGCCGTCCTCGGCGAGGAGTCCGGGGCCGGGGGCCGTCGCCAGCAGGGCGACCAGGAGATATCCAAGCGTCGGGCGGCCGATCGTGCTCATCGTGCAGGACTCCGTCGCGCGAGGCGCAGGGCGGGGTTCACATCCGGTCGACGACGTCGATTCCCAGGAGGTTCAGGCCAAGCTTCAAGGTGCGGGCGGTCAGGTCGCAGAGCGCCAGCCGGCTGTCCCGGCGCTCGTCGGACTCGGCCTTCAAGACGGGGCACTCTTCGTAGAACGTGCTATAGGCGTTGGCCAGTTCGAAGAGGTGGTCGGTCAGGACGTTCGGCTTCATCTCGTCCGCGGCGAGCTCCAGGATCTCGGGGAGCCGCAGCAAACGGACGCCCAGGGCGCGCTCGGCGGGATGGCTGACGAGCACCCTCGGCCGCCGCCCGCGGACGTCCTCGGGGCGGACCTCGCCGCGGCGGAAGATGCCCTGGATGCGGGCGTAGGCGTACTGCAGATAGGTCGCCGTGTTGCCGTGCATCGCGAGCATCTTCGACCAGTCGAAGACGTAGTCGCTGAGCCGGTTCTGCGAGAGGTCGGCGTACTTGATCGCCCCGAGGCCGACGATCTCGGCCACGCGGGCGCGCTCGTCGTCGTCGAGCTGCGGGCTGTTGGCGTCGACGACCTTGCGGGCCTCGACGACCGCCTCGTCGAGCAGCGACTCCAGGCCCACCACGTCGCCGTCGCGGGTCTTGAACGGCTTGCGGTCCGCGCCCAGGATCGTGCCGAACGCGACGTGCTCGAGCGCCGCGCCGTCGTAGCCCCAGCGGCGGGCGACGTCGAAGAGCTGCTTGAAGTGGTCGCCCTGGCGGGTGTCGACGACGTAGAGGACCTGGTCGGGGTCCCAGGTCTGCTCGCGGTAGCGGATGGTCGCCAGGTCGGTGGTGCCGTAGTTGTAGGCCCCGTCGCGCTTTCGGATGATGAGCGGGGCCTTCATCCCCGGGACGAAGGCGACGGTCGCCCCCTCGCTCTCCTCGGCGATCCCCTTCGCTTCCAGGTCGGCGACGACCGCCGCGAGCATGGGGTCGTAGAAACTCTCGCCCAGCTCGACGTCGAAGCGCACGCCCAGCCGGTCGTAGACCTTCTGCAGGGCCGCCAGGCAGGCCGGCATGAACCGCGACCACAGCTCGCGGTTCTCGGGGTCGCCGGCGTGGAGCTTGACGGTCTCGGCCCGCGCGGCGTCCTCGACGGCCTTGTCGCCCCCCTTGATGCGGGACTGGGCGAGCCGGTACAGGCGGGCCAGCTCGGTCACCGGGTCGGCGGCGAAGGCGGCCTCGTCGCGGGCCGTCTTCCAGCCCCAGAGGATCATCCCGAACTGCGAGCCCCAGTCGCCCATGTGGTTGTCGCGGACGACCTTATGGCCGAGGCCCTCGAAGATCCGCGCCAGGCTGTCGCCGATGACGGTCGAGCGGATGTGGCCGACGTGCATCGGCTTGGCGACGTTGGGCGAGGAGAAGTCGATGACGACCGTCCGGACCGATTCGGGCGCGGTCAGGCCCTGGCGGTCGTCGTCGAGGAGGTCGGCGAGCCGCTGCGAGATCCATTCGTCATGCAGGCGGACGTTGAGGAAGCCGGGGCCGGCGACCTCGGGCTTGCCGGCGATCGGCTCCAGGTCGACGGCCTCGCGGACGCTCGCGGCCAGCTCGCGCGGGTTCTTCTGGATGCTCTTCGCCAGGGCCATGCAGCCGTTGGCCTGGTAGTCGCCGAACTTGGGGTCGTTCGCCGGGCGGACGGCGGACCCGAAGGCTCGCGGGTCGCCGCCCTCGGGCGTGACGGCGCCGAAGGCGGCCCGCAGTCGATTGAGAACGTTCATGGGCGAGATCCGCGAGGAGTTCCAGCGATCGGGGGGCGGGTCGGGGTCGTACGGGTGCGGGCGTCAGGCGGACGGATCCGACGACTCGGGTTCGGCCGGGGTCGTCTCGGATGCGTTCTCGGCGGGTGCGGGTGCGGGTGCGGGGGAGGAGTTCGCGTCGCGCCAGGCGAGCGACGGGGCGTCGCCCCAGATCTCTTCGAGGGAATAATACGTCCGGCCGTCGCCCGAGAAGACGTGGACGACGAAATCGCCGTAGTCGATCAGGATCCAGCGGCCCTCTTCGGCGCCCTCCATGCCCAGCTTGTGCTCGCCGAGCTTCTTCATCTCGGCGTCGATCTCGCCGGCGACGGCGTTGGCCTGGCGTCGCGAGTTGGCGGTGGCGATGACGAAGTAGTCGAGGAGGGCGGTCGCCTTGCGCAGGTCCAGGAGCAGGATGTCCTTGCAGCGGTTGTCGTCGGCGATCCGGGCGGAGAGCTGGGCGTGCGCGAGCGCCCGCGCCAGGCGGTCGGGGTTGCGGCGGTCGACGGCCTCGGGGATCGCCGCGTCCTGGGCCTCGCGGATCGAGCGGGTCGCCCGGATCGCGCGGGTGCGCTCGGTCGGCGTCGAGGCCACCGGGACTTCGGCTTCGGGGGTTTCGTTCTCAGACATTCCGGCTTCCTGAAGAGGGCGGGGCCGGGCTTCCGCCGGCGATCCGCGGGTGGCGTCGAACGCGACGCGGGCGGTGGAGCCGCGAGGCCCCCATGACGGACGCCGCGGCCGCGTCCCGGGTTCTCGGCTCCTTCGATCCCCGCGCCGCCCGTCCAGCTTAATCGAAACCACCCCCGGCTGACCACCGGGAGCGGATCAAGCCTCCGCGCCGTCGCGGCCGTCGCCGAGCCGGCCGCTGCACTGGTCGAGGACCTGCTTGGCGACCTGGTTGGGGTTGTACCCGCCCGGCAGGCGGAGGAGGGGCTTGCCGTAGCGGTCGCAGAACGTCTTAACCTCGCCGAAGGCGTGGCTCGACCAGCGGATCGCCAGGATGACCAGGGCGACGTCGGGGCGGGCGACCGAATGCTCGAACCGCTCGATCGACTCGTGTTCGCGGGTCTCGATCCAGATCAGCTCCTGGAGCCCCAGGGCCGACCTCAGGGCGTCGTGGGCGTCGGGCCGGCGGGCCCCGCCGATCAGGACGACGGCCTTGCCGGCGAGCAGGCGGGCGGCCGCGACGACCTCGGCCGTGGGGGGCTCCGGGGCCTCGGGCTCCTGGGTCGCGGGCCGTCGCGCGGCCAGGTAGCGGTCGACCTCGCGGAGGGCCATCTGGAGGCCGCGAGGCGGCTCGTCCACGTCCGGCATCCGCTCGAGGATGGGCAGGAGGGCCTCGCGGATCTCCACGCGGCTGGGGGGCTCGCCCTCGTCGACCAAGTCGTCGAGCGTGGCGAAGATCTTGCCCCAGTCGTATTCGTCGCCGAGTTCCGACTCGACCCGGCGGGCGTGGTAACGGAGGCGGCTCAGGAGCGAGTTCCGCTTCTTGGCCTGTCGGCGAACGTCCTGGCAGCCGGCGTCGAGTTTCTGGATGCGGGCCCGGATCCCAGAATGGCTCGCCGGGACGGCGGGATCGTCGATCCGCATGTACCGCTGGATGTAAATCTGCTCGCGCGCCGCCACGCCGCGGAGCCAGTCGTAGGTCGCGTACTGGTCGGGATCCTTGCGGCCGTCGATCCGATCGATGACGACCCGGAGCGCCGATTGGGCCTCGGCCAGAAGGTTGAGCGCGGGCTCGAAATACCTCCGGTTCGACTCGTCGGCCAGCAGGCCGCGCACCAGCGAGACGGCGTCCGCGACCGCTTCGAAGCAGCCGGCGGCCACCGTCAAGGACGAAGGGTCGGCCGGGACCTCGAAATCGGGCGTGTTCATCCAGAGGAAGCAGGCGAGGCCGCGGGCGCGATCGAGGATCTCCCGGTCGCTGGGCGCGATCTCGAGGGCGAAGTCGGCCCCCCCGTCCATGAGGCGGCGACGCGAGGCGGCCCAGCGCAGGCCGTCGGCCTTCAGGCGGCAGCGGGCCTCGACCCCCGGCAGGTCTTCGTCGGCCGTCCCGCGATCGGCCGCGAGCGAGACGACGGGATCCAGCCGGGCCGGGGGCGGAGGCGTGCGACCGAGCGTCAGCTCGATGAGCGGGACGGGGGCCGCGGGAGGCTCGGGGGCCGCCGTCGCGACGGCGGGCGTCGCCGGAGGCCGCTCGGTCGCCTCCAGGATCGCCGTGGCCAGGGCGCGGACGTCGGCGCGGACTGCGTCGTCGCGTCCCGCCTGGTCCACGAGCCGGTCCGCCAGGGACTGGATCGCGCGCGTCAGGTCGTCGTTCATGGCGAGCCTCGTTTGCGCTGCCTCGGCTCGGCCGGGATCGGCTCGTTCAAGACTTCGAACGGCCCGCGACGACGCAGTCGCCTTGGAGACGAGACTCGTCGTCGGATCACTGGCGTCGCACCCGCAGGGAGAGAGGCCCTATTCTCGCCGTGCGCCGGCCGATCGACAAGCCGGCGCAAAAGAAACGACGCCGCGATGGGCGTCGATTGGTGGCTTTGGTCAGTACCCCCACGGGGACTCGAACCCCGGTCCCTTGGCTGAGAACCAAGTATCCTAGGCCGCTAGACGATGGGGGCGGCGGAGACGTCACCTATCTTAGTCGACGACCGCCGCTCGTCAAGGGTTCGGGGGAAATCCCGGCCCGATCGCGGCGATTCGCGGGAACTCCGGCCGGATGGCTTTAATCGCCGGCCCGTTCGGCATACGCTATTGGCGACGCTCGCGAGCGGCGGCTCGCGGAAGGGACCGCGGGACCTACGGATCGACGATGCCGACCATCGCCCTGAACGATCGCGAGTTCTACTACGAGGAGGCGGGCGAGGCCGGCGACGTCCTGGTCTTCCTGAGCGGACTGGGGGGCGACCACCGGGCGTTCAGCCTGGCGCAGCGGCATTTCGCCCGCGAGTGGCGGACCCTCGCCCTCGACTCCCGCGACGCCGGCCGGAGCTGGCGGGCCCGGGCCCCCTACGACACGGCCGAGATGGCCGACGACGTCGCCTCGTGGCTGGCGGCCCTGGGGATCGCCACCGCGCACGTCGTGGGCCACTCCCTCGGCGGCCTGGTCGCCCAGGAGCTGGCCATCCGCCACCCGGGGCGGGTCGACTCGCTGACCCTCGCGTCCACCCACGCCGGGGCGAACGCCTGGCGGAAGGGGGTGATCGAGTCCTGGATCCAGCTCCGGGAGCTGGCCGGGGCCGACCTCGTCCGGTTCTCCAACGGGACGCTCCCCTGGCTGGTGGCGCCGGCCTTCTACGACCATCCCGAGCTGATCCAGGGCCTCGTCCGGTTCGCCGAGCGCAACCCGTGGCCCCAGGACGTCGCGGCGTTCACGCGGCAGGCCCGCGCCGCGGCCGAGCACGACGCCCGCGACCGACTGGGCCGGCTCGACGTCCCCAGCCTGGTCCTGGTCGGCGAGCTCGACCTGGTCAATCCGCCCCCCATCGCCCGGGACCTGGCCGATCGAATCCCGGGCTCCCGGCTGGAAGTCCTGCCGGGCGTGGGGCATATGCCGCATATCGAGAACAAGGTCGATTTCCGCGACGCGCTGGAACGGTTCCTGCAAGCGAGCCGCTGAGCCCCGAATTTCGCGGCTCCGGAAGCGGGTCGATCGGGCCCGGCGGTCGAGACGAGGATCCTCACGAGGCGAGAATGCGATATCCCAGGTCCAGCGGCATCCTCATGCACCCGACATCGCTGCCGGGGCGGTTCGGCGTGGGCGACATCGGTCCCGAGGCCCACAAGTTCGTCGGGATGCTGGCCGAGGCCGGCCAGCGTTGGTGGCAGACGTTGCCCCTGGGGCCGACGGGCGCCGGCAACTCCCCCTATCAGTCGCACTCCTCGTTCGCGGGCAATCCGCTGCTGATCAGCCCCGAAGGGCTCGTCGAGCGAGGCTGGCTCGACGAGAAGGACCTCCCCGAGCCGGCCGCGGCGACCGACGAGGTCGACTTCCTGGAGGTCATCGGGGTCAAGAACGCGCTGCTCTCGAAGGCGTTCGGCCGCTTCAAGCAGTCCGACGCCGATTTCCACCGCTTCGTCGCCGAGGAGAAGCACTGGCTGCAGGACTACGCCCTGTTCATGGCGATCAAGGAGGTCCGCAACGGCAGCGCGTGGTTCACCTGGGAGCCGGAGCTGGTCTCGCGCCAGCCCGCGGCCCTGGAGGCCTTCGCGCGCGACTCGGCCGAGGCCGTCCTCTTCCACGAGTTCGTCCAGTTCGCCTTCTACGAGCAGTGGAAGGCCCTGCGGGCGACCTGCCGGAAGCACGACGTCAAGCTGATCGGCGACATCCCGATCTTCGTCGCCCACGACAGCGCCGACGTCTGGTCGCGGCCGGACCTCTTCTTCCTCGACGCCGAGGGCCGGCCGTCGTTCGTCGCCGGCGTGCCTCCCGACTACTTCGCCGAGACCGGCCAACTCTGGGGCAACCCGCTCTACGACTGGGACGCCCACGCCGCCGAGGGCTACGCCTGGTGGGCGCAGCGGATCGGGGCCCTGTTGAAGCAGGTGGACCTGATCCGGATCGACCATTTCCGGGGCTTCGAAGCCTACTGGGAGGTCCCCGGCGGGGCCGAGACCGCCGTCAACGGCCGCTGGGTCCCGGGACCCGGCCCCGCGCTCTTCCACGCGCTCAAGGAGAAGTTCCCCGACCTGCCGTTCATCGCCGAGGACCTGGGCGTGATCACGCCGCCGGTCGAGGCCCTGCGCGACGAGTTCCACCTGCCGGGGATGCGGGTGCTCCAGTTCGGCTTCGCCGCCGACCCCGAGGCCGAGAAGCACCTGCCGTTCAAGCACGTCCCCAACAGCATCGTCTACACCGGGACGCACGACAACGACACCAGCTACGGCTGGCTCACGAACCAGCACGTCGAGACCACCCAGTCGCTCGAAGAGATCGAGGAGGAGCGGCGGTTCGCGCTCCGATTCGTGGGGACGGACGGCAAGGAATTCGGCTGGGACCTGATCCGGCTGGCCCTCTCGTCGGTGGCCCAGATCGCCGTCGCGCCGATGCAGGACGTCCTCGGGCTGGACAGCGGGGCCCGGATGAACGTCCCGGGAAAGGGCGTGGGGAACTGGGGATGGCGGATGACCCCGGGCCGTCCCACCCCCGCCGAGGTCGGCCGCCTCGCCGACCTCACCGCGCTCTACGGCCGCTGGAACGGAGAGCTCCCCGCCTCGCACGACCTGCATCGCAAGGGGCCGGCCCCGCCCCCCGCGGCCAAGGCGACGGGGGCCGGGTCGGACGACGGAGCGGGCCCCGCGCGCTCGTGAGGGCCCCTTCAGCGATCCCCGTGGATGTAGGACATGAGATGGTGGTTCTCCGTCGTGACCTTCTCGTACATGACCTTGACGACGTCGCCGACCGAGACGACGCCGACGAGGATCTCGTCCTCGACGATCGGGACCTTGGCGATCCGCCGCTCGCTCATCAGGCCCATGACGTCGTCGACCGAGTCGTCGACCCGGCAGGTGACCGGGTTGCAGGTCATGACCGACGCCACGCGGAGCCGGCCGAAGCCGTCGCCCTTGTGGTGCATCAGCCGCAGGACGTCGCGCTCCGAGACGACGCCGACGAGCCGGCCTTCGCCGTCGACCACCGGCAGCGAGCCGACGTCGTTCTGGACCAATCGCGCGACGGCATCCTGGACGCTGGCCTCGGAATCGATCGTCACCACCCGACGGCCTTTCCGGTCGAGCACTTCGCTCACGAGCATGGCGACCTCCTGACGTGGTTGGGCACGATGCCGCACGCGGGGACGTGATGGACCCGCGAATTCGGCGGCGGAAGCGAGATGGGATTGGTCGTATCCTGACACGCTGATGTCGCCGACGCAACCGGTTTCAGGCCGCGTTCCGAGAATGAACCCGTTTTCATGACACGAGAGGGGGCCCGACGATCGCCAAGCCGCCGCCGACGATCCCCGGGGAACGGCCCGAGCCCGCGACGCACCGCGCCGAGGCGGCGCGGCTCGCCCTGGCGCTGCTCGCCGGGCTGGTGCTCCGCTCGCTCCACCCCGACCAGCCGATCGTCGAGAATTTCGTGGGCCGCCAGACGCCCACGGCGATGGTCGCACGCAACCTCGAACGCGGGTCGGGCTTCCTGCGCCCCCAGCTCGACACGGGGCCGTTCCCGAACTACTTCCTCGTCGAGCCGCCGATCTATCAGGAGCTGGCGGTCGCCCTGCGGCGGACCACCGGACTGTCGCTCGACGCCTGCGGGCGGCTGACCTCGGCGGCGGCGGCGGCGCTGGCGGCCTGGGGCGTGTACGCGTTGATGAAGCGGCGATGGGGCGAGGGCCCGGCGCTGGCTGCGGCGACGGCGTTCTCGATGCTGCCGATCACCATCCGCTACGGCCGCGCCTTCCAGCCCGACGCCCTGATGATCGGCGCCTGCGCCGCGGGCCTGGCCTGCTGGGACCTCGCCGTGGCGCGGGGCGGGGGCCGTCGGTGGCTGGCGGCGGGCTGGCTGCTGCTGGCGGTCGGCCTGGCGGCGAAGGCGACCGCCGCCTATGTCTTGGCCGTGGCCTTCCTGGCGATCTTCCCGAGGCGGACCTGGAAGACCATCGCGCTCTGCGCCTCGCCCCTCGCGCCGGCGATCGCCTGGTACGCCTGGGCAGGCTGGCTGACGCAGTCCTCGGGCTCGCGTGCGGCGGCCGAGAATCAGGCCATCTGGATGGACCTGATCGGCCTGGAGGCGCTCGCCTCGGGCGAGACCTGGCGGCTCGTCGGCCGTTTCCTGGTCGTCCGGGCCTTCACCCCGCTGGGGTTCGCGGGGGCGCTCTGGGGCCTCTGGTCGTGCGCCGGGAAGGACCGCGGGGCCCTCGTCTGGTGGACGTGGGCCGGCCTGGCGTCGGCGACGATGGCGCTGCTCGCGGCCAAGCTCCATCACGAATATTACTGGCTCTGCATGGCCCCCGTCGCGGCGGCCGGTCTCGGACTCGCCTGGGCCCGGATCGACGCCTGGCGGCCGACCGTCGCCCTGGCCGCGGCGGCGGTGTTCGCCGCGCTCGCGCTGTACGTCGCCGATTCGACCTGGAACACCCCGGACGAATGGGCCGGGCTCGCCGAGGCCGCGCGCGGGGTGTCCGAGGAGACGAAGCCGGGAGACCTCGTCGTCGCCCCCGAGGCGCTCCTGTACCGCGCCGACCGCCGCGGCTGCCGGCTGGAGTACACGCTCGCGGCGGCGAGCCGCGCGGCCTCGGAATGGGGGCCGATCAACCGGGGCCTGGCCCCGATCGAGCTGGTCGAATTCTATCGGACGAAGGGGGCCCGCTGGTTCGCCGACCTGGGCTCCGGGCCCGAGGACGTCCTGCGAGTGGACTTGCACGACGGGATCCGGCGGCGTTACAAAGTGCTGATCGATCGGCCCGACCTCATCCTGGCCGAACTCCCCCCCAGCGAGCCCTCCGGCCATGGCGATTGACGACCGTCCCGTCACCATCCTCGATTTCGACGCCTGGAAGAAGCAATCGCGGAAGATCTCGGTCCTCACCGCCTACGACTACGCGACGGCCCGCTGGCTCGACGCCGCGGGGATCGACTGCCTGCTCGTCGGCGACTCGCTGGGGACGGCCGTCCAGGGCCGTGAGACCACCCTGGGGGTGACGCTCGATCAGATCGTCTACCATGCCGAGATGGTCGCGCGGGCCGCGAAGCGGGCGTTCGTCGTCGCCGACCTGCCGTTCCTCTCGTACCAGGCGTCGCGGTCGCAGGCCATCCGCTCGGCGGGCCGGATCCTCAAGGAGACGCGGTGCCAGGCCGTCAAGCTGGAGGGGGGCCGGCGGACCGCCGCCGCCATCCGCGCGGTCGTCGACGCCGAGATCCCCGTCATGGCCCACGTCGGCCTGACGCCCCAGTCCGTCCGCAAGCTCGGCGGCTACAAGGTCCAGCGCCAGGCCGACGCGATCCGGGCCGACGCCCAGGCGGTCGTCGAGGCCGGCGCGTTCGCCATCGTCCTCGAATGCGTCCCCGCCGCGATCGCCGCGACGATCACCGCCGAGGTCCCCGTGCCGACCATCGGCATCGGCGCCGGCGTCGACTGCGACGGCCAGGTGCTCGTCGTCCACGACATGCTCGGCCTCATCGAGGGCTTCCGGCCCCGCTTCGCCCGCCGCTACGCCGAGATCGGCGAGGCCGTCCAACAGGCGACCGCGCGCTACATCGCCGACGTCCGGTCCGGCGAGTTCCCCGTCGAGGCCGAAAGTTTCCGCTGATCGTCGGCTTCCGGCGCAGCCTTCGCAGGCCTGGATCGGCGGTCCCGTCGCTTCTCCTCCGCAACAGGAGCCTCGCCATGAGCACCCCGACCCTGACCGAACTGGCCTCGAAGAAGTGCGTCCCGTGCGAGGGGGGCGTCCCGCCGCTGCCGCCCGACGAGGTGGAAGCCCTGATCCAGACCGTCTCCGGCTGGTCGCTCACCGCGGACGGCAAGCGGATCCGACGGGAGTGGAAGGCGAAGAACTTCGTCGCCGGCCTGCGGTTCTTCGACAAGGTGGGCGAGCTGGCCGAGGAGGAGGGGCATCATCCCGACCTCCACATCGAAGGCTATCGCAACGTCGCCGTCGAGATCTGGACCCACGCGGTCGGCGGGCTGACCGAGAACGACTTCATCCTCGCGGCCAAGATCAACGAGGTCCCCATCGAGCAGAAGCGGTCCTGAGTTCCCTCAGAACCCCAGGAACGAGCCGATGCGGCGGAGGAGTCCCGGTCGTCGCGGCTCGGGGACCGCGAGGACGGGATCGGTCGCGCGGTCCTGGAGCCGCACCACCCGATCGGGGAGGGGCTCTTCGGCCGTCGGCTTCTGCGCCACGACCCGCGCGGGCTCGCCGTTGAGGTGGGCGAGCAGCCGCGCGCCGTCGGTCCCCTCGGCCGCCAGCGCGTCCGACAGGGCGGGGCGGGGGCCGCGGGCCTGCAGATAGTCGAGGAGCAGCGGCTTGCCCTGCTTGGAATCGCTCAGGAGCAGGTCGACCCAGGCCCAGGACTCGCGATAGTCGCGGGGATCCATCTGGTGGACCTCGTCGAGCGTCTCCAACCGCCGCAGGTCGGGCTTCCAACCCGCCTTGACGTCGGCCGCGAGCCGGGCGAGGCGGTCCCCCCGGTCGCGCAGGTCGTCGGGGCCGTCCTCGAAATACTCGGCCAGCCCCTCGTCGACCCACAGCGGGATGTCGCCGAACCGGCCGCGCAGGAGCGCGTGCGCGGCCTCGTGGCGGAGGTCTTCCTCCAGCATCGGGCCGTGGTAGGTGTAGACGATCCGCTGCTCGCCCTGGGCCAGGAAGAAGGCGCGCCGCGGCGGCAGCTCGGGGAAGTAGAAGCGGAGCAGGTGGAGGAAGGCGTTGCGATCGTCGAGGACGTACACCTCGATCGGGCCGCGGTCGGCGTCCTCATCGACGTTCATGCGGCCGGCCAGGTCGGTCCGGAGCCGCTCCAGGGCCAGGACCGGCGGGGCGTCGGGCTTCATCGGCTCGTTCGAGTAGAGCACGAACGGGCCCGTCTTGAGCTGGTGGGACGTGGGGAGCAGGGCCGGCCCGCGCTTGGCGACGGTCGAGCAGCCGGCGACGGCGAGCCCGGCCAGGAGGCCGATCCGGAGGGCGAGGCGCGTCGTCGAACGTCGGGAGGCGTCGCGGGGCCTGTTCACGTCCGGTCCCTCCATGGAGCGATGCCGATCAGGATAGGGGGCGCCCGCGGCGGTGGTTACGGGCCTTCTTGGTGTGGGTCGCGGCGTCGATCGCCCGCCAGAGCGCCTTCCACTCGCCCGACCGCGAGAGCCGCTGCGGGAGGTAGGCCCGCAGGAAGCGCAGCGACGTCGTCCGCGTCCGCCCGGGGGCGTCGGCGAGGCTGACGCTGAGCCTGGCGAGGTTCTGGATGCGGCGATTCATCGGCAAGGGGCCCTTGAGCCGCACGCCGACCAGGTCGATCAGCGTCAGCAGGTCCTCGCGCGGCGGGGCGTCGAGGCGGACCAGGATGTTCGACGCCTTCAGGTCGCGGTGCGAGAGCGAGCGGTCGTGGAGCAACCGGACGAGCGCCGCCAGCGCCGACGTCAGGCGGTCGACCTCGGCCTTGAGGGCCTCGCCCTGGAGCGCCGGGAGCACCTGGAAGACGTGCTCGGCCAGGGTCGTCGCGTTCTGCTGCTTGACGGTGGCGAGGTAGGTCTCGTGGGGCAGGACCCCCTGGAAGGGCGAGAACCAGGGCTTGCGGCGGCGGGCCACGAACGCCAGGTTCTTGGGCGTCGGCACGCCTCGCGACAGCAGATGCTGCCCGGCCTGCCACGACCTCCAGGCGCGCGACGGCCGGAAGATCGAGAGCACCGGGTCGATCCACTTCTTGCGGTTGAACCGCTTGTAGACCACGGCCGTCGGCCGGCCGTCGACGATCATCGTCGTCTCGATGAGCCGGGTCGTCCGCGAATCCTTGATGAGCTTCGCGTCCGGGTCGTTGAAGAGGGCGTCGGGGTCGACCAGCAGGGGGGCGATCTCCGAAGGGTCCAGGTCGCGCGAGGCGATGCACAGGGCGTTGACGGACTTGAAGACCTCGAAATACTTGTTCGTCGACCGACAGCGCTTGCCCCAGCGTCGCCAGAGCCGCTCCGCCCAGCGTCGGGTGCACGCCTCGACGCCCTGGGCGAAGTCGCGGACGGAATCGGGCGCGCCGTCGCGGGCCGCCAGGTAGGCCTTGAGGAAGCGGCGGCGGTCCACGCGGCTGCTCCGTGTCCAGAAGTAATGGTCGAGCAGCGCGAGGTTGCGGCGCGCCTTCGCCCAGGTCGGCCGCCGGACCGTCCGCAGGGCGTCCAGGTCGATCATCGTGAGCTGCGGCTCGTCGTCGGGACCGAGCCGGACCATGATGTTGCCGGGATGGAAGTCGATGTGCTGGAGCCCCGCGTTGTGCAGCTTCGCCGTCAGCGCGCCGAGGGCCGCGGCCAGGCTCCGGCGCAGCCGCGAGCGACGGGGCTCGTCGAGGGCGGGCAGGTCGCGTTCGACGTATTCGTCGAGGGGGACCGCCTCCGGGATCTCGCGGGTGATCAGGAAATTGTCGAAGAGGAACCCGCGCCGCCGCCGCTCGCCGAGGGCGATGGGGACGATCGTGGGGAGGCCGATCGAGGCCAGCCGCTGGGAGCGCCGGCCCTCGTTGCGGCCCTTGCCGCGGCGGAACCACTGGCGGTACTTGGCCCGGCGGTCCGGCACGAGGTAGTGCTTGATGTAGATCGCCGAGCCCGGGAGCTGCACCCGGTAGACGACGCGGTGGGGGCCCGACTTGATCGTCTGGACGCGGCCCTCGGCCCGCCACTGCTCCAGCCGCAGGCCCTCGCCGTCGATGAGGACGTCGCGCCAGCGGCCTTCGAGCCACCAGCCGACGTCGCCGGCCTGCACGAAGGTCCAGTCGGGGGGCTTGAACATGCGGCCGTCCGCCGTCCTCGCCCGGATGCTGGGAAGCGTTGCGGTCATGAGCCTATTCCGATCCATGTCGGCCCCGCCGCGACGCGCGGGGAGGGGCGGCCGTCGCGTGCGGGCTGCCGACGGCTCGGGCCCTCTGCCGGGTGACGTGCGGGGCGAAGGCGAGGCCGAAGGCCCCCTCCGCGGGCGGCTCGCGGCGCCCGCCGGGCGGGCCGTCGATCCCCGTCGCGGAGGCCGCGAACGCGGCCCCCCAGGCGGCGACCGAGTAGTGCGACTCCACGCGGCGGCGCGCCTCGCGGCCCATCCGGGCGCGGGCGCCGGCGTCGGCCGAGGCCCGGACGGCCGCCAGCCATTCGTCGTCCGTCGTCGCCAGGTGGCCGGTCGCGCCGGGCTCGATCATCTCGACGTGCGAGCCGACCGGGTTGGCGATCACGGGCAGGCCCGCCGCCTGGTACTGGAGGATCTTCAGGCCGCACTTGCCCCGGCTCCAGTCGTCGTCGGGCATCAAACCGACGCCCACGTCGCCCCGGGCCAGGTCCTCGGCCTCGGCGGCCTCGCTCCAGGGCGTGGCGACGACTTCCAGGTTCTCGAACTTCGGGAATCGATCGCAGATCACGCGGAGCCTGAGCCCGGGGATCGCGCGGCCCAGCCGCTCCCAGAGCGGCCGTCGCGCCTCGATCCCCTTCAAGGTGCTCGACGAGCCGATCCAGACGAGTTCCGGCGGCCCGTCGTGGGACGGCCCGGCCGCCTTGACGGAGTAGCGACCGGGGTCGACGCAGGTCGGAATGGTGCGGACCGTCTCGGCCGAGGCCCCGGCGCGGAGGGCGCAGTCGGCCAGATAGTCGTTGCCGGCGAGGACGACGTCGGCCGCCCGGACGGTCCGGGCGAACCGGGCCGCGCGGCGTGACGAGGCGGCGCCCCGCCGGTCGTAGGAATCGCGATGCAGCACGGCGTCGTCGAAGTCGAACGCCAGGTGGCGGGCGTTCCTGCGGAGCAGGGACAGCTCCCAGGCCGGCAGCAGCTTGCGCTGGAGGACGACCGCGTCGTAGCCCGCGACCGCCCGCAGCTGCCGAAGGCGGGGCAGGAGGGCGCGTTCCAGGGGCTCGCAGGTCAGCGACCAACCGGCGTCGCGGAGGGCCGGCTCGAACGCGCGGATCCGGTATCGGCAGCAGACATGGTCCGGCGAATCCACAAGCGCGAGTAGTCTCATCCCGTCCTCCGTGACGGTTCAGGCGGCGTTCCTGGGAGCGTGGAGTCCGCATCTCGGGGCCGAGACGACGGGATCTTAATCCGAAGCCGGAAATAAACCAAGCCCGAAGCGGCACCGATCGCGTCGTATTCGGCCGGGGGGAGTCGGCCCCCGGCGGCGAGTTGATCCTTCCATGAAGATCCGCCTAGACTAACGCGGCCGATTTATAAGAGTATTTAATCGAGTCGGCCTTGGCTTCGCCCTGGAAGCCTGGTTCGGCGTCCCCTTCCCCCGTCCCTCCGGAGCCATGAGAGACACCCTGCTGCTCGTCTTCGCACTCCTGGCGTGGCAAGGGGGGCCGCCCTCCGAGACGGCCGCCTCGTCGCTCCACGGCCCGTGCGGCGCGATCGCCGGGGATCTCGTCTGCGCGTCCAACCCCGGCCCCGACCCGGGCCCCGCGCCGAGCCGGTCGATCGACGAGTTTCTGGAGCGCGAGAAGAACGAGGACGACAGCGAGGACCCGGTCGCCTACGGCCCGGGCCCCGACGGCGTTCGCGGGCTTCCGCGCACGCCGCGACCGCGGCCGGTCGCGCCCGGGATCGTCGCCGCCGCGCTTCGGACGTCGCCGCCGACCGCCCCCATGCGGTGTTGAAGGACACACTCGCCCGCCCGGGCCATCGGTCCTCGCCTCCCGTCCTCTCCCGGACCAACCCCTCGCCCGACGCCGCAAGGCCGTCGCAGGCATGACCCCGATCGGTGGAACGACGGAGCCGGGCAGGAACGCGCCGCAGGTTCGCCGACATTTGTCGCCCGCTCTCGCCTCGCGGGGGAGGCCGCGTGCGCCCAGCCTCGCCGGCGTCCCATCCCCGAGCGTGTTCGCCGCCCCATGACGCGGCGGCCGAAGCCTCCCACGCCCTCTATGCTCGCAGGAGAATGATCCGATGAGTTCGAATCGCCCCCATCGCGTCGCGGCGATCGTCGCCCTGTCCGTCGCGGCGCTCGCGATCGCCCGGCCGACGCGGGCCGAAGAGCTGCACGGGCCGATCAAGTCGATCGACATCGACAACAACCGGATGGTGGTCCACGACGAGGCCTCTCAGCGCGACGTCGTGGTCAACTTCACCCGGGCCACGACGCTCCGGCAGGCGGACGGCTCGTCCCATCCGGTCCGCGACCTGAAGGTGGGGACGACGATCGTGGTGGCCGACTCGATCACGGCCTCGCGGATCACGGTCGAGGACAAGCCGACCGAAGCTCCGGCGCCGACTTTCTCGAACATGTTGCACGAGTTCTGGCACAACTTCCGGCACAACCTGTTCAAGCCGCTGCTGCTGTTCTTCTACCTCGGCTTCCTCGTGCCGATCCTCCGCGTGCAGTTCGAGTTCCCCTACGTCATGTACCAGGCGCTGACGATCTACCTGCTGATCGCCATCGGCTGGCACGGCGGCGAAGAGCTGGCGCACCTGAACCCGGGCTCGATCAAGACGATCATCGGCTTCATGGGGGTCGGGTTCCTCGCCAACACGATCATGGGGATCCTCGCCTTCATCATCCTTCGGGCCACCACCCGGATGCGGCGGGTCGACCAGGCCACCGTCGCCGGCTACTACGGCTCGGACTCCGCCGGCACGTTCGTCACCGCGCTGGGCGTGCTGGGGACGGCCCACGTCGCCTTCGACGCCTACATGCCGGTCATGCTGGCGATCATGGAAATCCCCGGCTGCCTCGTCGCCCTCTTCCTCGTGGCCCGCTACCGGGCCCAGGGCATGGACGCGCTCGGCAACATGCCCTTCGAGGCCGGCTACGACCCCGACGCCAAGCCCCTCGTCTCGACGGTGGACGAGCACGGCCACGGCAACGGCCACGCGACGGCCGTCCAGGACGAGGCCGAGATGTCCCTGGAGAAGATGGAGCGGGTCCACCTGAACGGCGGCAACGGCAAGAAGAAGGGCTTCCTCGACGCCAAGCTGATGCACGAGGTCTTCCTGAACACCGGCCTCTACCTGCTGTTCGGCGGCATCACGATCGGCTTCATCAGCGGCCTGCAGGGGCCCGAAGTCACCCGCGCCGACGACAGCTTCTTCGTCACCCTGTTCCAGGGCGTACTCTGCCTCTTCCTGCTCGAGATGGGCATGACGGCGAGCCGCAAGCTGAAGGACCTCAAGACGGCCGGTTGGAATTACGTGGCCTTCGGCCTGCTGGCCCCCAACCTGTTCGCCACCCTGGGCATCATCATCATCCACACCTTCGCCTGGATGACGGGGACCCACTTCCAGCTCGGGACGTACGTCCTGTTCTCGGTGCTCTGCGGCTCGGCGTCGTACATCGCCGTCCCCGCCGTCCAGCGGCTGGCGATCCCCGAGGCCAGCCCGACGCTGCCGCTCGCCGCTTCGCTGGGCCTGACGTTCTCCTACAACGTCACGATCGGAATCCCGATCTACATGGAGATCGCGAAGGCCATCACCCGCGATTTCCCGATCGCCTGACTCCGAAGCCGACCCCCGCCGCCGCCCGCCGGATCCCCCTCCGTGCGGGCGGCCGGGCGTCGGCCGTCGACCTCGCCGGTCGCGCGGACCCGTTGATCCGAGATTCTTCATTCCGTTCGACTTTCTTGCAAATTCACAACGCCTTCACAGGTGCGAATTTACCGGCGGGCATCCTGTCGAGACGTTCATCAGGTGGCTGCCGGCGGCCTCCGCTGCAATCTTGACACGGGGGCGGTCCGGCGGGCATTTTCAGACTCGTCCTCCGAGTCGCCACGACCGATCGCATCCCGAGATCGAACGCCAGGTGCGGCCCCGATCGTCGACCCGTCGCGCCTGGAGCGCCCCGAGGCGAACCCGATCAACCTGAATGGCGAAGGGCCGCGGAAGCCGGCCGGCCCATTCGAAAACGACCCCGCGTCGGGCGCAGACTTTGCAATCCTGGGCGAGGCGGTTTCATCATCTTCGATGCGCACCAGAGTACGGCCCTCTCCGCCTGAATCCGGGCTCGACCTCGCGTTCAGGAGAAGAGGATCGGCGCGGCGTTCCTTGCCCGAGGCCGCGTCGGTGGACGACAAGGAGGTCGTCCCCGTCCTCCCCCCGCCTCCCTGCGGAAACCACCATGAAGTCGCTGACCGAGCACCTGACGTTCAACCTCCCCGTCCGCATGGGCTTCTTGAACATCACCGGCGAGGTCGAGTCGCTCGTCCGCAAGAGCGGCGTCCGCGAGGGGCTCGTCCTGGTCAACGCCATGCACATCACGGCGTCGGTCTTCATCAACGACGACGAACCGGGCCTGCACGAGGACTACAAGGCCTGGCTCGAAGCCCTCGCCCCGTTCGACGCCTCGCCGTCCCGCTACAAACATAATCGGACCGGCGAGGACAATGCCGACGCCCATATGAAAAGGCAGATCATGGGCCGCGAGGTCGTCGTCGCGATCACCGAGGGCAAGCTCGACTTCGGCCCCTGGGAGCAGATCTTCTACGGCGAGTTCGACGGCCGACGCCCGAAGCGGGTGCTCGTGAAGATCATCGGGGAGTAGGCCTCCCGCCCGTCTGCCGTGTCTGAATCTCCAGCAGACGCGCCAGCCGCCGCCCCACGGCGTCCGCCCAGACCTGGCAGCCCAGGGGCGAGAAGTGGCCGTCGCCGAGCTTGCCGTTGAAGAGGGGGCTCGGGGTGGTGGGCTCGCCGGCGGCCAGGCGTCGGATCCTCTCGCGGTCTTCGGCTTCGATGAAGTCCTCCATCGGGTCGTAGTAGGTCGGGCCGTCGTCGCCCAGGATGTCGGGGATCCGGCCGGGGTAATGCGCCGTCTTGCGCGGGCCTTCGACGTGGTTGACCCAGGGGGCGGGGACGGCCAGGCAGGGGATGTCGCGGGCCCGGCAGAAGGCGGCGATCTTCCCGATCCAGTGGCGGTTCTCTTCCCAGTCGGCGCGGCCGTCGAGGACCTCGAACAGGTCGCCGAAGTCGTTGGCGAACAGGCTCAGGATGACGAACTGCGGCCGGAAGCGGTCGGCGTATTCCAGCAGGGTGAAATACTCCTGCTCGGGCGAGTAGCCCAGGTGGCCCGTGTTGAGGACCTCCACACTCGTCTTGAAGCGATCGGCCAGGACTCGCTCCAGACACGCGGGGGGCGTCTGGTCGTCCCCGACGAACAGGCCCTGCATGTAGGAGTCGCCCAGGACGATCCCGCGGAGCGAGGCGTCCAGGTCCGGCTCGCCGCCCCGCACGCCCCACGAGTTCGTGTTCTGGACCGACTCGCGGACGACCACCGCGCCGGCGGCCTCGGCGAGTTCCCGCAGGGCGGGCGTATCCGGGATCGGGAAGTACGCCAACACGCCCCCCTTGCTCTTGAGGTTCCGCACCCAGATCGAACGCGTGTTCGGCCGGAACCGGTACGAGCGGCCCGTGTCGTCGGCCTCGAAGACCGTCGCGGGGAGCAGCAGCGCCTTGTCGAAGTTCCCCCACCTCAGGAGGGCGTGGTCGGGGTCGAGCCCCGCCTCGTCGAGCAGGCGTTTCAGCTTGGGGTCGTACTGGTCGTAGGCCGAGCGGAGCTTGCCCCGGGCCTGGTCCATGTCGAACAGCCGCCGGCGTCGCCAGTCGGCGTCGATCCAATCGCGGCCGGCGACGTCGCCCGTGAGCGTGGCGACTCCTCGGTGGAGCTTTGCGAACGTCCACGAGGCCGCGTAGCGTCCCGTCGACGTGCCGACGAGCAGGCCCGCCAGCAGGCAGGCGGTGAGGCCGGCGATGACGAGCTTGAACCGGCGTGAAAGCCGCTCGCCGCGCTCGACGAAGCGGAAGGTCCGCTGGCGGTATCGGTCGCGACGGCGGCGGAACGGGGCGAGGCGGCGGTGGGACACGGAGAGGCCTTCTCGGTCGAGTGAGGACGGTTCGTCCCTCCGATCTTATCCCCGAAATGGACCCTCCGCAGTAGAATGGATCGGGATTCGCCGAGCCTGCAAGATCGACGGGAGCCGCATGATGTTCGAAGACCTCCTGAAGCGGCTGGGCGTGGGCCCGGTCGAGTCGGGCGCCTGCCACGTCCGCTGGATCGAGGACCCCGGAGGCGAGGAGATCGCCTCCCTGAACCCCGCCGACGGCCGGCCCCTGGGGCGGGTTAAGCTCGCGAGCCGGGCCGTGTACGACGAGGTCGTCGGGCAGGCCGCCGCCGCCTTCGCGAATTGGCGGATGACGCCCGGGCCCCGCCGCGGCGAGGTCGTCCGCAAGATCGGCGAGGAGTTGCGCAAGCATAAGGCCGACCTGGGCCTGCTCATCACCGCGGAGACGGGCAAGATCCGCTCCGAGGGCGAGGGCGAGGTCCAGGAGATGATCGACATGGCCGACTTCTCCGTCGGCCTCTCGCGCCAGCTTTACGGCCTGACGATCGCCAGCGAGCGGCCCCGCCACCGGATGATGGAACAGTGGCACCCGCTCGGGCCGATCGGCGTCATCACCGCGTTCAACTTCCCGGCGGCCGTCTGGGCCTGGAACGCGATGGTCGCGGCCGTCTGCGGCGACGCGATCATCTGGAAGCCCTCTCCGCTGGCCCCGCTGACCGCCGTGGCCGTCCAGAAGATCGTCGCGAGGGTCGCCGAGCAGGAGGGCTTCCCCGGCGTCTTCAATCTCTGCCTGGGCTCGATCGAGGACGTCGGCGAGCCGATGCTCAACGACGCGCGCCTGCCCCTGATCTCGGCCACGGGGAGCTGCCGCCTGGGCTATCACGTCGCCGAGGTCGTCGGCCGTCGGCTGGGCCGGACGATCCTGGAGCTGGGCGGCAACAACGCCGTGATCGTCGCCCCGAGCGCCGACCTGGACATGGCGGTCCGCGGGATCGCCTTCGCCGCCGTGGGGACCGCCGGCCAGCGCTGTACGTCGGCCCGTCGCCTGATCGTCCACGAATCGCTCTACGAGACGGTCGTCGGTCGGCTCGCCAAGGCCTATGCGACGCTGCCGATCGGCAACCCCTGGGACGACGGCGTCCTCGTCGGCCCCCTGATCCACGAGCCGGCCGTCGAGGCCATGCAGTCCGCACTCCGCCGCGCGGTGGAGCAGGGGGGCGAGGTCGTCGCCGGCGGCCGGCGGCTGGACCGTCCCGGCTGCTTCGTCGAGCCGGCCCTGGTGCGCGCGAAGCCCGGCATGGCGGTCGTCGCCGAGGAGACCTTCGCGCCGATCCTCTACGCGATCCCCTACCGCGAGATCGGCGAGGCGATCGCGATCCAGAACGAGGTCGAGCAGGGCCTGACCTCGGCGATCTTCACCCGCGACCTGATGGAGGCCGAGCGGTTCCTCTCGCCCGAGGGCTCCGACTGCGGCATCGCCAACGTCAACATCGGCACCTCGGGCGCCGAGATCGGCGGGGCCTTCGGCGGCGAGAAGGCGACCGGCGGCGGCCGCGAGGCCGGCTCCGACTCGTGGAAAGCCTACATGCGGCGGCAGACCTGCACCATCAACTACGGGACCGACCTGCCGCTCGCGCAGGGTGTCCGCTTCGACGTCGGCTGATTTCGGCCCGCAACACCCTTCTTTCGCCGGGAGGAGCAAAGACGAGGCCGCTCATCGGGTGACGTTGATCCGGATTCCCCCCACCTCATCCCTCGCGAGGAGGGGAGGCCGTTGGGAGAGTGATTCGGACGAGTTCCGCGACCCGTCGCTGATCGACGTCGCGCATCCGGTCGCCGGCCTCGCAGGCGGCGCCGCGGACGGCGAGGACGTCGGGGCGGAGCACGCGGAAGCTGTCGAGGGATTCCGCCGTGAGGCCGCCGGCGATGGCCAGGAGCATGCCCGACTTGCCGATCTCGTCGGCCAGCTCGTTCAGCTCCTCGCTCCATATCGGCGCGGGTCGGGACTTGTCCCACGTGTCGAACAGGACGCCGGCGAAGTCCCTGCCCATGGCGTCGAGGACGTCCTCGGGTCTCGGGGCGCCCGCCGCCTTCCAGTCCGTGTAGACCACCGCGATCCAGCGGCTGGACCGCGTCGGCAGGCTCGCCCGCAGATCGGCCCAGGCGTCTCGCCATCCGGGCCCGGCGCCCGCCAGGCCGAGCTTCACGTAGGTGAGACCTTCGAAGGCGTCCCCGGGGAACGCGGGCCGGCGTTCGATCCACTCGGGGAGTTCGCCCAGGGCGACGCTCAGGGGAACTTCGTCGGGGACGACCTCGCGGACCTCGCGCCAGGTCGGGAACGAGGCCCGGCCGAGCGGGCCGTTCGCCGGCTCCTTGACGTCGATGATCGACGCGCCGCCGGCGAGGGCGCGGCGGGCTTCCTCGGCCGATCGCACGCTGACGAGGAGTCGGGTCATGGCCGGGCTCCGGGCCCTTCGAGGACCTCGTACGTCCGGATGCGATCCAGCCGGAAGGATTTCTCGACCGAGTCGATGTGGCAGGTCGCCACGACGTAGGCGACGCCCCCGCGGTGGGCGAAGCTCCTGGGCGTGATGATCCGCGGGACGTCGCCGCGGGTGCCGCCGTCGTAGGCGATGCGGACGGGCCGGCCCCGGCCGAGGGCTTCGTCCAGCCGCTCCCAGCCGATCGGCGGCCGCACCGGTCGCGAGCCGTCGTGGATGGGGTACGAGACCCGCGCGACATCGTCGGCCGCCGGGCCGTCGAGCCGCAGCCAGAGGTCCATCACGGCCGCCGCGTCGCTCAGGGCGCGATGCCGGGCCTGCGGGGCGATCCCGAAATGCGCCACGAGCAGGTCCAGCCGGTGGCTCCGCAGTTCCGGCAACGCGGCGCGGGCCAGGGGGAGCGTGTCGAGGACCGGCCGGTCGGGGATCGCCATTCCGGCGCGGGTCAGCTCCATGCCGAGGAAGCCGGCGTCGAACGCGGCGTTGTGGGCGAGCAGGGGGGCGTCGGGTGTGCGGCCGAGGAGGTGGACGAAGTCGGGGAGGACGTCGGCGGCGGGAGGGGCCTCGGCGAGATCCGAGTCGAGGATGCCGTTGATCGCCCGGGCGGCCGCCGCGATCGGGCGGCCGGGATTGATCAGGCGTTCGAAGGTCTCGACGACGAGCCCGTCGGCGTCGAAGACCAGGGCCCCGATCTCGACCACGCGGTCGGAGGCGGGGTCGAGCCCGGTGGTTTCGAGGTCCAGGGCGATGCAGAGCGGTTCGCGGGGCATGGTTTGGGCGGGAGTTTCACGAAGGTCGCGGGGCGGGGCCGATCGACTCCTGGGTATGATACGTCGGAGGACGCCCGTGCGTCTGCGTCGCGCGGGATCCGGACGCCGTGGGGACGTCTCGATCATGACCTTCGTCACGACCCGATCGACCCGTCGGATCGTCGCCGCCCTCGCGGCGCTGGCGGTCGCGCTCGCGCCGGGATGCGTCTCGATCTCGATCTGGCCGAAGCCCCTGGCCGGCCCCGACGAGGCGCGGCCCTGGCCGAAGCCCGACGCCCCCGGCGAGCTGGACCTGGACGCGGTCCGCGAGTCGCTGCTGAAATTGCACAACGAGGCCCGGGCCGAGAAGAAACGAGGACGCCTGGCGATCAGCCGGGTCCTCCAGGAGGCCGCCCAGGCGCACGCCGAGGAGATGGCCGAGCGTCGCAAGATGACCCACACCGGGGCCGACGGATCCTCGGTCGCCGAACGCATTCGGGACCGGGGCTACGACTATCGCCGCTGCGGCGAGAATATCGCCTACGGCCACTACTCGCCGGAGCTGGTCGTGCGAGGGTGGCTGACCAGCCCGCCCCACCGCAAGAACATCCTGGGCGGATTCACTCAGATCGGCCTGGGCTACGCGACCGACAAAAACGGCACGCCGTACTGGTGCGTCACATTCGGACTCCCCTTGAGCCGTTGACCGCCGACCGGCCGCGATTCCGTCGGGTATGCTTCAGCAGATCCATGATGGAACATGGAATCGTCTCCCCTTCCGCGTCGGATCGACGTGAGGATCGAGGACCATGAGCAGGCTTAGGGTTTTCGCGTTTCTGACGCTCGCGACGGCGGTGCTGGCGATCTCCGGTTGCCACAGCGGCGGTCGGCGCAGCGCGGTCGGCGGCGAGCCGGCCCTGTCCGGGCTCGACGCCGAGGACAAGGCCTATCTCGACGCCCCGGCGGCGCGGCAGGAGACGGTCGTCGACCGCCACCCGCTGTTCGCCAAGCCCCGGGAATACTGGGAGAACTCCGGCGACAACCGGATCGTCAAGGCCGCGGCGGCGACCTTCGTCGGCGTCCCGGTGGGCTTCGTCGGCGAGGTCAAGCAGATCTTCGTCGGCGCCCCGCCGACGGTCGTGACCGCGCCGACCACCCACGTCACGCCCTGATCGAGTCGTCCCGAACGCCGGACGCCGCGGAAAACCCGAGGCGTCCGGCCGTCGAGCACTCAACGGTGATCAACGGTCGGGGATGACCTTGATCGAGTTGAACTGCTTGCCCTCGAGCGACTCGAGGAAGGCGCCGCCGCCGGTCGAGACGTGGCTGACCTTCTCGGCGTAGCCGAACTTCTCGACGGACTCGGCCGACTCGCCGCCGCCGACGGCGGTGACGCCCGACGACTCGGCCATGGCCTCGGCGACCGCGCGCGTCCCCTTGGCGAAAGCCTCGACCTCGAACATGCCCATCGGGCCGTTCCACACGACGGTGCCGGCCTCGCGGACGATCTTCGAATACTCGGCGATCGTCTTGGGGCCGATGTCCATGCCGAACCAGCCTTCGGGGATGGCCGCGCCGTCGGCGACCTTCACCTCGGCGCCGGCCTCGGGCTTGTCGGCGATGAGGTGGTCGACGGGCAGGACGATCTTGCCGCCGGCCGTGTCGAGCAGCTTCTTGGCCACGTCCAGCTTGTCCAGCTCGACGCGGCTCTTGCCGATCTCGATCCCCTGAGCCTTCAAAAAGGTGTAGGTCATCGCGCCGCCGACGAGGAGCTTGTCGACCTCCTTCAGCAGGCTCTCGATCACGAGGATCTTGTCGGACACCTTGGCCCCGCCCATCACCGCGACGTAGGGGTGCTTGGGGTTCTTGAGGAGGGTGTCGAGGATCTTGAGTTCCTTCTCGACGAGGAAGCCGATCGCCCGCTTCTCGGGGGCGAACTGCTCGGGGACGGCGACCATCGAGGCCTCGTCGCGGTGGCAGGTGCCGAAGGCGTCGTTGACGTAGGCGTCGCCCAGGCCGGCGAGGGCCTTGGCGAACTCGGGGTCGCCCTTCTTCTCGCCCTTGTTGAACCGCACGTTCTCCAGCACGAGCACGCCGCCCGGCTTGAGCGCGGCGGCCAGCTTCTGGGCGCTGGGGCCGACGGTGTCGTCGGCCTTCTCGACGGGCTTGCCGAGAAGCTCCTGGAGCTTGGCGGCGACCTTGTCGAGCTTGAACGGGGCGTCGGTCGCCGGGTCGCCCTTGGGGCGGCCCAGGTGGGTGATGAGGATCAGCGAGCCGCCGCGGTCGAGGACGTCCTGGAGCGTCGGCAGGGCCGAGCGGATCCGGCGGTCGTCGGCGACCTCGCCGTCCTTGGTCTGGGGCACGTTGAAGTCGACGCGGACGAGGACTTTTTTCCCCTTCACGTCGAGGTCGCGGACGGTCTGCTTGGGCATGGATGCTTCCTGATGAGGTGAAGAAAAAAGGCCCGCTCCGTCACGGGCCCCGGTGGGCCGGGGACGGCGTCGAAGCGGGCCGATGGATCGAATCGAGACGCGGCGGGCGGTCGGGCCCGGCTCGGCGAATCAGCTCAACTCAACTCAGCTCAGAGGGCGCCCAGCTTGGCGATCAGCTCGGCGGTCCGGTTCGAGTAGCCCCACTCGTTGTCGTACCACGAGAGGACCTTGACGAAGTTGCCGTCCAGGACGATCGTCTGGTCGGGCACGAAGATCGACGAGTGGGGGTTGCCGACGATGTCGCTGGAGACGATCGGGTCCGGGTTGTACTCGAGGATCCCCTTCAGCGGGCCTTCGGCGGCCGCCTTGACGGCCCCGTTCAGCTCGTCCTTGGTGACGCTCTTCTTGAGGATCGCGGTGAGGTCGACGACCGAGCCGTCGGGCACGGGGACCCGCATGGCGAAGCCCGTGAGCTTGCCGTTCAGCTCGGGGATGACCTCGCCGACGGCCTTGGCGGCGCCCGTCTTGGTCGGGATCATGTTGATCGCCGCGGCGCGCGAGCGGTACAGGTCGCTGTGGATCTGGTCGGCCACGCGCTGGTCGTTCGTGTAGGCGTGGATCGTCGTCATCAGGCCCTTCTCGATGCCGAAGGTGTCGTTGATCACCTTGGCGAGCGGGGCGAGGCAGTTCGTCGTGCACGAGGCGTTCGAGACGATCCTCAGGTCCTTGTTGATGACCTGGTCGTTCACGCCGAGGACGATCGTGGCGTCGAGCGTGTCCTTGGCCGGGGCGCTCAGGATGACGCGCTCGGCGCCGGCGTCGATGTGCTTCTGGAGCTGTTCCTTGCTCGTGAAGAAGCCGGTCGACTCGAGGGCGACCTGGCAGCCGAGGGACTTCCAGGGCAGGTTGACCGGATCCTTCTCGGACGTGATCGCGACCTTCTTGCCGTTGACGATCAGGGCCTTGTCGGCGGCCTCGACGGTCCCCTTGAAGCGGCCGTGGACGCTGTCGTACTTGAGCAGGTAGGCCAGGTGCTTGGGATCGGCCAGGTCGTTGATGGCAACGACGTCGAATTTGTCGGGCTGCTGGGCGAGCACGCGGAAGACGAGGCGCCCGATGCGACCGAAACCGTTGATACCGACGCGGACAGACATCGAAGATCTCCAGTGATACGCCCGTCGGCCGCGCCAAACGTGGTCGCGACCCGGCCCGAGCATATTCGAACATGCACACGGATCGGGACGGCGTTCCGGTCGGCCGGGCGGACGATCACGGGAGACGGCCGGGGGCCGGAGGATTCCGGCGCCCCAAAGACCCGACTGGCCCCATCCTGGACCCTGTGTTCAATCCTATCAATCTGACTCGATTATACACGGGTTGGCAAGATGCTGGTCCCCTCGCGGCCCCCGTCAGCGGCCGGCGGTCCGCGCGGTCCGCACCCACTCCGCCGGCTTGTCGCCGAGCCGGACGGTCAGCTTCCAGGCCGCATAGATCGGGATGTAGGCGAGCGTCGCCAGGTAGCCGAGGGGCAGGCCGAATACGGCGAACGGGGCCAGGGCGTAAAGGCCGACCGCGGCGATCATCAGCAGGGTCGAGCCCAGCAGGACCCACGACGCCGGGTGCGCCAGCGGGTCGGCGAAGGCGAACGCGGCCGCGGCGTTCAGGAACGCCAGCAAGGTCAGCGCGGCCAGCAGCTTCATCATCGGCGGCGTCTTCAGCTCGACGGCCGAAGCCAGCCGCTCGAACAGGCCCATGCGGCGGTCGCGGAGGACCTCGCCGAAGAGCCGCTTCTTGATCTCCTTGCGGCCGAACTCCCACCGCCGGCGCTGGGCGGCGGCGGCCTCGCCGCCTTGCTCCAGCATGGTCGCCTTCACCACGGCGTCGGGGACGAACGCGATCCGCTCGCCGGCCATGCGGACGATCCACGAATACTCGTAGTCCTCGACCAGCCCATACGCCTTCCACGGCACCCGCTTCAGGCCCCGGGTCGTGAAGCCCATGCCGTTGCCGTTCAGCGGCGAGCTGAGGCCGAGCCGGTCCAGCCCGAACGGGCCGACGCCGTTGACCAGGCTGAAGGCGTAGGTCATGAGCCGGGTCCGCCACGAGGCGTCGGCGTTGGCGACCGTGTAGTAGCACTGGAGCCAGTCGGCCCCCTCGCGGATCCTGGCGTCGAACTTGCGCAGGAGGTCGGCCGAGGCCACCGTGTCGGCGTCGATGATCACAAGGGCGTCGAGGCGGTCGAACCGGCCCGATTCCTGGAGCCGCTCGATCAGGTACTCGAGCGCGTACCCCTTGGTCCGCCTGTCGGTCGTGTTCCGGACGACGACCTCGGCCCCCTCGGCCTCGGCGATGGCGGCGGTCTCGTCGGTGCAGTTGTCGGCGATGACGAGGACCTGGAACAGCTCGACCGGATACGCCTGAGCCCGGCAGCTCTGGACCGTCCGGGCGATCCCCTCCCGCTCGTCATGCGCCGGGATGACGATCAGGAACCGCGATTCCGGCGAGGCCGGCAGCTTCGTCCGCCGCGAAGCGAAGAGGGCCGCCAGCGCCGAGAGCAGCAGCATCAGCAGGAAGGGCAGGGCGACGAAATTCAACCCGATGACCAGGACCGCGAACAGGCCGGCGAGCGACATCGGGCGAGGATCTCCGGTGCGGGTAGGCGGGGCGTGGCGTCCTGAGAGGCCGACTGGGGAGCATCGAGTGTAGCTCATCGGCCGAGGCGTCGGGTAGCTCGAAATCGAGATCGTCGGGGGCCGGCGATGTCAGGAAGATCTGCTTTAAGTTTCGATTATCAAAGGTTTTGTGAAAAATCCAGCGCCGTCGTCTGGTGCCCGGATCGCCGGTCGGCTTCACTTGGTTTCGTTACTGCGCAATTCTTGGAGGTCAAATCCGTCACAAGTCATTCGTTGAAATTGATTTAGGTCGATCTAACAGGCCTCTGGAATTGGGTTCGTTAGTCGTCTTTCACGTCGTTTCTCCAGGCCTCGTCGGACCCGGGTGAGTGAAGAGCGATCCGGCCGAGGCCCTACCTAAGAGGATACGACATAACGGTCGAATCGTTTACGAGATCGCTCGGAGGGGCCGGGCGTCGAACGGCGGAATCCGGTCGCGGGGCGATCGGAAAGCGTCCGACTGCCGGGCGACGACTCGAGAGAAATCCGGTGCAACCCTCGGAGCTTTAAGGCGCGAGCAAGCCGCCATGACTTGCGGCTGTGGCGTTCAAAACGACGAAAGGCGAACCCGAGCCGCCTGAACTCTCGGATCGTCCACGAACGCCCGGTCGGGAAAAGCGTGATGAAACGACGCCGTCGGCAGGCCCTCGGGACGGTGAGAGGTTAGGTGATTGCCCTCGCTGGTTTCCACGGCTAAGATCTTCGGACTTCGGTGTTTGGGCACGTTTGGAAATCAGGAGATTTAGCATATGATCAAGAAACTCGTCGTCTCGGCGATGCTGCTGTCGGCGTCGTTCGCGAGCCAGGTGCAGGCCGGCACGTTCAATTTCAGCTTCGCCAGCCCGGGGGTCGGCGGCGTCATCGAATTGACTTACGGCCCGGCGACGGACGCGAAGTATCCCGACGCATTCGAGGTGACCGGGATCCGCGGGACCTTCTCCGATTCCAACAACGGCCTGGGCATCGTCGACGCGGCGATCCTCGGTCTCGTGGCGATCAGGCGAGACGCGCCCGAATCCACCAATCTCCTGGCGCCGAACGATTTCAGCAGGTTCTCCGTCCAGTCGGGGCTGGATCCCATCAGCAACAACAGCCTGAGCTATACCAACCTGTTCTGGCCGAACGGCTCGCCGCAGACCGCCTCGGACTACGAATTCCACGGCGGATTCTTCGACATCTACGGGCTGCTCTTCGACATTGGCGGCGGCCGCGTGGTCAACTTCTGGAGCGGCGGCGACTTCGGAAACGGCCCCACCTACGGCGTCGCCGTCGCGACGTCAGCCCAGGCGCTGGATTACATCCAGGGCGGCGTCTCGGTCACGGCCGTCCCGGAGCCCGGCTCGCTCGCCCTGCTCGGGCTCGGGCTGGTCGGCGCGCTGGCCTGGCGCCGCGATCCGCTCCGCGGTCGCCTGCCGCGCTGAGCCGTCGCGAGAGTCGGAACGGTCCGATTCGCGATCAGGTCTCAGATTGTTTGGCGCCGTTTTCGAGGGCCGCCTCGGCGGTCGCCTGGGGAGTTGCACACGCCCCCCGGGCGACCGACCGAGGACGACCCTCGGCGTTTTCGACGAGCGAAACGTATCCATCAATCGGAGTCTGACTCTCCCTCCGCGACCGATCGACGAGCAACTGGGATCGACCGTCAGGCCACGCCGGCGGTGATCTCGGAGAGGGCCCCGAGGAACTGGGCGATCTCGTCGGACGTCGTGAAGGGCGAAGGAGAGAGCCGCAGCAGGCCGTCGGGGAACGAGCCCAGGTTGCGGTGGATGTAGGGGGCGCAGTGCAGGCCGGGGCGGACGGCGATGTCGAACGTCACGTCGAGGATGGCGGCCAGGTCCTGGGGGGGGAGGCCGTCGGGGGTGAAGAGCGAGAGGGCTCCGACGTGGGTCTCGGGGTCCCAGCGGCCGGCGACGCGCCAGCCCTCGGAGCGGCCGGCCCAGTCGACGACCTGCTGGAGCAGTCCGACCTCGTGCTTGCGGAGGGCGTCGGGCCCGCGCTCGGCGACCCAGGCGATCCCCTTGCCCAGGCCGGCGAGGCCCAGGACGTTGGGCGATCCGCCTTCGAGGAAGTAGGGGCGGAGCGTCGGCTGCAGCTCGCTGGACGAGTCGCCGCCGGTCCCCCCCTCGCGCCAGGCGCGGATCCGGCCGTCGACGCGGGGGCCGACGTAGAGCGCGCCGGTGCCGGTCGGGCCGTACAGGCCCTTGTGGCCGGGCAGGGCGAGCAGGTCGATGGGGGTCGCCTTCAGGTCGATCGGCACGACGCCGGCGGACTGGGCGGCGTCGACCAGGAAGAGCGCCCCGGCGGCGCGGACGGCCTGGGCGACGGCCGCGATCGGCTGGACGGTCCCCAGCACGTTGCTGGCGTGGGTCATGGCGACCAGGGTCGTCTTGGGGGTGATCGCGGCGGCGACGTCCTCGGCCGCGACGTAGCCGTCGCGCGAGACGACGCGGGTCGACGTGATCTTGCCCGCCTTCTCGAGCGCGCGGATGGGCCGGCTGATCGAGTTGTGCTCGAGGTCGGTCAGGACGACGTGGTCGCCCTCCTGGACGATCCCCTTGATCGCCATGTTGAGGGCGTCGGTGCAGTTGAGCGTGAAGATCCAGCGGTCGGGGGCCTCGCCGCGGAAGAACTGGTTCAAGGCGTGGCGGACGTCGTCCAGCATCTTCTCGGCCGCCATCGCCATGCGGTGCCCGGCGCGGCCGGGGTTGGCGAGGGAGCGGCGGGCGAAGCGGTCGAGTTCCTGATACACCGCCTCGGGTTTGGGGAAGCTGGTGGCGGCGTTGTCCAGATAGATCATGGCAGGCTCCAGGGAGGTCGGCCGCGGCGGCGGGCTCGCGGGCGAGCGAGAGATCGGTCAGAAGCGGGGCCGCGGCTCAGACGCCGACGAACTGCGAGTAGAGCGTGCGCGCCTTGGCGATGTCGTTGGTCCCCTTGATGATGGCCCGGCCGTCGGGGAAGACGGTGAACTCGTAGCCCTCGGTGGCGAACCGGAGCATGAAGGCGTTGTGGCGGACGTCGCCGACGCCCTTCAGGCGGTCGGCCATCTCGGCGAACTTGAGCGGCTCGGGCCGGCGGCTGGCCACCTGCACGGCGTTGCGCCCGCAGAGGGCCGTCGTGTGCGAGCCCATCTCGCCCTCCAGCCATTCGAACTTGCGATGCTTGCAGCAGGGGCAGTCGACCTTGCCGTGCAGGCCCGAGATCTTGAGCTGGCGGAAGGTCCAGTCCCACAGGTCGACCATGATCAGGTCGCGGTTGAGCGCGGCCTTCGCCCCCGAGAGGATCTTGATCGCCTCGACGGCCTCGAACGAGGCGATCACGGCGACCGCCGGCCCCAGCACGCCGGCCGTCTCGCAGGTGGGGGTCATCCCCGGCGGGGGCGCGGTCTCGATCACGCACCGCAGGCAGGGGGTCTCGCCGGGGATGATGGTCATCGTCTGGCCTTCCGAGCCGATGACCCCGCCGTAGATCCAGGGCTTGTTCAGCTTCACCGAGGCGTCGTTGATCAGGTAGCGGGTCTCGAAGTTGTCGGTGCCGTCGAGGATCAGGTCGGCGTCGCCCATCAGGTCGATCGCGTTCGTGTGGTCGATGTCGGTGACCACCGGCTCGATCTCGATGCTGCTGTTGATCAGCCGGAGCTTCCGCGCGGCGGCCTCGGCCTTGGGGAGGTTGTCGGCGACGTCCTGCTCGTCGAAGAGGATCTGGCGCTGGAGGTTGTGGGTCTCGATGAAGTCGCGGTCGATGATCCGCAGGTGGCCGACCCCGGCGCGGGCGAGGTGGTTGGCCAGGACGGTCCCCAGGGCGCCGCAGCCGCAGAGCGTCACCCGGCTCTTCATCAGGGCGCGCTGGCCGGCCTCGCCGAGGGCGGGGAAGCGGACCTGGCGCGAGTAGCGGTCGAGCGGGTCGGGGGTCGTCGCGGCGGGGGCGGGCGCGGGCATGTCGGGCTCCGGGTCGTGCGTCGAGTCTCGGTCGGGGCGGGGCGGGCGGTTCGCGGGTCAGCCGCCGGCGACGGCCGGGATGATGCTGACCTCGTCCTTGTCGGCGACCGGCGTGTCCATGTCGTCGAGGAAGCGGACGTCCTCGTTGTTGACGTAGATGTTGACGAAGCGGCGGATCTCGGCGCCGTCGAACAGGCGATCCTGGATCGCCGGGTGCTGGCGGCCGAGGTCGGCCAGGACCTCGCCGACCGTCGAGCCGGCGGCCTCCACCTTGTCGAGTCCGCCCGTCTGGGGCCGGAGGGGGGTCGGGATGCGGACCAGTGCCATGAAGGAAATCCTGTCTACAGAGAGATTCTATACACGATGTGAAGTCAGCGACGCCCGTACTCCCCTTCTCCCCCCGGGAGAAGGCGGCCCGGAGGGCCGGATGAGGGTCGACGCGCTTCGAGCGGACCTGCGCTTCTCGAACCCAAACCGACTCTTTGCTTGACGCCCCTCATCCGCCGCTGCGCGGCACATTCTCCCGGCGGGAGAAGGGAAGGTCAGGCCGAGGCGAGGACGGCGGGGACGCCGGCTTCGACGAGGGCTTCGAACTCTTCGAGCGTCGGCCTGATCACCACGGGACGGGGCAGGTGGTCGACGAGGGCTTCCTGCGTCTTGAGGCCGTTGCCGGTGATGCAGAGGACGATGGAGCCGTCGCGGTCGATCTTGCCCTCGTCGATGAGCCTGCGGGCGACGGCCAGGGTGACGCCGCCGGCGGTCTCGGCCCACACGCCCTCGGTTTCGGCGAGCAGCCGCATGTTGTCGACGATGGCGTCGTCGCTCACGTCCTCGCTCCAGCCGCCGGTCTCGCGGATGAGCTTGGAGGCGAACCAGCCGTCGGCCGGGTCGCCGATGGCCAGGCTCTTGGCGATCGTCTCCGGGTTGCGAACCGGCTTCACCTTGCCCGCGCCGGTCTTCACCGTGTTGGAGATCGGGTTGCAGCCGGTCGCCTGGGCGCCGAACATCTTGGTCCGCACGGGGCCGTTCAGAAGGCCGAGCGTCTCCAGCTCCAGGAACGACTTGTGGAGCTTGCCGATCAGGCTGCCGCCGGCCATCGGCGCGACGACCTGGTCGGGGGCGCGCCAGCCGAGTTCCTCGGCGATCTCGAAGCCCATCGACTTCGACCCCTCGGCGTAGAAGGGGCGCAGGTTGACGTTCACGAACCCCCAGCCGTAGCGGAAGGCGATCTGCGAGCAGAGCCGGTTGACGTGGTCGTAGTTGCCCCGGACGGCCACGACCTTCGCGCCGTAGATCGTGGCGCCGAGGACCTTGCCCTGTTCGAGCCCCTCGGGGATCAGGACGTAGGCCTCGAGCCCGGCCGCCGCGGCGTTCGCGGCCACGCTGCCGGCGAGGTTCCCCGTCGACGCGCAGCCGACGGTCTCGAAGCCCAGCTCGACCGCCTTCGAGAGCGCCACGGCGACGACCCGGTCCTTGAACGAGAGCGACGGATGGTTCACGGCGTCGTTCTTGATGTACAGCTCGGCGACGCCCAGCAGCTTCGCCAGCCGGTCGGCGCGGATCAGGGGGGTGCCGCCGACGTGGCGGCCGACGGTCGGCTCGCCGTCGACCGGGAGCAGCTCGCGATAGCGCCACATGTTGCGGGGGCGGGTCGCGATCGCCTCGCGGGTGAACGTGCGGCCGACGGCCTCGTAGTCGTACGCGACTTCCAGCGGCCCGAAGTCGTCGGTGCAGAAGTTGAGCGCTTCCTTGGGGTAGAGCTTGCCGCAGAGACGACACTTCAGACCCGTCACCAGTTCACCTGACACCAGTTCGGCCCCCATCATGCGAAAGTGGTACAGCGGACGCGACGTCGCGGGCGGCGGACGGCCGGGCGGATTCGCGGACGCTTCGAGTTTCGTGACATTTTCGAGTCGGCCTGGAATGCATGTTCGATCGGACGGATCATCATCCGTCCGCGTCGTCGCGTATCCCAGCCAGAGTCGAAATCGGGGGGGCGGTCAGGTGGCTTCGAGGGGGGGAGGCCGGTATGCAGCGCCCCCGCCGAAAACCATCTTATCTGTCCCATGTGCACCGCGTTCGTCGATCCGAGGAAATCGTCCCCGGGATCGCCCGAGCGGGCGCTGGGCAGGAGTTAGCACCAGCATCCGCCTTGTCGGCGGACCGGTTGCTGTGGCGTCGTAGGGCCCTTCCCTCAGCCACTCTGGATAAGATGCGCGCCGAATTGTGAGGCCCGAGTGTATCCCCCGCCGGACGACGCCGTCAAGCGGTCGCGGCGCGAATACGCCTCCTCGGGGCCGGGGCTGGCGCGGCTTGATGCCGGTGGACGAAACTGTTACAAATGTCGTAGAGCCTGCCGTGGCGTCGGCCCGGCGCGATAATCCCGACGACCGGAGGCTTCTCGATGGGATCGGCGACGATGGCCTCGCCGTGGCGGATCTTCTGGCTCCTCGTGCTGGGGCTGCACGCCGTGGCGGCGGCCGGGTGGTGGTGGCTCGCGCCCGGCGGCTTCCCCGTCGACCACCTGCGTTTCTGGACGAACCGCGTCGCGCCGGTCGTCGTTTTGGCGACGGTCGCGACGGCCGTCTGGGCGGCTCGTCGCGGGCGGGTGGCGGTCCTCGTCACTCTCCTGGCGGCGTTCCCGATCGCCTGGTATTTCGCCGGGTTTTCCGCCATGCGTGCTTTCCCGACGACGTTCGCCTACGCGGCGCTCTTCACGTTCTTCTGCGTCGCCGTCGTGATGAACATCGCGGTGCTGGTGCCCTTCCGCGATCGGAGGGACGGTGGCGGACGCGTGCGAACCCTCGTCCAGATGGCGGCGGCTGCGTTCGGCGCCTTGCTTCCCCTGGGCTTCCGCCCCCCCGTCGCGGATACACACCCGTCGCCCTATTCGATGCCGGCGGAGATCCGCCGCGTCGCCCCGGTTGAGGGAGGGCTGAAGCCCGGCCTGTTCGTCCACCTCGGCGATGGCTCGGCTTCGATCAAGGCGAAGCCGCTGACGATCTCGGTGCAGCCCCTTTTGCGGTTCCTCAGCCGGTCGCCGGACGGCGCGCCGACGATCCTCGTGCCGTCCCGCCTGCGCGAGGGCCGCGAGTTCCGGCTGGTCGGGGCCGAGGCGATCCCCGGCGGGCTCGACCTGCGGTATCGGTCCGACTACGACGCCGCCCTTCGCGTCACCTCGGCGGACGGGCCGATCGTGCTGGAGCCGATATCGTTCCTCCCAAAGCGCGTGTGGTCGCACCTGAACTCGTTCTGCGACGTCGATGTCTCGGGGCATCGGCGGTTGTCGCTGGCGTTCTCGCCCTGCCCGGAGACGCGCGTCGAGGTGAAGCCGATGGATTATCCCGTCGGCCGGCCGCTGCGGTTCGCGTTCCTGGACGCGACCGGCCGGTTCCGCGTGGTCGAAGCCACGAGCGGTGAGAAGGGCCCGTTCCGGCAGTTGGCCGGCGGGCCGTTGGCCCGGGGCGAGCCGCTGACGATCACGCTTTTCGACCAGGACGCGGCCGTCGCGCGGATCACCATGGACGACTGGTCGGCGCAGCTCGATACGCAGCTCTCCCCGACGGCCGGCTGGGGGGCCCCGGCGAACGCGATCGAGTTCAGCCTGGCGGGCGACGAGCCGACGTCGGCGGCCACGATCTACGTCACGCTGGCCGGCACCTCCGTCGGCCGGGGGTGGGACTGCGTGGGGCATCGGGCGGGGACCTACCGGAACCGGATGCGGGTGGAGGTCCTCGGCGCCGGTTCGTGACCTTGCCACCCGCGACGCGTCCGTCTAACATGGAGCGTTCGCGTTCCGAGGTCCCGGTGGCGCGACGCCGACGGCCCGTTCGTCCTGCTCACTCGATCCGACCCGGCAAGGAGCCCATGCAGTACAACCCGGCCAACCCGCTGATCGTCCAGGGGGACAAGACGATCCTCCTGGAGGTGGACAATCCGCTGCACGCCGAGGCCCGCGACGCCATCGCGCCGTTCGCCGAGCTGGAGAAGAGCCCTGAGCATATCCACACGTATCGGCTGAGCCCGCTCTCGCTCTGGAACGCCGCCGCGGCCGGCCTGTCGTCCGACGCCATGGTCGCGGCCCTGGAGAAGTTCTCGAAGTTCCCGCTGCCGACGAACCTGCCGGCCGACCTCCGCGACATGGTCGGGCGTTACGGCCGCGTGAAGCTCCAGCGCATCGACGGGGCGCTCCGCCTGATCGCCGGCGACCAGCCCCTGATCGAGGAGCTGGCGCGGCAGAAGGGCGTGCGCGAATACCTGGGCGAGCGGATCGACCCCGTCAGCTTCGCCGTCGAGGACATCGACCGGGGCGTGCTCAAGCAGGGCCTGATCGCCGTCGGCTACCCGGCCGAGGACCTCGCCGGCTACGCGCAGGGGACGGCCCTGGAAGTCGGCCTGCGCGAGATTTCGCGATCGGGCCACCCGTTCAAGGTCCGCGACTACCAGCGCGGGGCCGTCGACACCTTCCACGCCGGCGGCGACGTCAAGGGGGGCTCGGGCGTCATCGTCCTCCCCTGCGGCGCGGGCAAGACGATCGTGGGCATCGCCGCCCTCGCCCAGCTGAAGACCGAGACGCTCGTCCTGACCACCAGCACGACGTCGGTCGAGCAGTGGCGGCGCGAGATCCTCGACAAGACCGACCTCGACGACTCGCAGGTCGCCACCTACACCGGCGAGTCCAAGGCCATCGCGCCGGTGACGCTGGCGACCTATCAGATCGTCACCTACCGGCCCCGGAAGGACGGCGACTTCCCCCACTTCGGCCTGTTCAACAGCCGCGACTGGGGCCTGATCATCTACGACGAGGTCCACCTGCTGCCGGCCCCCGTCTTCCGGATCACGGCCGACATCCAGGCCCGCCGGCGGCTGGGGCTGACCGCGACCCTGGTCCGCGAGGACCATCGCGAGGAAGACGTCTTCAGCCTGATCGGCCCCAAGAAGTACGACGTCCCCTGGCGGGTGCTGGAGTCGCGGGGCTGGATCGCCGAGGCCCAGTGCCACGAGATCCGCCTGGGCCTGCCGCCCGCGCTGCGAATGGAGTACGCCATCGCCGAGTGGCGCGACAAGTTCCGGCTCGCCAGCGAGAACCCCGTCAAGGACGAGTTGATCGAGCAGCTGCTGGGCCGCCACGACCATCCCGAGGACCGCGTCCTGGTCATCGGCCAGTACATCAAGCAGCTCCGCCGGATCGCCGAGCGGTTCGACATCCCGATCATCACCGGCTCGACGACCAACGGCGAGCGCGAGGACCTCTACGCGCGGTTCCGCACCGGCGAGATCCGCCGGCTGGTGCTCTCGAAGGTCGGCAACTTCGCGATCGACCTCCCCGACGCCAACGTCATGATCCAGGTCTCGGGGACCTTCGGCAGCCGTCAGGAGGAGGCCCAGCGGCTGGGCCGGATCCTCCGCCCCAAGGAGGAGGAGCGGCCCGCCTGCTTCTACACCCTGGTGACGCGCGACACCCGCGAGATGGATTTCGCCCACCACCGCCAGCTTTTCCTCACCGAGCAGGGCTACAGCTATGAGATCCTCGACGAATCCGAGCTGTCGGCCCAGATCCTCGAAGAGTCGAAGGCCGGCGGCTGACGCCGGCGGGCCGATCGTGCTCGACCGCGGATCGAACCGTCCCCGACCTGGACCCGACCGATGACACGAGCGAACGTCCGGACCCCGGTCAAGCTGCACAGGAACGTGACGTTGATACGGACGTCGGAGCCGATCCTCGCGGAGGAGCTGCTGGCGCGCAAGACCCTGGCCCGCCTGGTGCTCGCCCGGCTGTCCGAGACCGTCCTGCTGGTGAAGCCCGACGAGGCCGACGCGGCCGTCGACGAGCTGCGGAAGATGGGCCACACCCCCCGGATCGCGCGCTGAGGCGAGGTGGAACGACGTCATGGCCTCGATACCCAGCCCCAGCACCGGCGCCGCCGCCGAACGGTCGGGAAAGCCGCCCAGCCTGTTCGCCGAGGACGCCGACCCCCGGTTCGTCTTCCGCAGCCTCCTCGCGCGCACCCCTTACGCCGTCCTCCGCGCGATCGCCCAGCTCCGCAACCACGAATCCGAGGCGACGCGCGCCTCGACTCTCGCCGCCGAGCTGACCGACCAGGTCGACGATCCTCTCACCCAGGCCCTCCTCCGCAAGGGCCTGACCGACGGCGATCGTCTGGCCCTGGGACTGTTCGGCCTGACCGAAGCCCGGAGCTGGCCCCTGGCCGGCCTCCGACACGCCCTGGCGGCGCTCGCGGTCGACGCCGACGCCGTCCTGATCGGCCTCTTCCGGCGCGGCCTGCTGACCGTCGAGGCGCCGGTCGAGTTCGAGGGAGTCGACCCGACGACGCTCCTGGTCTCGTCGGCGGCGGGCGAGGTCGAGGCCTGGGCCCACCCGGCGCTCATCCAGGGAGGGCGTCTGCGGCTGCCGATCGACCCGCCGCTCGCGACCGCGGGACCGGTGGCCCAGGTCCGCGAGTCCGACGGCCTGGAGCCGATCCTCCGCCTGGCCGCCCTCTGGCAGCGCACCGGCGCGGGCCCGCTGCGGCGGACCCAGCAGGGCGTCCTCTACAAACGCGACCGCGAGAGGATCGAGGACGACGGCGTCCTGACCGCGACGATCGACGACGCGATCGTCGAGCTTCCCGCGCTGGCGACGCTCTGGATGGGCCTGGCACGCCGCGTGGGCCTGATCCACGTCGACCGGACCGACGAGTCGCTGCACGCCGCCCCCGCCGAGTTCTGGACCGAGAACGCCGTCCATCTGCCCCAGATGATCGCCTCGGCCTGGCTCGGCCTGCGGTCGTGGGCCGAGTGGGCGGAGCCGACGCCCGAGGCGCCGTCGCCGGGGCTGCCCCTGATCTACCTCCGCCCGGCCGTGCTCCTCTGGCTCGCCACCGTCGAGCCCGAGGCCTGGATTGCGCTCGACGACCTCGCCGCGAGGCTCGACGCCCAGGCCCCCGGCTGGGAGCGCGTGGCCTTCGAGGACGAGGCCGCCGCCAACGCCCGCCGCGCCCGCGCGGCCAAACGCGGCCAGACGTTCACGAAGGAGGCCCAGGCGACGCGCGTGCTGGAGCGCATCCTCCTGGGCGGGGCCTACGCCCTGGGCCTGGTCAAGGTCGCCGAGGAGCAGGAGTCGCGACGCCGGGTCGTCCAGCTCACGCCGCTGGGGCGATACGTCATGGCGGTCGGCCCGCCCCCGCCGCCGCGGCCGACGTTCGACCACTTCCTGTTCGTCCAGCCCAACCTGGAGATCATCGCCTATCGCCAGGGCCTGACGCCGCCGATCATCGGCCGCCTGAGCCGGTTCGCCTGGTGGTCGAAGATCGGCGCGGCGGTCGAGCTTCGGCTGACGCAGGAATCGATCGCGCTGGGGCTGGAATGGGGGTTCTCGGCCGCGCAGATCCTCGAAGTCCTGGCCAAGCACAGCCAGCGCGCCCTGCCCGGGAGCGTCAAGGACGCCGTCGACCGCTGGGCCGACCGCCGCGAGCAGGTGACGTTCTACCCCTCCGCGACTTTGATCGAGTTCATCGCCCGCGCCGATCGCGACCAGGCGTTGGCCACCTGGACCGCCGAGGGCGTCGCGCGGCGGCCGTTCGTCGCGGTCGGCGACCGCTTCCTGCTGGTCGAGGACGCGCAAGACATCCCGACCGGCCGGATCAGCACCTCGGCGTCGCGCGACTATCGGCTCCCCCCCGAGCGCTGCGTGACCGCCGAGGCCGACGGCGTCACCCTGACCCTCGACCCCGCCCGCTCCGACCTCCTCGTCGAAGCCGAACTGGCCCGGTTCGCCGACGAGGAGCCCATGGCGACCTCCCCGACGCGTGGGACCGCGGCGCGTCGGCGATTCACGATCTCCACCGCGTCGCTCGAACGCGGCGTCGACGCGGGGATGACCCTCGGCGTCCTGTCCGACTGGTTCCGTCGCCGAACGGGCGAAGGTCCGCCGGCCGCCGTCCGCCTGATGATGCGCCCCTCCGCGCTCGCCGCCGACGCCAAGCCCTGGCCCGCCCGCAAGCTCCTCGTCCTCACCGCCCCGTCCGCCGAGGTGCTCGACGGCGTCCTCCAGCACCCCGAAACCCGCCCCCTCCTCGGCGACCGCCTCGGCCCCGTCTCCGTCGTCGTCCCCGAAGCGTCGCTCGACCGCCTTCGCGCCGCGTTGAAGCGGTTCGGCGTGGAGTTCGATCAGTCATCGTAGACCACAACAGCCTCCTCCCTTCGCGGAGGAAGGCGGCCCGAAGGGCCGGATGAGGGGGGCGACGAGCCAGCCGAAAAGGGCAGATCGACCAGCTTGAGGTTGACCCGCGAACTATCATCTAAATAAATATTATCAAATAATCATTTGTTATCACGTATGTGATCGATGAATTCGCGATGTTTCGAGACGACGACGTCCTGGTCGCCTATCGCAATGTACGACGCAGGGTCGATCTGCTCGATTTGGGCCCAGAACCGTTCCTGGATGGGAACCAGGTACTCCAGGCCGAGGCGATCGCTCGTCGGATCGTCGACGGGCACCAGACTGAATCCGCTGTAGTTCACGAAGATTTCGGGTCGCCAGTCGGGGCGTGGCGGTTCATTAAGGAGATACCACTCGTCGTAGTCATCCTGCGGGATGTGGAGCCCACCGGCGAGGGGCGGGCTCATCATGACGCTTCCTCGGGTCGTCCAGCCCAACCCTTCTTCTTCGGGCCACGGTTGGATCGGCCCGCTATCGTAGGCGGTGATGCAGAGACGCGCCCCGGGATGGAATCGGACGGTTGCCTCTCCAAGCGATGGCAGTGCGGTTTCCGAGACCAACCAGTGGTAGCGGCCGCGTCGGCCGGACTGGATCATGTCGCCTCCTCGGAACACCGGCAAGCCGCACCTATAGACGTCGTCCGCCTTACACGTCCTCCCCCTCATCCGGCCTTCGGCCACCTTCCCCGCGAGGGAAGGCCGTCAGGGTCCGGATGGCTCAAAGCGACTTGAGCTTGACGTTGCGGAACTCGACGCGGCCGCCGTCGACTTCGAGGCCGATGTAGCCGCGGGGGACGCCGCAGCCTTTCCACTGGTTCGCCACGGCGCCGTTGACCCAGAGGGTCACGGACCGGCCCTTGCAGGTGAGTTCATAGGTGTTCCATTCGCCGGCGGGCTTCACGCGCTGGTCCTTGACCTCGGCTTCGAGGTTGAAGGGCTTGGCGACCTGGTTGGCATAGGTCGCGCCGACGAGGTAGCCCCCCTTGCCGTCGCCGAGCTGGGCCCTGTGCCACTTGCCGGCGTCGTTGGAGTTGCGGACGTAGACCCCGCCGCCGGGGGCCTTCGCGGCCGGGTCGGGGACGATCCGCCACTCGACGTGGAGGATGAAGTCGAGCAACACCTGGTCGAGCCGCAGCCATTCGCGGTCGGCGCCGGGGGCGACGGCGGACAGGACGCCGGTCGAGGCGTCGAGCTTCCAGGGCGAGGACTCGATCAGGTCGCCGCCGCCGGGGATCGGCTCGCGGGTCCAGGCGTCGAGGCCCGCGCCCGAGGGGGCGAGCAGGTCGCTCCAGCCGGCCGGATCCGCCTCCAGGGCGCTCGGGACGTCGCCGGCCTTCTGGGCGCCCAGCATCAGGACGGTCGCCGCCGCGGCGACCGCGACCAGGCCCCTGCGCACGCTCGATTCGCGCATCGGAAACTCTCCTCAAACGACCACTCGAAATCGGACGGCGCGTCGTCGCCGCATCCGCCTCGGGAGCCTCCATTCTAGGCCCGCCGTCCCGGTCCCACAATCGGGGGGGCTGCGCCCGCTCGCTCCGCCCGCCGCCGCGACGACCTCGCGGATCTTCGGGGCGTCCGACGCCGCGATCGCCGTCCTCGCCTTCCAAATGTTGCCGGCCCGCAACGCGCGTCCTGCCTTTTCACCGAAATCGGCCATTAGGTTCATAATATTCGACCCCCGCGGGTGGCGGCCCTGTCCGCCCCCCGCGGCCTCGTCTATCCTCTGCGACGATCCGAGCCAGGGATTCGGATTCAGACGTGAAAGCATGAAGAAAAACAAGAAATGACGGTATCAAACTGATCGGAGGCCGCTATGGCAGCGATGACGGCTGTGGGCGCCCGCGTCGGGGCGCGTCGCGAGGGGCGGGCACTCGGGGCGGGCCGAGTCCCGATGCGCTGGCTCGTCGCGGCCTTCATGGGCCTGGCGACGGCCTCGCAGGCTTTCGGGGGCCTGATCCAGAAGCCGGTCGACCCCAACCCGATGGACGTGTACTGCGACGACGCCTTGGTCGGCCAGCTCCAGATCACCAACTATTACGGCTGGACGGCCGACGCCAATGCGGCCTACACCCCCCGGAACCCGTACACGGACTCGGGGTTCTACCAGGATCCGAAGCTGCCCAATCGCAACGGCGCGATCATGCAGGCGGTGCTCAACGTGGATCCCGACGCGTGCAAGATGAACTACCAGTGGGTGCAGGTGGTGACCGGCGGCGTCGGCACGATCGGCCCTCCGCCGTACCTCGACCCCTTCAACCGCGACGACCCGCTGCCGTTCTACTGGACGACGCCCGAGGCGAACACGGCCGATCAGGGGATGCTCAACAACGTCCCCGGCTCCCAGTTCATCGACATCGCCAGCCAGTCGAGCGCCAACAAGGGGAACTCGATCACCTTCGAGACGGCGCTCGTCTCCTACTCCGGCATGGAGATCCACTGGCTCGCGGGCTTCACCTGGGGCTACTCCATCAACCAGAACGGCGGCACGGACCTCGCCAACTTCGCGTGGACGGCCGGGATGTCGAACGTGATGTCCGGGCTCATCACGAATTGGGCCAGCTCGCCGAACATGCCGTTCCTTCCCGCGCCGGGACAGGCCCCCGACGGCTACACAGTGACCGACGACTGCCTCTGCGTGCCCGAGCCCGGATCGATGATGCTCTCGGTGATCGCGATGGGGGCGCTCGGCCTGGTCGGGGCCGCACGTCGCCGCAAAGCGGTTTCCGGCCGCCCCGACGAGTCGCGTGATGCGGCTTGAGCGGAAAATCCTCGAACGCCTCGTCGGCTCGGCCCGCGACACGGGACGGTCGGGTGGAATCGCGGGATCGCCGACGTCATGATCGGGACGGGCGTTCGACGAGGGGAGGCTGCGATGATCCTGCGTGCGGTCGGGATGGACACGTTGCTCGTGGCCCTTTGCTGGGCGCTCGCCGCGGCCTTCGGGTCGGATCGTGAGGATCTCGCGCCCGACCCGGAAGGCCCGGCCGATGCGGGACGTCCCTGGGGTGGCCCCTCGGACGGGCTCCGCTCGCGGATCCGGTTGGAGACGACTCCGGCCCGCCCCGACGACCCGATCATCGTCCGCTACGAGATCCAGAACGTGGATCGGCGCGGCCGCACGGTCTGGCACAGCGGATTCTGGCCCAACCACCGGATCGACGTGACCCGTCCCGACGGCGAGCCCGCCCCCTCGACGCCCGCCGGCCTGTCGCTTCGCAGGGCGTTCGACCCGGAGGGGCCCCGCGAGAAGAACGCCGGCCGGAATCTCGAGCCCGGCGAGGTCGACGCGGCCTGGGAGCCCGTCGACGTCCGCGGCCTGTACGCGCTCTTGGCGCCGGGCGCCTACAGGATCCGGGTCGTGTATCAGGAGGGCCGGATGGAGCCGGTGGCCACCAACGTCCTGGAGGTCGTCCTGCCCGGCCCCTGAGCCCGCCCGCCCGCGGCGATTGCGGGACGATCCCTTGATTCGGGAAGCTCCGTCTGATCGAATGTTTATGACGAATCGAGGGCGCGTCGTCGCGCGCCGCGGAGCAGACGGGGCGGGGGGTCGCGAGCCGATGATCGTTGGGGTGCCGAAGGAGATCAAGTCCGACGAATACCGCGTCGCGATGCTGCCCGTCGGCGTCGAGGAGCTGACCCAGGCCGGGCATAAGGTCCTCGTCGAGGCCGGCGCGGGGCAGGGGAGCGGCCTGGCCGACGCCCAGTACGAGGCCGCCGGCGCGACGATCGCGGCGGACGTCGCCGACATCTGGGCCCAGGCCGACCTGGTGGTCAAGGTGAAGGAGCCGATGCCGTCGGAATGGCCCCGGATCCGCCCCGGCCAGACCCTCTTCACCTACTTCCACTTCGCCGCCGACGAGGCCCTCACCCGGGCCGTGATCGCCAGCGGCGCGACGGCCATCGCCTACGAGACCCTCCGCGACGCCCGCGGCGCCCTGCCGCTGCTGACCCCGATGAGCGAGGTCGCCGGCCGGATGAGCATCCAGCAGGGGGCGAAGTTCCTGGAACGTCCCCAGGAAGGCCGCGGCATCCTGCTCTCGGGCGTCCCGGGCGTGGCCCCGGCCGAAGTCGCGATCCTGGGCGGCGGCGTGGTCGGCTCGAACGCGGCCAAGGTCGCCGCGGGCATGGGCGCCAACGTCAAGATCCTCGACGTGAACCTGGACCGCCTGCGCTACCTCGACGACATCATGCCGCCCAACGTCACGACCCTCTATTCCGACCGCCACACGATCCGCGAGGCCGTCGAGGCGGCCGACCTGGTCATCGGCGCCGTCCTGGTCGTGGGCGCGCGGGCGCCCCGGCTGGTCCGCCGCGTCGACCTGCCCCGGATGAAGCCGGGCGCGGTGATCGTCGACGTCGCCATCGACCAGGGGGGCTGCATCGAGACCAGCCGACCGACCACGCACCACGCGCCGACCTACGTGGTGGACGGCGTCGTCCACTACTGCGTCACCAATATGCCCGGCGCGGTGGGGCGGACGAGCACGTACGCCCTCTGCAACGTCACGCTCCCCTACGTCCTGCAGCTCGCCAACCAGGGCTGGCGCGCGGTCGCCGAGCGCGACGCGGGCGTTGCGGCGGGCGTCAACGTCCACGCCGGGCGGGTGACCAACCAGGCCGTCGCGACGACCTTCGGGCTCCCTTTCGAAGACTGGCGCGACCGGCCCTCGGCGGCCCTGGTCGGCGCCTCGTCGAGCCCCAAGGAATGACGCCGCCGCGATCCACCGCGAGATTCCGTTGACCGAGCCGGCCGTCGCCGACCGACCACGCGTCGCCGACGACGCCCCGGCCATCTCCTTTCCCACGACCAGATAGACCAAGGGAGCGAAGACGCTGATGAGCCACGACGAACACGAACCCGACCTCGAGCCCGGCGCCGAGCACGAACACGACGTCGAGGAGGCGCTCGAAGAGGCCCTCGAACTCGACACGCAGAGCCAGATCTTCCTGGAGATGCGTCGTCAGAACCTCGAGCTGCTGAAGATCGCCTCGGAAGTCGCCGGCTACGCCGGCCCCCACGGCGCTCTCAAGCCGGGCGACGTCCGCAACGCGCTGCGGAGCATCTGGGACGTCTACGCCGAGTTCTACTCCTGGATCGACCCGGAGGAGAGCGAGGAAGAGGACGAGGACGAGGGCGACGAGGAAGACGAATGACGACCGTCCGCGACGGCGGTCCCGGGGCCGGCCTCCGCGAGGAGGCCGCGCCGGCCGGGGCCGACGGTGAGGGCGGGCGAGCGTTCCGGACGGTCCAGTGGATCGGCGACGCCCTCGGCGGCCGGCTGCGGATGATCGACCAGACGCTCCTGCCCACCCGCTTCATCGAGATCGACTGCAACGACGTCGAGTCGGTCTGGCAGGCCATCAAGACGCTCAGCGTGCGCGGGGCGCCGGCCATCGGCGTGGCCGCGGCCTACGGGGCCGTGATCGGCGCCCGGTCGCGCGGGACATCCGACCCCGCCACGATCAGGGAGGCCCTCCGCGAGGCCGCGGCGCACCTCCGGACCAGCCGGCCGACGGCCGTCAACCTGTTCTGGGCCCTCGACCGCATGGAGGCCGCCGCCGATTCGGCCCGGCGCGTCGCCGAGGTCCCGCTGCTCGATCACCTCCTCGCCGAGGCCCACGCCATCGCCGACGAGGACCGCGCCATGTGCCGCGCGATCGGCCGGCACGGTGCCGATCTGCTCGCGGCCGGCGACGGCGTGCTGACCCACTGCAACGCCGGCGGGCTCGCCACGGCCGATTACGGCACGGCGCTGGCCCTGATCTTCACGGCCCACGAGCAGGGCAAGGCGGTGCACGTCTTCGCCGACGAGACCCGGCCTTTGCTCCAGGGGGCGCGGCTGACGGCCTGGGAGCTGGCCAACCGCGGCATCGACGTCACCCTGATCTGCGACAACATGGCCGCCCAGGTCATGAAGGAAGGCAAGGTGCAGGTCGTCGTCGTCGGGGCCGACCGGATCGCCGCCAACGGCGACGCCGCCAACAAGATCGGCACCTATGGCGTGGCCGTCCTGGCGAAGGCCCACGGCATCCCCTTCTACGTCGCCGCCCCCTCCAGCACCTTCGACCTCTCGCTGGCCGACGGCTCCGGGATCCCGATCGAGGAGCGCGACCCCCGCGAGATCACGGAGGGCTTCGGCCGCCGCACCGCGCCCGAAGGCGTCGGCGTCTACAACCCCGCGTTCGACGTCACCCCCGCCGCCCTGATCACCGGCATCGTCACCGAGCGGGGCCTCGTCCGGCCGGTCGACGCCGCCACGATCCGCGCCGTGCTCGGGACGCCCCAGGCCGCGTCCTGAATCCTTCCCTCACCCCATCGGAATCGACCCGCCATGCTGGCCCACAGCGTCTTCTTCTCGCTCCACGACCCGTCGCCGGCCTCGATCCAGGAACTCCTGACGGCCTGCCACACCTACCTGAACGACCACCCCGGCGTGGTCTTCTTCGGCGTCGGCACGCTCAACAAGGAACTTACGCGGCCGGTCAACGATCAGGCCTTCGAGGTCGCCCTGCACGTCGTGTTCGACTCGAAGGCCTCGCACGACGCCTATCAGGTCGCGCCCCGGCACTTGCAGTTCGTGGACGAGAACAAACCCAAGTGGAAGCAAGTCCGCGTGTTCGACGCCGACATGACGTCCGCCTGATCGCGATCTCGTCGCGACGCGCACGACGAAAAAAGGGCCTCCCGACGGCGTTGCACCGTCGGGAGGCCCTCGGATTTCAGCGGCTCGCGAGCCGCTCGATCAGGGCTTGGGGGCTTCGGTCGGCGCGACGTCCTTGGGTTGTTCGCCGGGCTTGGCCGCGGTCGGCTTGCCGCTCTTGTTGGTGGCGTGGAACTTCTCCATCGCGGCCTTCTCGTTGGAGACGCGCGTGGCTTCCTGCGCGGGCGATGGGGGGGTGGCCGACTGCTCGCAGCCCGGAGCGGCGAACAGGAATAGGCCGATCACGACCGCGGGGAAAAGCCTCGTCAAAGAACGCATGGGGTGGGATCCTTGTAAAACGAAGCGAACGCTTTAGAAAGCATCGCTGCTGATGACTTCGCCGTTGTCGCGGGTGCCGAGGCCCCACCACGTGGCGCGGTTGACCGAATCCTTGACGAAGCGGACGCTGCCGTCGCCCAGGAGGACGTTCACGCCTCCGGAGTGCGCGCTGCTGGCGTCGATGTAGTTCGACGCGTCGATGCCGCAGCCGCCGCATCCCCAGCGGCAGGAGCCGAACTTGTACTGGTTGTCGTTGGGCGTCTGGATCGTGTTGAACAGGGTGTAGCCGGTTGCGCCGAAGGCCCAGTAGCGGCCCGCCTGATCGCTGATGTTGTTGTTGGCGTTGAAGGCCGTCGCGCAGGCTTGCAGGTCGGACATGGTGCCGGCGACGTTCGACGAGGCGTCGTAGATCGCCTGGGTCAGGTTGGCGCCGGTCACGCCGTTGCCGCGATACGAGCTGCCGCCGTTCGCCTTGCCGGTCAGCTTCTCGGCGAACAGGATCGTGTTCGCCGAGCCGTCGGGCACGTCGGCGAGGCCGTAGCTGATGAACAGGCCGAAGAAGCCGGTCACGCCCTGGGGCTTGCAGGGGGCGTTCGACCAGCCGCAGTCGCCTTCCCAGTTCCGGGAGGTCGTGCCCATCGAGGCGAAGTAGTTGTTCAGCCCGGGCTTCAGGTTGTTCGTGTCCGACGGGCAGAGGAAGGCGTTGATCACCGTGTCGCGGACGGTGCGGTTGACCCTGGGCAGGTCGTTCCAGTCCGGGTCGACCGAGATCATGAAGTTGGCGGCGTTGTAGACCGGCGTCTGCTCGACGAACGGCAGCAACTGGCCCTGGACGCTCCAGTTCGACCAGGTCCCGTAGGTCATGTCCGGGCTCATGGGCGACTTGGTGCCGCCCATCGGGAAGGCGTTGTTGGCGCTGTGGTAGTTGTGCAGGCCGAGGCCGATCTGCTTCAGGTTGTTGACGCACTGCGAGCGCCGGGCGGCCTCGCGCGCCGACTGGACGGCCGGCAGCAGCAAGGCGATCAGGACCGCGATGATCGCGATGACGACGAGCAGTTCGATGAGCGTGAACCCGCCCCGTCGGGCGGCACGACTGAGTGACATGGGATCTCCTTCGCACGATCGAAAGACGACTAGAAAGGATGGGCCGCGGTCACGCGGGATCGAGACCCGCGTACGGCCGCGACCTTCGTATTCGACAGCGGAAGCGACCGACCTGCAAGATAGCAATCGAATTATGGACATTCCATAGTTTTTGTATGAGTCGATCGGTTCGAAGCCGCGGGCGCCGCCGTCGCACGGCGGAATATTCGCAGACTTCGAACGGAACGACGACCGCGCCGGACGGCTCCGGGGCGGGCGTCGGATCGATCGCGAGGGAGGGCCGGAGGCCTCAGCCGGCGCGGCCGCGGGGCGGGATGTAGCCCAGGGCGAGCAGCTTGGCGACGATCGCGTCGACGCATTCCGCCACGCCGAGCCGGGATGTGTCGAGGGTGACCTCGGCGTCATCGGGGGCCTCGTACGGGTCGTCGACGCCGGTGAAGCCCATGCCCCGGCCCGCCGCGACGGCGGCGCGGGCCTTGGCGTAGTGTCCCTTGACGTCGCGCGACTCGCAGACGTCGACGGGGGTCGAGCAGTAGACCTCGACGAAGTTCCCCTTCGACTGCCGGCGGGCCTCGTCGCGGACGGCCTTGTATGGGCTGATGACCGAGCACAACGTGGTGCCGCCGTGCTGGGCGACCAGGCCGGCGACGTAGCCCACGCGGCGGATGTTGACGTCGCGGTCTTCCTTGCTGAAGCTCAGGCCCTTCGACAGGTGAGTGCGGATCTCGTCGCCGTCGAGCAGCGAGCAGTTGCGGCCGTACTCGGCGAGCCGCTCGACGAGCGCCTGCGCGACGGTGCTCTTGCCCGAGCCGGAGAGGCCGGTGAACCAGATCGTCAGCCCCTGGCGCTGGCGGGGGGGGTTGGCCTCGTTCAGGATCGCGGCGACCGCCGGGCGAGTGAACCACTCGGGGAGCAAGACCCCCCCGGCCAGGTAGTCGTCGCGGACCTGGGCGTCGGAGATTCGAGCCGTCCTGACACCGTCGGGGACGGCGTCGACGGCCTCGTAGCGGCCCATGTCCGGCAGGTAGACCATCGGCGTGGAGACGACCATCTCCACGCCGATCTCGTCCATGTACTTCGACAGGGCCTCCAGGGCGGCGTGTGGATCGTCGAAGGGCCGGTCGGCCTGGTCGCGGCGGACGAGGAGGTGGGTGCAGCCGTAGTTGCGAGCGATGATCGCGTGGAGCAGGGCCTCGCGGGGCCTGGTCATACGCTCGGCCAGCGGCAACAGGGTGACCACGAGCGCCCCCGACCTGTCGTCGTCTTCGAGAAGCGCCCGGTAGCAACGGACGCGGGTGTAGTGGTCGACGTCGCCGGGCCGGGTCGCGCCGACGATCGGCTGGATGAGCAGGCCGCCGCCGATCTCCTCCGCCGCACGCCGGGCCGTCTCCTCCTGGGCGCGGTGGATGGGGTCGCGGGTCGGGAAGGCGACGATGCGGGACCAGCCGAGCGACTGGAAATGCTCGCGAAGCTCGGCGGGGGTCCGCCGCAGGTCGACGAAGTCGTAATGCGGGGGCGTGCGGACCACTTCGAGCCGACCGGCGGCATAGTGGCCTGGGCAGCGGCCGAGGTCGGCGTCGGCCGGAGGCTTGGCGTCGAGCGTGTCGTAGACGCACTGCGCCTCGGCATCCTTGTCCGCCTGGTAGATTTCCTCCACGTGGAGGAAGGCGAGCAGGTTGCCGTAGACGTCGCGGAGGGCCAGCGTCTTCCCCTCGGCGACCCCTTCGGAGGGCGTCACGGGTAAAGTGACAGGCAGCGGCCAGAGCGTGCCGTCGGCGAGCCGTTGCTCGCGAACGACTCGGTCGTAGTCGGCTTTCCCCAGGAACCCCTTCAGCGGCGAGAAGCCGCCCACGGCGAGCAGCTCCAGGTCGCAGACCCCGCGCTCGTCGAGGGTGATGCTGGCGCAGTCGCCGGCGGCGGCCTTCATCTCGGCCGCCCGCGCGGTATCGACGACCAGGTCGATCAGGGTCCCGCCGTAGGGCGAGTTCAGACTCCCTCTGGCATGGGCCGAGGCGCTAATCGCAGGTCTCCGTTCGAGATTCGGGCGGTGAGGAGAAGAGAGACCTCAGATCGTCCATTCGTGGGGCGTGGCCTGCGCGACGAGCGTCGCCACGGTGGTCTGGTCGAGGACGGCCCGCTCGGCCTCGCGGACGCGGTCCCAGAGGCGGTTGAGGATCTGCGAGGCGCGACGGTCGGCGGCGGGCGTCTCGCGGGCCGCGTCGTCGGGGCCGTCGACGGCGGTGAGGATCTCGCGGACCGAGATCGCCTCGGGCGGCCGCGCCAGCTGATAGCCGCCCGACGCTCCCCGGGTGCTGACGACCAGGCCCGCCCCCTTGAGGTGGAGGAGGATCTGGACGAGGTAGCGCTCGGGGATGCCGTGGGATTCCGAGATGTCGCGGATCCGCAGCGGCGGGGCGTTCGGGCCCTGGCGCGCGAGCGCCAGCACGGCGAGGCAGGCGTACTCGGCTTTCGCGGATACCTTCATCGGGCCCAGGACCTCGGAGCCGCGGGGCGCCCGCCGGCCGGTCGCGGGGCGTCAGAGCTGGCTGCTGTCGAGCGAATGCAGGCCGCACTCGGTCTTGGCCTGCCCGGCCCAACGCCCGGCCCGTTCGTCTTCCCCGGCGCCCACGGCCTTCGTGCAGGGGAAACAGCCGACCGAGGGATACCCCCGGTCATGGAGCGGGTTGTACGGGATCTTGTTCGAGACGATGAACGCCCAGACGTCGCGACGGGTCCACCTCAAGAGCGGGTTGACCTTCATCAGGCCGAACTTGGCGTCCCAGCCGATCGTCTTGGCCTGCGCCCGCGCCGCGGACTGGTCGGCGCGGATGGCCGTGATCCAGGCCTCGTATCCGGCGAGCGCCCGCCGCAAAGGGACGATCTTGCGATCATAGCAGCACTGGTCGGAGTTGGAAACGTACAACGGCCCGCCGTGCTCGCGCTCGTATTCGGCCGGCGACTTCTCGGCGGACACCAGCTCGATCTCGAGCCCGTACCGCGCGATCAACTGCTCCCGCAACGCCAGGGTCTCGGGGAACTGGTAGCCGGTGTCGAGATTGAAGAGGCGGATGTTGGCGCCGATCTCGGCCAGCATGTGGATCAGGATACAGCCCTCGGGCCCGAACGCCGTGGCCATCGTCAGCCGCGACCCGTACCGCTCGACGCCCCACTTCAAGATCTCCGTCGGAGCGGCGCCGGAGAGCAAGTCGTTCGCTTCCGCAATCTCTTCCGTCGAAATGAGTTCAGTCACGGTAGCCATGACTCGTCGAGACTCCAGGAGGGCCTTGGAACCGGCCTAATGGTAAGTAACTTGGGTTTCAAAGTCAACATTCGGCGTCGAGATGCGGCCGGTGACCGGGGGGCGAGGGCGGCGGGGGGCGATTGCTGTGAATGGCGTCCTGGGCTGCTAGAATGTCCTGGGAGACCTTGGCGACGTCGGCCGCGTCTCGCCCCGCTCGAAGCCTGGCACCCTCGGAGACCGTCATGGCGAACGCACATGCGTCGATCGCGTCCATCTCGCCGGCCGAGCTGTTCGAGATCTCGCAGTCGAAGGGTCCGATCGAGCTGATCGACGTCCGGACGCCGGCCGAGTTCCGCGAAATCCATGCGACGCCGGCCCGTTCGGTCCCCCTGGATCGCCTGGATCCAGTCGGGCTCATGCAGAATCGCGAGCGCCCGGACGACCCCTTGTACGTCATCTGCCGTTCCGGTTCGCGGGGCCGGCAGGCGTGCGAGGCGTTCGCGGCGGCGGGTTTCGGCGACCAGGTCGTGAACGTCGAGGGGGGCACGCTGGCCTGGGAGCAGGGCGGCCTGCCGGTGGCGAGGGGTAAGAAGACGATCTCGCTGGAACGCCAGATCCGGATCATCGCCGGTTCGATCGTCGTCCTGGGGGTGGTCCTGGGCGCGGTCGTGAGCCCCTGGTTCACGGGCCTCTCCGCGTTCATCGGCGCGGGGCTCGTGTTCGCGGGCGTGACCGACGTCTGCCCGATGGGGATGAGCCTGGCGCGCATGCCCTGGAACCAGGCCGGGGGCGATTCGGCGACCTGCTCACGCTGAGCGTGCGACGGACTTTCGGGGCCGACTTTACACGAGCGCAGGACTCATGACGAATCTGCTCGCCGCCCGCTTACAGATGGCGATGTCGCTCGGGTTCCACATCATCTTCGCGGCGATCGGGATCGCCCTGCCCCTGATGATGTGCATCGCGGAGGCGTGCTGGCTGCGGACCGGCCACCCGGTCTACCGCGTCCTCGCCCGACGATGGGCCAAGGGGGCGGCGATCCTCTTCGCGGTCGGCGCGGTCTCGGGCACGGTCCTCTCGTTCGAGCTGGGGCTGCTCTGGCCGGGGTTCATGAAGTTCGCCGGCCCGATCATCGGCCTCGGCTTCGGGCTGGAAGGCTTCGCGTTCTTCACCGAGGCGATCTTCCTGGGCCTCTATCTGTATGGCTGGGAACGGCTCCCCGCTCGGGCGCACTGGCTGGCCGGGGCGATCGTGGCGGCCAGCGGCGCGCTGTCGGGCGTCCTCGTCCTCTCGGTGAACGCCTGGATGAACACGCCGGCCGGGTTCCGGCTGGTCAACGGCCGGGCGGTGGAGATCGACCCGCTGGCGGCGCTGGTGAGCCCGGCGATGCTCGCCGAGGCCCTGCACATGAGCCTGGCGGCCTATGCGGCGACGGGCCTGCTCGTGGCCGGAGTCCATGCGGTCCTGCTCATGAAAGATCGCGAGAATCCGTTCCACCGCAAGGCCCTCGGGATCGCCCTGACGGTCGGCGGCCTGGCGTCGATCCTCCAGCCGATGAGCGGCCACTACGCGGCGCACGTCGTGGCCGAGACGCAGCCGGTCAAGCTGGCGGCGATGGAAGGGCAGTTCCAGACCGAGCGGCGAGCCCCGTTGCGGATCGGCGGCCTGCCCGACCCCGGCACCGGCACGACGCCCTACGCGCTGGAGATCCCCGCCGGGCTGAGCATCCTGGCCTACAACGACCCGAACGCCGAGGTGAAGGGGCTGGAAGCCTTCCCGAGCGACGTCCGGCCGCCGGTGCGGGTCGTCCACCTTTCCTTCCAGGTCATGGTCGCCTGCGGCATGGCGATGGCGGGCGTGTCGCTCTGGGCTGGGCTGTCGTGGTGGCGGTCGCGGTCGGTCCCGACGGCCCGGGCCTTCCTCTGGGCGGTGGCGCTGGCGAGCCCCCTGGGCATGATCGCGATCGAGGCGGGCTGGACGGTGACCGAGGTCGGCCGCCAGCCCTGGATCATTCACGACGTGATGCGCACGACCGACGCCGTGACCAGCGTCCCCGGCCTGGGGATCTCGCTGGCGGTCTACACGGTGCTCTACGCGGGGCTGGGCTGGATCGTCGTGATGTTGCTGCTGCACCAGTTCCGCAGCAGCCCCCGGGCCGACGAGCTGGCCGCGGCCTTGACGGAGGACTCGCACTGATGGGCTTCCTGACGACCATCTCCCCCGCCGAGGGCGTCGCGGCCGTGATGCTGCTCGCCCTGATCGCCTACGCCCTGCTGGGCGGCGCCGACTACGGCGCGGGGGTCTGGGACCTGATGGCGCGTGGCCCCCGCGCCCAGGCCCAGCGCGATTTGATCGCCCACGCGATCGGCCCGGTGTGGGAGGCGAACCACGTCTGGCTGATCATCATCATCGTTCTCCTCTTCACCGGATTCCCGGCGGCGTTCACGGCGGTCATGACCACGCTGCACGTCCCGCTCTCGCTGCTGCTCATCGGGATCGTCCTCCGCGGGTCGGCCTTCACCTTTCGCAGCTACGACGCGACCGAGCTGGCGCGGCGGCGGTGGAACCGGGTCTTCTCGATCCCCAGCGTCGTCACGCCCGTGCTGCTGGGGGCCGTGATCGGCGCGATCGCGACCGGCGAGCCGGGCCGGGCGGCGGAGGCGGGGGGCGCGGCGCCGCTCTTCGCGACGTGGCTGCGGCCCTTCCCGCTGGCCGTGGGCCTGTTCGCCCTGAACCTCTTCGCCTACCTGGCCGCCGTCTACCTGACCCTGGAGACGGACGATCCCGCCTTGCAGGAGGACTTCCGCTTCAAGGCGCTGGTCTCGGCGGTCACGCTCGGGGCCGTGGCCTGGCTCGTCTACTTTCTCGCCGGGATCGAGGCCCCCCTGGTGCACGAGGGCCTGAGCCGTTCGTCCTGGGGGGCGTCGCTGCGGTATGCGACGGGCGCGATGGCGATCACGGCGATCGCCGCCCTCTGGCTGCGGTGGTACTCGGTCGCCCGGCTCGCGGCGATGTTCCAGGCGGCGATGATCCTCTGGGGGGCGGGGACGGCCCAGTTCCCCTACCTGGTGCCGCCCCACTTCGACATGGTGCGCGGGGCGGCGCCGCGGCTCGTCCACCAGTTGCTCTTGATCGCGCTGGGGTGCGGATCGGTCGTCCTCATCCCCTCGCTGATCTACCTGTTCCGGGTCTTCAAGGGGCACACGTTCCGGGCCGACCTCGCCGTCGCCTCCGCCGCCGAAGAGGGACCGGTCAATTCGTCACGGGCTTGAGCCAGGCGGGGGCCGCCTGCTCGTATCGGGCGATGTCGGATTCGAGCAGGAGCGTCTCGGAGATTGCGTCGAGGCCCTGGAGCAGGCGTTCGCGGCGGGTCTCGGGGATCTGGAACGGGACTTCCACCGCGGCCGGGCCGTTCTGGACGGTGATCGTGAGCGACGTGAGGTCGACGACGGCCTCGGCCCCGCCCGCGCCGGCGACGTCGACGATGCGGTCCCAGTCGGCCTGGGGGACCTCGACGGCGAGCAGGCCGTTGTTGAGGGCGTTGCCCTCGAAGATGTCGGCGAAGCCCTCGTCCTTGCCGGGCGCGATCACGACGGCGAAGCCGCCCTGCGCGACGGCCCAGACGGCGTGCTCGCGGCTGGATCCGCAGCCGAAGTTGCGGCCGACGACCAGCACCGACGCCCCTTGATTCTCGGGACGGTTGAGCGGGAAGGACGGGTCGAGCGGGCCGTGGCGCTCGGGGTCGTCGATCGGCGGCGCCGCGCCGGGGGCGTAGCGCTTGTCGGCGAAGAGCAGGGGGCCGTAGCCGATCCGCTCGATCCGCTTGAGGTAGCGCGCGGGGATGATGAGGTCGGTGTTGACGTCGGTCCAGTCCAGGACGGCGACCTTGCCCCGATGGACGGTGAACGGCTTCATGGGGATCTCGTCTCTCGTACGGTCGTGTGTGAAAAGTCCGGACGCGGGGGCGGCGGGGCTCAGCGGTCCAGGAGCCGGCGGACGTCGGTGAAATGGCCGGTGACGGCGGCGGCGGCGGCCATCGACGGGCTGACCAGGTGGGTCCGCCCGCCCGGCCCCTGCCGGCCCTCGAAGTTGCGGTTGCTGGTGCTGGCGGCGCGCTGGCCGGGCTGGAGCCGGTCCGGGTTCATCGCCAGGCACATGCTGCAGCCGGCCTCCCGCCACTCGGCGCCGGCCTCTTCGAAGACCCGGTCGAGGCCCTCGGCTTGGGCCTGGCTGCGCACCTGTTCGCTGCCGGGGACGACGAGCGTCCGGACGCCCGCGGCGACCTTGCGACCCTTCATCACCTGGGCCGCGGCCCGCAGGTCCTCGATCCGGCCGTTGGTGCACGAGCCGATGAAGACGACGTCGATCGGGATCTCGGAAAGCAGCGTCCCCGGGATCAGCCCCATGTACGTGAAGGCCCGGTCGGCCTCGGCCCGCAGCGAGGTCGGCAGCTCGTCGAGCGTCGGGATGCGGCCGTCGGCGTCGACGGTCATCGAGGGGTTCGTGCCCCAGGTGACCTGGGGCACGAGCTTCGAGGCGTCGATCGTGACCTTCGAGTCGAACGGGGCGTCGGGGTCGGTCGCCAGCGTCTTCCAGTCGGCGATCGCGGCTTCGAGGGCCCGGCCCTTCGGGGCGTAGGGGCGGTCGGTGCGGGCGAAGTATTCGAAAGTGACGTCGTCGGGGGCGATCAGCCCGGCGCGGGCGCCGGCCTCGATCGACATGTTGCAGATCGTCAGCCGGCCTTCCATCGAGAGGGCGCGGATGGCCGGGCCGTGGTACTCGATGACGGTCCCCGTCCCGCCGGCGGTGCCGATGGCGCGGATGACGGCCAGGATGACGTCCTTGGGCTCGACGCCGCGGCCGAGCGTCCCCGTGACCTCGACGCCGAGCGCGGCGGGCCGCTTGCCCTGCCAGAGGGTCTGGGTCGCCAGGACGTGCTCGACCTCGCTGGTGCCGATGCCGAACGCCAGCGCCCCGAACGCGCCGTGGGTGCTGGTGTGGCTGTCGCCGCAGACGATCGTCGAGCCGGGGAGGGTCAGGCCCAGCTCGGGGCCGATGACGTGGACGATCCCCTGGCGGCCGCTCTTGATGTCGTAGAGGTTGACGCCGAACTCGCGGCAGTTGGCCCGCAGGGTCTCGATCTGCCGCTTCGACAGGGCGTCGCGGATGTCTAGCTGGTCGTCGGTCGGGACGTTGTGGTCGATCGTGGCGAACGTGAGGTCGGTGCGCCGCACCTTGCGGTCGGCGAGCCGGAGGCCGTCGAAAGCCTGGGGGCTGGTCACTTCGTGGACCAGGTGGCGGTCGATGTAGAGGAGCGTCGCCTCGTTGGTAACGCTCAGGACGTGGCGGTCCCAGACCTTCTGAAACAGTGTCGCTGACATGCCCGATCCACCTCGGAAGCTCGTCGAAAGGGAGGGAGGTTCAAATATGGGATGGAGCCCGGCAGGAGGACGCGGGTTCGCTCAGGCCTTGGCCATCTCGTCGGCGTGGTAGCTGGAGCGGACGAACGGCCCGCTGGCGACCTCGTCGAAGCCCATGAGCCGGGCCAGCCGGCCCAGCTCGTCGAACTCGGCCGGCGGCAGGTAGCGCTCGGGGGGCAGGTGCCGCGGCGAGGGCTGCAGGTACTGGCCGAGCGTCAGCAGGTTGCAGCCGACCGAGCGGAGGTCGGCCAGGGTGTCGAGCAGCTCGCCGGTGGTCTCGCCCAGGCCGAGCATGAATCCGCTCTTGGTGCGGGTCTCGGGGCTGAGCTTCTTGGCGATCTCCAGCACGCGCAGGCTGACCTCGTACTGGCTCTTGCGGCGGACGTGCTGCTGGAGCCGGGCGACGGTCTCCATGTTGTGGTTGAAGACCTCGGGCTTGGCGTCGAGGACGGTCGCAACCTGGTCCTCGCGGCCGTTGAAGTCGGGGGTGAGGACCTCGATCGTGGCCCCGGTGCGCTCGCGGACGGCCAGGATGCAGCGCCGGAAGTGGTCCGCGCCGCCGTCCGGGAGGTCGTCGCGGGTGACCGAGGTGATCACGACGTGGCGGAGCTTCAGCCGCGCGCAAGCCTCGGCGACGCGTTCGGGCTCGTCGGCCGCCACGGCCTCGGGCTTGCCCCGACGCACGGCGCAGAAGCCGCAAGGGCGGGTGCAGGTCTCGCCCAGGATCATGAACGTGGCCGTGCGCCGGGACCAGCACTCCGACCGGTTCGGGCACTTGCCCGACTCGCAGATCGTCTCCAGGCCGAGCTCGCCGATCAGGCTCTTGGCGAAGTACATCCCGCCCCCCGAGGGGACCGGGCGCTTGAGCCATTCGGGGAGCCGGCGCGGCTTGCGGCCGATCTCGACGACCTGGGCCGACGGGCCGGACGAGGAGGGGTCCCCGTCGTCCGGACGTTCATCCAGGACTGGGAGCGTAAGCATGGGTGAGGACCTTCCGCCTTAGCCGCGGATGATGCGTGTAGAGGTGGTGCCGGTCGAGCTGGAACACCCGTTCCGTATGCCGGACCAACGCCTCGCGCACCTTGGACATCTGGGTTGGACGCTGCCGCCGGGATTCCATCGACGTCTGACGGAGGGGCGATCCGGCCGGCCCCGGCTCGACGAGCACGTCGAACAGGTCGAGATACGGGCCGACGTTGAGCGTGAATCCATGGTAGGCGATCCCCCGGCTGACCGCCACCCCGATCGACGCCGCCCGCGCCGCCCCCAGGAAGACGCCGTCGGGGGAGCGGCGGGCCTCCTTGCTCAGCTCGAATTCTTCGAGCACGCCGAGCAGGACGTCCTGCAGCCGGTCGACGTGCCGCATGGCCGGCGGGCCGCCCGCGTCGAGGGGCGTCACGAAGTAGCCGGAGAGCTGGCCCGGAAGGTGGAGCACGCAGCCGCCGCCGCGGTTGACCCAGTACGTCCGGATCCCCATCCCCGCGAGCGCCGCGTCGTCGGGCGCGATGTGCGCCCGGCTGCCGGTGCGGCCGACGCTCAGCGTGGGGGGGTGTTCGCAGATCAACAGCGTCGCGCCGCCGCGTTCCCCGTGCTCGTAGACGAGCCGACGCTGGAGCTGCTGGACCTCGCCGAAGTCGACCGCGCCGAGGAGGTAGATCTCCAGCGGAGGGTTCGCAGGCTGCATCGTCATCGAACTCGCGGGCCCCCCGAAAACGCCGACGCCGCCCCGGCGATCGCGGGAGCGGCGGCTTTCCCAGGATATTATAGGCCGGCGCCGCCCGGGGGAAGCCGGGCCCCCCGAGTCCGATCGACGGAATCCTAGTAGCCGGCCGAGTCGACGATCTCGCCGCTCGCCTTGGTCCCCAGCGCGCGCCAGATCGAAGGGTCGATCGTATCCTTGATGAAGTGGACGGAGCCGTCGCCGAAGAGGGTGTTCACGCCCCCGGGGTGATGGCTGCGGGCGACGACGACCGCATAGGTCGGCCCTCCCAGCCACTCGCGGGTGCCGATGATGTCGGACTCGTTGCCGCGCGAGAAGTCGGAGACCAGCGGGGCGTTCGGGGGCTCCGCCGTGGTGAACCCGGTCTGGTCGACGCCCCCCGCCGCCCAGAGGCTGTGGCCGGAGGTCCAGGGCGTGCAATAGCTCTCGTCGCGGACCAGCATCCGCCGTTCGAGGGGGATGTCCGTGCCGGGCACTTGCTCGGGGTATCGGGTGACGAGCTGACCGCCGCACTCGGTGATCTGATACTGCCGCGTCCGGACCTCGCTCATCAGGATCGTGCCGCTGAGCCCGTCGCTGAATTCGGCGGTGCGGGGGATCCGGTTGGGCGTGAACGCCGATCGATTCGTGCCCGCGCCGAACCCCCCCCAGACGTACCAGTCGCCCGAGCAGACGGCGTAGTTGCTGGCCGCGGCCGTGGGCAGGGTCGGGAAATCGGCGAGGCCGTCCTGGGTCGGATAGTTGGTCTCGGTCGGGCAGTTGAAGACCTCGACGTACGTCCCCGCCACCGTCGCATTGGACGCGTTCTCGAAGGTCAGGCCGAAATTGACGGCGTCGAAGAGGCCGCCCTGCTCCAGGACCGGCAGGAGCCGGGCGTGGGCGCTCCAGCCCTTCGAGATCGAGGCGCTGCGGGCCCCCGCCGCCAACAGGACGGGGGGGGGCAGGACGCCCCAGGAGGACTCGTAGTTGTGGATCGCCAGCCCCATCTGTTTGAGGTGCGAGGTGCACTTCAGCCGCCGCGCGGTCTCGCGGGCCGACTGCACCGCCGGCAGCAGCAGCGCGAGCAGCACCGCGATGATGAAGAGGACGACCAGCAATTCGATCAGGGTGAAACCGGCTCGAATTCGCCCATTCATCGCAAGCCGACTCCATCGCGTTCATGACCGATGCACGACGCAAAACGCCCGCTCAAGCCTATCGCCCCGGACGTATCTAACACGCCGGACCGTCGACCGAAGAGACGCGACGATCCTTCGTCGTCGAGACGCGTGAAAACATGGGTGGATGAGGTCGCTCGTCGGCACCCCGCGGCCACCGTTTCCACGCTCCTCGAAAGACCTTTATACACAGTTCAGAATTCGACGCAACAGGTGGCCGATTCAAACATTCGATCAACGGCTGCGACCGAGCCTGGCTCCTCGCACGCTTGGTTTCGCGACGTCTGGGACCGTCGGACGACCTTGCGACGAAGCCTAACGACTCGGGGATTGCGGTCGCTCCATGAGTATAACGCAGCCCAGTGGGCAAGCGAACACAAAGATGATGGGTTCCTCATGAATGCGCATGCCGGCGTGGATGCGTCTGCGCGGAGCCGGGCCGATGCGATTCCGATTGGCCGGGCCGATTTCAGGGGGCGGGGATGCGTGAGAAGTCGTTGAGCAGCCGCCGGCCCTGATGCTCGTCGATCTCCAGATGTGCGAGGAGTCGACGTCGAAGTTGCGTCAGCGCCTGGTCGATGCCCTTGGGGCTGGGATCGGCCAGCGTGACCAGCCCGCCCGCCCGCTTGTCGTGGCCGCCGGCGTTGCCCGTGCCGTCGACGACGTCGCGGAGGATCTCGCCGGCCTGACGGCCCAGCTCGCTGGCGCGGAGGGAGAGCTTGAGGGCCCCGTCGTGGAGTCCGACGGCCAGGACCCAGTTGACCTGGTCGAAGCGGATGAAAAAGTCGGCGACCTCGGCGACGATGTCGGGCTGCGAGACCTCGCCGCACCAGGCGACGATCAGGTCGCGGTAGAGGAAGGCGTTCGCCAGGGCCCTTTGGAAGGTCGCGAAATGGCTCTGCGGGAGCTTGGGATTGCGGATGCGCGCGAGCAACTCCTTGTCCGCCCTGGGGAAGAGCCAGACCAGCGCGCCGTCGTCGAGAGAGCAGGCCTCGCGGGGGTAGCCGGTGGTCTCGGAATCGATGCCGTACAGAAGGGCCGTCGCAAGTTGAGGAGAAACCACGACTTTCTGTTCGAGCAGATAGCCGGTGACGATCGTGCTCGACGCCCCCATCTGCGTGCGGATGTCGTGGAAGAGCACGCCTTCGAGGTCGCCGCCGGTCTCGTGGTGGTCGATGACCACCTGCGGCGTGGCGCTCTCGCTGCTGCGACGCCCGGTGTGGGGCTGGGTGTCGACCATGACCACGGCCGTCTCGCGGTCGACGACCACCGACTTGACGGGGACCAGGTCGATCGGGATCAACTCGACCATCGCGCGGTTCTCGGCCCGCGCGATCATGCCGTCGACGGTCATGATCACCGGCTTGCCCGGCTGGCACTTCAGGATCAGCTCGCGAATCCCCAGCATGCTCGCGAGCGAGTCCGGATCCGGGTTCACGTGCGAGACGGCGACGACCCGCTTGTAAGGCTGCAAGACCGACAGCAACCTGTCCGACCTGACGCGGCGTATCGGGTCGTACTCGTGGACGCCGTCTCGTTCATCGCCGTCGCCGGTCATGTTCCCAACGCCCTCGAAGTCGGCTGGCCGCCGCGGTCTGGGCGAGCGATCGCCCGATCGACGGGACCCCACCGACGGCTATCGAGTCTATGCCACGTCGGCGCGCGCCCGCCAGTCGTCGTTCGAAGCGAATTCGGAGTCGAGGCGTCGGGTGATCCTCGCCGGGAAGGACGCTGCCCATCGACGAGCACCGAAAGGCCGATCGGGCCGACCGGTCCGTCGCACCGGGATGGTTTCGGAGCCAAAACGAAGGAATTCCGAGCCGGCGGGCTTATTCGAGAGCTTTGGGCATGGCTCTTGCGATACCCTATCCGACATCGGCGGCCGCCGTGATGGCCTCGAGCGAGGTCGCGGGTTGCTGAATCCCACGAGGTGGAGTGGAAATCGAGCCATGAAGAAGTCACTCAACTACCTGGCGTTCGCCGGCCTGCTGTCCGCGTCGCTGTTCGCGATCGGCTGCGGCGAGACCTCCAGCGTCACCAGCGAGACCACCGCCAAGGGCCCGAACGGGTCGACGACGGTCACGACCGAAGAGAAGGTCAAGACCACGGGCGACGCCCCGCCGGTCGTGGCCCCGGCTGAGAAGCCTGCCCCCACGCCCTGAGCCCCTGCCGGTCTTCGCCAGGCCAATCCGATTGACGTCGAACCGCCGGAGGGCCTTCCCTCCGGCGGTTTTTCGCGCGCCAGTCGCCCGGCTTCGCGGATTCTCGATCTTGCCGAAAACCCGGAATTGAGGGATGAAGGTGTTCCAAGCCGTCCGCCGGGCGAGGAAGTTCACGGAATCGCCGCGGACGGTCGAAGAAGAATCGTGCGTGCGTCGAGATCTCGCTTGCGGAGACGACGAAGCAGGGAAGCCAGCCGGCATGTCAAGGACGAATGCAGAGCCGCTCGATCCGACCACCCAGCCCCGCCCGCGGCCCCGATGGCTGAGGGCCCTGGGCGACGACGCGCCCCCGCAGCGGCTGGAGGTCGGCGGCCGCGAGCACCGGCTCGTCGAGATTTTCAAGCACGACTCGTGGGCGGCGACCGCGATGTACGCCGATTCCGACGGCCATCGAAAGGTCGTCAAGCTCCATCGCAAGGCGTCAGCCTTCGGCGTCCCCCTGGGGTGGATCGGCCTGATGACGGCCCGTCGCGAGGCCCGGATGCTGCGAGCCCTGGCGGACCTGCCCGGCATCCCCGAGCTGTCGGGGCCGGTCTCGCGCGACGGGGTCCTCCAGCGCAACGGGGTCGCCCGGGCCTATCTGGAAGGGCATCCCCTGGGCGATCGCGAGGCCGTCGACGACCGCTTCTTCCCGGCGCTCCAGACGCTCCTGAGGGCCATGCACGGCCGACGGATCGTCTACGTCGACCTCCACAAGCGCGAAAACGTTCTCGTCGACGCGAAGGGCGAGCCCTGCCTGTTCGACTTCCAGATCAGCGTGGCCTGGCCCCGCTGGCTGCCGCTGCGACCGATCTTCCCGATCCTGTCGGGGAGCGACGAGTACCACCTCCAGAAGCACTGGTCGCGGTGCCGCCCCGATCAATGCGGCTTCGGCGAAGGCGGGCTGACGACGCGGCGGCCCTGGTGGATCCGGGCGCATCGGCTGATCGCGCGGCCGCTCCGCGAGATGCGGCGGCGGCTCCTGGTCCGGATCGGCGTGCGGACGGGTCGGGGTCGTGTCGAATCCGAACAGTTCGCCGAGCACGCCCTGCGGGCGACGCCCCCGTCGGATCGTCAGGCGGCTTGACGAAATCGCCGGGATCGGGATCATCGGCCCTCGTCCGGCGGGCGATCCTGCGCACCTCTCGCGCGGGGCCTCGACGAGAGCCAGGGAAGGGGCGACGAGAGTTGACCGATCTGCAAGGCTTGCCCGCGCGGCGAGGAATCTGGCCCTGGGTCGCGCTGGGGGTCGCCCTGATCCCGGCGGCCTGGTCGATCCTCGTGTTCGAACACGACGTCGACCCCGAGTTCCCGCGGGTCGCGCGCCAGACCTACAGCGCGTATCCGCCGGCCGCGTATCGCCTGGCCGAGGCCGGCGACACCATCGACTGCATCGCCGTCTACATCTCGTCGGCGGCCCTGGTGCTCGCCGCGTGGGGATGCTGTCGCCAGCCGCGGCGCCGCCTGCGCCACGCGGCGCTCGCCCTCTCGATGGCGGCCTTCTGGCACGCCGCGACTCCCGGCCCGCTCCTGGACGGCTGGTACGGACTGGGCTGGAGGACGATCTTCGACTCCCGCGCGCCCTCCGCCCAGCGCGCGGCGCTGGCCGTCTGCGCTATGACCCTCGCGGCGATCGTCGCTCTTGCGGCTCGTCCCTGGAATCTCCGGACGTTAGCGGCCGACGCGCGAACGAACGGAGTCCTCGGCCTGACGGCGGTCGCGCTGGGCCTGATGATCGCCCGCCAGCTCCCCTGGATCGATCGCGAGCCCTTCGGCTACTGGCCTCGCTGGGTGTACGCCTGGGGGGTGCTTGCGTGGGCGCTGGCGATGCTGCGGCTGGCCCCTCCGGTCGCGCCGGGACGGCGGGGCGTGCTGGTGGCCGCGGCCCTGGTCGCCGTCTCACTCGGTCTGGACTTCGGCGGCCGGGGGATCTTCTGGTACCAGCGGCCCATCGGCCGGCTCAAGGAATTGATCCCGGGCCGACTCTACCTCAGCGCGATGCCGACGTACGACGGCCTGAAGCTCGCCCAGGGGCGTTACCGCTTCAAGACGATCATCAACCTGTTCCCCGAGTTCACCGACCAGCGCAGCCCGTACTGGCCCGAGGAGCAGCGCTTCGCCCGCGAGCATGGGATCGCCTGCTTCCAGCAGCCGGCCGAGGATCCGACGGGCATCAAGAGCATCCCCCAGACCCTGGCGCTCGCCGACGACCCGGCGAACTGGCCGGTCCTGGTCCATTGCCACGCGAGCATGGACCGTTCGCCCGCCTGGGTGGGCATGTACCGGTTCGCCAAGCAGGGCTGGCCCCTCGAAGACGCCATCCGCGAGATCGAGCGGCATCGCGGCTCGCGCCCGAAGTCGTCGGTCACGCTCCTCTACAACCGGATGCTCCCCCGCCTCGACCCCCGGAGATCCGCCGAGGACCCCACCGCGATCCTGTTCCGGCAGAACGCCGCCGGCACTCCCGACCCGCTGGAACAGCTCATCGCCCGGTCGCAAGCGACGGCCCCCGAGCGTCGTTGACCAAACTCGTTCACGCACTGCCTGCTGCTGCCCCGAAATTCTGAGATTCTTGACTGATCGGCAGCACGGCAGAGCAGTCGCCTTGCGGCGGCCCTGATCTCCTCTTTACGCATGGAGAGGCGTGGAACCGTACGGATTTGCTCGTCATGCAGCTCGTCAAGCTCGACACCCGACGCATCACCGACTGGGACGCCTTCCACGATGCCTTTGCGGAAGCATTCGGCTTCCCCGAGTTCCACGGGAGGAACATGAATGCCTGGATCGACTGAATGACCTGTCTCGATGACCCGACTGCCGAGATGTCCCAAGTGCATGCCCGGCCCGACGGCGTGCTCGTCCTGGAACTGGAGCACGTGGACCTCTTCATGAAGCGGTGCCGCGAGCAGTACGAGGCTCTGGCCGAGTGCGCGGCGTTCGTCAACTGGCGTAGGATCGAGCGAGGCTACCCGGCGGTCCTGGCCCTATGCTTTCACAAGAGCCCTCCGACGGCCGAAGGTGGCCGGATCGGACAGGTCAAGGTCGACGCGTTTGACTGTGGCTGACGGCTTCCGCTTCGCGGTTCCTTCAAGCCTCGTCTGCCGTCTCGGTCTGACGTCGGCTTGCGCGGGACGCGAGGACCGTGGGATGAGCGGCGTCGGCCCCGTCGCGGCGGGTGCGTCGGCCGGAATCGCGGAGGGCTCGCCGCTCGGCGATCAGCTCCATGTAACGGTGGACGTGCTCGGACTCCGACCAGGGGCCGATGCGCTGGGCGAAGCCTTGCGACGCCAGCTCGGACCTTAGGTCCTCGTCGTGGACCATCCGCCGCATGGCGGTCAGCAGCTCGGAGTCGGTGCGATAGCCGAGGCCGCCGCCGCTGTCGACGCCCGTCTCGCGGATCGCTCCGCCCCCTTCGTGGACGATGACCGGAGTTCCGGTGGCGAAGGCTTCCAGCACGACGTAGCCGAAGGTCTCCGGGAAGAGCGACGGGACGACCACGGCGCGGGCCCCCTGGAATAATCGCGCGAGCCCGGTCCCGCCCAGCAAGCCCTCGAACTGGACGTTCGGCAGGCCCTCGGCGAGTTCCCGAAGCTTCGCCTCGTAGGGGCCGGTGCCGCCGATCCGGAGGTCGGCCTCGGGGAGATTGCGCATCAGAGGAATCAGGCGCTGGAAGCCCTTCATGGCGACCAGGCGGCCGGCCGCGGCCAGGTAGGGACGCTCGGCCGTCGGCGGCCCCTCGTCCTCGACGCCTCCCGACCAGTCGTCGGGGAGGAAGTAGGGGAGGTGGATCAGCGGAGCCCAGCGGGCCATCCCGCGGCGACGGTGCTCGTTCAGGGCGTGCGCGCTGGGGAAGATCAAGGCGTCGAGATGGCGCAGGGCCCGGGGGATCGCCCGGGTGTACCGCCAGGCCTGGGGGGGCCGGCCGCCGGCGATCGTGCATCGCAGGCAGGCGGCCGAGTCGCAGGCCTTGCGGTCGTATTTCCAGAGCAGGTGCATCGGGCAGATCAGCCAGTGCTCGTGGGCCGTCATGATCCGCACGGCGCGCTTGTTCGCGCCCAGGCCGAGGACGCCCGGGCCGCCGACGAGCGAGATGTTGTGGAAGTGGACGACGTCCAGGTCGTCGGAGTCGAGCACCTCGCGGAGCGCCTCCGACTTGAACAGCGGGAGCCCCGTCGCCTGGGTCGCCAGCGGCGAGAGCGTGCCGTAGCCGCTCTCCAGCGGGTGGAGGTGCAGGCCCGGCGTGGGCGTATACGACCGCAGAGGGTGGTCGCCGCGGACGGCGTTGAAGGCGTCGACGCAGTAGAAGACGTGGACCTCATGGCCGCGGCTGCAAAGCGCCTGGCAGAGTCGGTCCACGTAGGCGGCGTCGCCCCCGAAGCTGTGCGGCCCGAAGAAGGTGGTGATCATGCAGAATTTCAAGGGCGACCTCCTGTCGCTCGGGCGTTCGCAGCGGACTCGGCTCGTCTCAGAGCGGCGACTCGACCCGCATCGGGGCCGACGCCGGGGCGTCGATCGGGTGGAAGGCGGCTCGCCAGTGGCGGGTCCGTTCCAGGCCCCCCGTCGCGACGAGCGTGATCAGGTAGGCCGCGGCCCCGCCGGAGACCGCGAGGCCCACGTGCCAGCGGACCAGGAAGATGCAGGTCGGGATCATCACCGCCGACCCGATCAGCGGCCGGGCCAGGTGGTGATGCCAGGCCGGCTGCCTCCCCTCGCGGGCCAGGCTCTGGTAGCCGGCCGCGACCAGGGCCAGGCCGATCAGCAGGACGGCCGCCGTCGCGCCGACGAGGCCGAACTGGAGCCGCATCAGGTAGACCAGCGGGCCGATCAGGATCGCCGCCAGCACCAGCGAGCCGACGCCGACCGTTTCGCGATTGAGGGCGATCAGCGTCGTCTGGTAGCCGAAGGCGATCGTCAACAACGGCGCCCGCCAGATCCCGACCGCGAGCAAGAGCCCCGCGCCGTCGTAGTCCGACGAGCCCAGCAGCCCCACCAACGGTTCGGCGAGCAGCGTGACGCCCACCGCCAGCGGGATGAGGACGGTCATGAGCGCCTCGACCAGCGAGTCGAGCGCGTCGCGGCCGGCGTCGGGGTGGTGCCGCCAGAGCCGGGCGAGGGTCGGGAAGGTGGCGTGCTGGACGATCATGCCGAAGGTCAGGATCACCGTCACCATGCGATACTGGGCGCCGTACCGCCCCACGTCGCCCCAGGTGCTCGTCATCCCGACCACGAGCACGTCGGCGGCGATGATCAGGGCCTGGGAGAGCTGGATGGCGCAGACCGTCTTGCCGCGCTGGATCAGGATCGTGATGAACCGGAAGCTGAAACGCGGCCTCGGCATCCGGTAGCCGCGCAGGTAGCTCAGCCAGATCAGGGCGATGCCGCCGGCCTCGCCGACCGCCAGGAAGATCGGCACCCAGGCGATCCGCGACGCGTCGCCGACGAACGCCAGGACCCCCGCGCCGTAGAAGATCGTCCGCAGGCAGAGCGACACCGCGAGCAGGCCCATCCGCTCGGTCCCGCGATAGACGAAGTCGAGCCCGATCGCCGTGGTGAACAGCATCAGGCCGTAGAGCGTCAGGATCGTCCAGTCCGAGCGGTCCCGGAGCGTGAACCAGCCGATCAGCGTCAGGGCCGAGAAGAGCGTGACCGCCAAGAGCGACTTGAACGCCAGCACGTGGTCGACGAGCGGCTTGATCAGGCGGGGATGGCGGGAGAGTTCTCGGGCGACCATGACGTCGCTGCTGTCGCGGACGAGCAGGACCAGCCAGAAGACCACGCTGAAGGCGAACTCGACCCGGCCGTAGCCGCTGCCGCCCAGTCGCTTCATCAGGGTCAGGGTCACGCCCACCGAGCAGGCCCGACAGAACAGCTCGGCGAGGCTCAGATACGCGACGTTGGAGGCGATCCGCCGCCCGCGGGCGCGGGGACAGGTCTCCTCCGTCGCGGCGGGCGGGCGGACCGGCGCGGGACGCGTCAACGTCGCCGGCGGACGCCGCTTCCGCTTGCTGAGGGTCGGGCTTGCCATTCGAGAAGGCACTTCCTTGTGGGCTCGAGCAAAGCTCGCTTCCTTGCGAGCCTCATCAGCTCGCACGCAGATCGCCAGGATCCATCGACTTTCTCGTCTTCTCCACCTTAGCAGGCCCACTGCCACGCCCGGGCCGATCTCACTGCTGGCCCGATCGATCCTCGCCCCCGCGTCAATCGTTGAAGACGGAGTTTTCGAGCCCCACTTTCGATGCAGTCGAAAATCGGGCCGCCGCGGCGCAATCGGCGGTCGAGAAAGGCCCTCGGGAAGGGCCTCGGCCCTAGTCGCCCGGCATCGTAGGTGGGTGTCCCGATACTGTCAATTCAAGCTTCGAGCGGCCGGGGCCACGATTCCGACGCCCGGGTCAAGAATGGACGGGCGGGCGGGGAGCGTGATGGCGGGGTCGGAACCGCACGACGTAGATCAGGCCGATCACCGTCATGAAGAAACCCCACCAGACGTCGGCGTGGAGGTCGAACAGGGCCACCCGTGCGTCCGGGGGCGGTGGGGAGATCAGCGCGTAGAGACCGGCCCCGAAGATCAGGACGCCGTAAATCACCAGGATCACGCCGATGAACAGCCAGATCGGGATCTGATCCTCGTCGTGCATCGTCGATCTCCGCGTTCGCGGCCCAGAGTTCGGAGCGGTCTGCCGGTCGGCGACTTCCTCCCGAGTTTACGAGCCGGCCGGCCCACCACCAACGGTCCGCCCGTCGCCCGCGACGAAAATCCGCCCAGGGTCGGCCGCGGGATGCCGACGGGCCTCGCCTGGATCGTCCTAAGTCATTGTCAGAGAGCCGGAACGGATGCCCGAGAGACCTTGCCGGAGGATGATCGCCGCGGGTATCCTGGCGTCGACACCAGCGCCCGGACGGGCGGGTTCGGCGCGAATCCGCGAGCGGGCCATCTTCTGAAGACGAGATCATCATGGTGGAAGCCTCGGTCATGACGTCGCTCATGAAGGTGATCGCCGAGCGCAAGGCGCAGACGGAGGGCCCGCCGTCGTACGTCGCCAAGCTCATGAAGGGCGGCGCGGCGGCCATCGGCGCCAAGATCGTCGAGGAGGCCGCCGAGGTCGTCGAGGCCGGCGACGAGCCGGGCGAGGCCGGCCGCGAACACCTCGTCAAGGAAGTGGCCGACCTGGTCTTTCACGCCGCCGTCATGCTGGGCTACCGCGACCTCGCCTGGGGAGACGTCGAGGCCGAGCTTCAGCGACGCTCCGGCACGAGCGGCCTGGTCGAGAAGGCCGCGCGCAAGCCCAAGGGGTGAGGGCGGTCCGGCCCCTCCGGCCGCTTTCACCGTGCGGGGCAGTCCGTCCCGGCGGATGGTTTTAACCGTCGCGCCGGCGTCGCCCGGCGACGCCCGGCGCGGCGATGTGGGGGCGGGGGACGCCGGCGTGGCGGTCCTTCGACGCGGCCACGTCGGCGAGCAGGCCGAGCAGTCGGCGGCGGAAGACGGGGAGGGCGAAGGTCTCGGCCTGGGCCCGCGCAAAGGCCGGGTCGTGCGGCCGGCCCTCGACCTCCCAGGCGTCGATCGCCGCGGCCAGGGCGTCGGCGGTCGGTGCGTCGTAGAGCCGGCCGCAGGCGTCGGGCACGGTCTCGGCCGCACCCCCGCGTCGTAGGGCGATGACCGGCGAGCCGCATCCCAGCGCCTCGACCGGCACGATGCCGAAGTCTTCCTCGCCCGGGAAGAGCAGGGCGCGGCATCGGCGGTAGTGGTCGCGGATGGCCTCGTCCGACTGCCAGCCCAGGAAGGTCGTCCCGGGGCCGGCCGCGGCTTCGAGCCGGGCCCGGTCAGGACCTGCGCCGATGACGATCAACCGCCGTCCCGATCGCCGACAGGCGGCGACCGCCTGGTCGACCCGCTTGTAGGGCACGAGCGCCGAGACGACGAGGTAGAAGTCCTCGCGGGGCGTCGTCGGCACGGGGTGGTAATAGGCGGTGTCGACCGGCGGGGGGATGATCGCGCTCTCGCGGTGGTAAGAGCCGGCGATGCGGTCGCGGATGGTCTCGGAGATCGCCACGAAATGGCTGACCCGCGTCGCCGTCGAGCGGTCCCAGTCCTGCAGGCGGTTGAGCAGGGACCGCGCCACGGCGCGTTTGATCGGCCGGTCCGACCAGCTTTCCAGGTACGCGTCGCGACCTTGCCACGCGTAGCGCATCGGCGTGAAGCAGTAGCAGACGTGCGGAACTCCCGCCGGCACCCGGACCGACTTCGCCACGCAATGACTCAGGCTGACGACCAGGTCGACGTTCTTGAGCCTCCACGTCGCCGCCGCCGCCGGCATCAGGGGCAGGAGCTGGCGATAGTAGCGGAAGACGCCCGGGGCCCGTTGCAGGGGCGACGTCCGGATCGCCATCGACTCGATCGCCGGGCTCGTCGAGCCTTTGCGGTGGATGAGCGTATAGAGCAGGGCCTTCGGGAAGGCCCGGCAGAGCACTTCCAGGCACTTCTCGCCGCCCCGCATCCCGGTCAGCCAGTCGTGCACCAGTGCGATCCTCAACCCGGCGAGCGCCGGCGGGATCGCGTCGAAAAGTGGCGTCGCGGGGTCGAGACCCCCCGCGCCGGGCTGCCGCTCTCGGATGCTGGCGTCCATGCCGGCTCCCTGCGTGTGATAATCGCACCTGGTCGGAGCCGGAACCTACTCGATCCGCCCGGATCGGGCAAGGCGACGCGAGGCCGGCCCTCGTGGCGGCCGCGGCGGCGGCGGGGTAGGATGGTATCTCGTCGATGCAGAAAAGGGCCGGGAGAAGGTGGCCCGGAGGGCCGGATTAGGGTCTCGGCGCTTCGCGGACGCCTCTCGCCACCCGACATGCCCTCGGAACTTCGACGACTCTCATCCGCCGCTGCGCGGCGCCTTCTCCCGGGGGGAGAAGGGCGATCGATTCGAGCCTCGTTGCAGGAAACGCAAGCCCATGACCGCGACCGTCGCCGCCTCGGCGCCCGCATCCGCACGGCTCGTCGCCGAACTGACGGCCGCCCTGGGCGCCGGCAACGTCCTGCATCGTCGCGACGAGCTGGTGGTCTACGAGTGCGACGGCTACGTCATCGAGAAGGCCGTGCCCGACGTCGTCGTCTTCCCCTCGTGCACCGAGGACGTCGTCGCGGTGGTGAAGATCTGCAACCGGCACGAGGTCCCGTTCGTCCCCCGGGGCGCGGGCACGAGCCTGGCCGGCGGGACGCTCCCCATCGGCGGCGGGGTGATGATCGGCCTGACGAGGATGAAGCGGATCCTGGAGGTCGACACGCGCGACCGCTACGCGATCGTCGAGGCCGGCGTGGTCAACGTCTGGCTGACGCGGGCGCTGGCGGGGACGGGCCTCCACTTCGCGCCCGACCCGTCGAGCCAGACCGCCTGCACGATCGGCGGCAACGTGGCGACGAACGCCGGCGGGCCGCACACGCTCAAGTACGGCGTGACCGTGAACCACGTCCGGGGCCTGGAGATGGTCACGCCCGAGGGCGAGGTCGTCCAGATCGGCGGCGTGGTCGAGGACCAGCCCGGATACGACCTGACCGGCCTGATCGTCGGCAGCGAGGGGACCTTCGGCATCGTCACCAAGGTCATCGTCGGCCTCAGCCGCGACCCCGAGGCGGGCCGGACGCTCCTGGCCGTCTTCGACACCGTCGAGGCCTCTGTGGAGGCCGTCAGCGGGATCGTCGCCGCCGGCATCGTCCCCGCGGCGCTCGAGATGATCGACAACCTCATGATCCGCGCCGTCGAGGCCGCCTTCAAGTTCGGCTTCCCCGTCGACGCGGGCGCCGTCCTCATCATCGAGATCGACGGCGTCGACGCCGCGCTCGACCACGAGGCCCAGGCGATCTCCGAGATCGTCCAGGCCCACCACGGCAAGGTCGAGAAGGCCATCGCCTGGAAGACCCGCGAAGAGCCCGAGTACAAGGGGATCTGGAAGAGCCGCAAGATGGCCTTCGGCGCGATCGGCCGGGTCAGCCCGACGTTCTGCACCCAGGACGGCGTCGTCCCCCGCACGGCCCTGCCGCACATCCTCAAGTTCATGGAGGGGGTCTCCGAGCGCTGCCAGGTGCGGATCGCCAATGTCTTCCACGCCGGCGACGGCAACCTGCACCCGATCATCCTGTTCGACGACGCCGACCCGGACCAGGTCCGGCGGGCGCTCCAGGCCAGCGTCGAGATCCTCGACGAGTGCATCCGGCTGGGCGGCAGCGTGACGGGCGAGCACGGCATCGGCGTGGAGAAGCTGGCCATGATGCCCAAGCTGTTCACCCCCGACGACCTCGCCGCGATGACGGCCGTCCACGACGCGCTCAACCCCGACGGCCGGTGCAGCCCCGCGAAGAAGATCCCCGTCGGCGGCCACTGCATCGAGCGGACCGGCCCCGGCCGTCGCGCGCCGGCCTGAACCCCGCCCTTCCGCCCGCACGCCGGCGGGGCGTATGATGGGACGCTCGGGGCGACGTCCCCATGTCGCGGTCAAGCTCGGGCTGGACGCCGGAAAGGCATGGCGAACGTGGGGGAGAGGAACCGATTCTCGCGATGGCGGCGGCTGCCCCCCGTCTTCCGCTCGGGCGAGCACAAGCTGCCGGGCTACGAAGACGAGACCCAGCGGCTCAGCCTCTACCTCCCGGGCAGCCTCCTCGACCTGGCGCAGATCCTCGCCGACCTCGAAGGCGTCTCGACGATCCAGGAATACTGCGCGAGGCTCCTGGCGCGCTCGCTCGAGGACGAGCGCGTGCGCCGCAAGGTGGCCCGGGTCGAATCCGAGCGCGGGCCGATGAAAGGCCTCGACGAGATCGCCCACGATTCCCGCTTCCTCGCCGAATGGCAGCACCATCATCCTCGCGACGCCGCAAGCCGCGGGGGGGAGGAGTCGACGACGGGGATGACCGTGCCGCTGGTGCGCCTCCCCGGCCTCGAAGACGAGGACGGCGCCGACCAGGTCGCGCTGCCGCTCACGATCCGCCTCGAAATGGGACCGCGGCCCGAGCCGGCTCTCGCCGCCCAGCCGCCGCCCGAAGCCACCGACGGAAGCGCCATGGACATCGTCTGGAAACACGTCGGCCCCCAGGGGGGCGATCCCGAAGGTTACCTGCCTCGGCTGCGTCGGGGCGAGTCCGTCCCCGCCTCGGTCGCGGCCGAGCTGCTCGAGGCGCTGCGGAGGCTGGAGGACGACAACCGCGGGGCCGCGGGCCTCGAACGCCGGCTGGCATACGCGCTGCATCGGCTGGCCCTGGAATCCCAGGTCTTGCTCACCGAGGCCTGGCCCGGCGCGTTCGACGAGCCGACGGTCGCCGCCATCCGATCGGTGCAGGAGATGGTCGAGCGGATCCTCTCCGGCGAGGACGTCCGCTTCTACGCCGACCCAGAGAGCCATTCTCCCGGGAGCGCCCCGTGAATCGCGAAGCCCAGGCCGCCGGCTGGCCCGAGTCGCCCGGGTCCGGCCCCCTCGGCGACGGCCGTTGCGCGACGGCCGTCCACCGCCCCGCCACGGTCGACGAATTGTGCGAGGCCGTCCGCTCCGAGGCCGCCTCGGGAGGCGCCGTGTACCCGCAGGGGGGCCGGTCGGCCCTCGATTACGGCGGGACGCCCGCACGCCCCGGGGCGGCGGTCGACGTCTCGGGGCTCGACCAGGTCGTCGACTACCCTCACGCCGACATGACGATCACCGTCCAGGCGGGGATGACCGTCGCGGCCCTGCAGGGCGTGCTGGCCGAGAAGCAGCAGCGGCTCCTGTTCGACGTCCCCGGCGGCGACCGCGCGACGCTGGGCGGGGCGCTCGCTACGGGCGTCTGCGGCCCCCGCCGCTACGGCCTGGGACGGCCCCGCGACTCGATCATCGGGGTGTCGTTCGTCACGTCGAACGGCGTCGAGGTCAAGGGAGGCGGGCGGGTCGTCAAGAACGTCGCCGGCTACGACTTCCCCAAGCTGCTGACCGGCTCGCTGGGGACGCTCGGCGTCATCACCCAGGCGACGCTCAAGGTCCGGCCGCTGCCGGGGGCGTCGGCCCTGATCTGGCTGCGGGCGGACCGACCCGAACAGCTCGACGCCTGGCTCGCCGCGTTCCACGCCTCGGCGGTGCGGCCGGTCGCGATCGAATTCCTGAACCCGTCGGCCGCGGCGATCGTCGGCGAGCCCGCCGGGCTCGACGGCCGTTCCTGGACCCTCGTCGTCGGGATCGAGGACGACGAGAAGTCCGTCGCCTGGCAGGTCGATCAGTTCCGCCGCGAAGTCGCCTCCGAGTTCGACGTCCTTCGCGACGAGGCGACCCGGCCGATCTGGGCCTCGCTCACCGCGTTCCAGGTCGCAGCGCCCGGCCCGTTGGCGTGCACGGCGAGCCTGCGGCCGTCGAGGGTCGCGGCGTTCCTCGCCGGCATGCCCGCCGATCGCTGGGCCTTGCAGGCGCATGCGGGCAACGGGGTGGTAAGGATGCAGGGGCTCGGGGCGTGGACGGAGGGCGAGGCCGCGGAGGCCGTTTCCGCCCGTCGCGCCGAGGCGCTCCGCGACGGCGGCGACCTGATCGTCTCCCGCTGCCCGGCGGCGTGGAAGGGCCGCATCCGCGTCTGGGGCGAACCCCGAGGAAGCTGGGCGCTCGGCCGCGCGGTCAAGCGCGCGCTCGACCCCCCGGGCCTGATGAATCCCGGCCGTTTCGTGGGCGAGGCTTGATCTGATATGAACATGCAGACGATCGAGAAGGCCGATGCGCATCCCACGGCCCCGCCCGCGCCGGCGGTCGTCGCGAACCCGGGCGTCGACCTGGCCTGGCTGGCCGAGCGGATCGACTACCCGCTCTTCCAGCAGTGCATCCACTGCGGCCTTTGCACGGCGAGCTGCCCCACCTACGTCGAGACGGGAGACGAGAACGACGGCCCGCGCGGGCGGATCTACCTGATGCGCTCGGTCACCGACGGCCGGCTCGCGATGGGCCCCGACGTCCGCCGCCACCTGGACCTCTGCCTGGACTGCCGGGCCTGCGAGACCGCCTGTCCCTCGGGCGTCCAGTACGGCAAGCTGATCGAGCCCTTCAAGATCGCCATGCTCGACGACGCCCCCGCCGGCGCGGGGTTGAGCCTGCTGCAGAAGGTCATCCTCCACCACCTTTTTCCCTACGCCACCCGCGTCCGCGCCGCGCTGCTGCCGGTGCGGCTGCTCCAGAAGCTGGGGCTGATGCGGCTGATCGAGCGCATCGGCGTCCTGCGGCTGCTGCCGCCGACGCTGCGGAACATGGAGGCGATGGTCCCCACGCTGCAGCCCCCCTCGCGGCTGCCCGAGGTCTTGCCGGCGATCGGCCCCAAGCGGGCCCGCGTGGGACTCTTCCTGGGCTGCGTGACCGACGTCATGACCCCGCAGACGACGGGCGCGACGGCCCGGGTGCTCCAGCAGAACGGCTGCGAGGTCGTCGTCCCCCGCGGCCAGGCCTGCTGCGGCGCGATCCACTACCACTCGGGCGCCGAGGCCCCCGCGCTCGAGCTGGCGCGGCGAAACATGGAGGCCTTCGACGTCGACGACCTCGACGCCGTCGTCATCAACGCGGCCGGATGCGGGGCGATGTTCAAGGGTTACGAGCACATCCTGCCCCCCGAAGAGCACGAGCGCGCGTCGAAGTTCGTGGCCAAGGTCAAGGACGTATCCGAGTTCCTCATGGCCCTCGGGCCGGTGCCGCCGACGCACCCGGTGGCGGTCAAGGCGACGTACCACGACGCCTGCCACCTCTGCCACGCCCAGCAGATCCGCAACCAGCCGCGGCAGCTTTTGGCGATGATCCCCGGCCTGGAGCTGGTCCCGCTCGCCGAAAGCGAGCTGTGCTGCGGCGCGGCCGGGACCTACAACCTGACCGAGCCCGAGATGTCCCATCGCCTGGGCCGCCGCAAGCTGGCCAACATCGAGGCCACCGGCGCCACGGTGGTCGCCAGCGGCAACATCGGCTGCACCCTGCAGATCGCGCGGCAGATCCGCGAGCGGGGCGCGGCGATCGAGGTCGTCCACCCGGTCGACCTGCTGGACCGGGCCTACCGGGGGGACGCCTGAGATGAACCGAGTGGCCGTGCTGGGCGGCGGCGGGATGGGGACGGCGATGGCGATGGTGTTCGCCCGATCGGCGTCCGACGTCCGCCTCTGGGTCCGCGAGCCCGACCGCGCGCGGGCCATGGCCGATTCCCGGTGCAACGCGCGCCACCTGCCCGAGGTCCGCATCCCGGACGACATCGCGATCACCGGCGACGCCGCGGAGGCGCTCCGCGACGCCGAGCTGATCCTGGCGTCGATCCCGACCTCGTACCTGCGGGACGGCCTGTCCGCGCTGGCGGCCGTGGTCCCGCCCGGCGTCCCCGCGCTCAGCGTGGTGAAGGGGATCGAGTTCGGCACGTTCGCCCGGCCGTCGCGGATCATCGTCGAGACGCTCGGCCCCCGCGAGACGGCCGTCCTGACCGGCCCCAGCCATGCCGAGGAGCTGGCGCGAGGGCTGCCCGCCTCGCTGGTCGTGGCCGGCTCGTCGCAGCCGCTCTGCGAGGCCGTGCAGGCCGCGTTCAGCCACAAGACGTTTCGGATCTACCGCAACGCCGACGCGATCGGCGTGGAGGTCGCGGGGGCGCTGAAGAACATCCTGGGGATCGCCGCGGGCGTCTGCGACGGACTGGAGGTCGGCGACAACGCCAAGGCCGCGCTGCTCACTCGGGGGCTCGTCGAGATCGCCCGCATGGGCGTCGCGCTCGGCGGCCGGGTCGAGACGTTTTACGGGCTGGCCGGGGTCGGCGACGTCGTCACCACCTGCTACAGCCCGTTCGGCCGCAACCGCGAGGTCGGCCTGCGCATCGGCCGCGGCGAAAGCCTGCCGACGATCCTCGCCGAGATGGCGAACGTCTCCGAAGGCGTGCCGACGATCCGCAGCGTCCACGCGCTCGCCGGGCGGATGGGCGTCGACATGCCGATCACCCACGAGCTTCACCAGGTCCTCTTCGAGGGCAAGTCGCCGCGTGCGGCGGTCGTCGACCTGATGACGCGGACGCCGAAGGACGAGTCGGAGCTATGAGCGAACTCCCGACCGATTGCGACGTCGGCTTCAAGGAATGGAGCGGGGTCTGCGAGGCCCTGGCCTCGGGGCGGCAGACGCTCATCCTCCGCAAAGGCGGGATCGCCGAGGACGGCGGCGTCTTCACGCCCGAACATCGCGCCTTCTGGCTCTATCCGACCCGCCTGCACGAGGCGCAGCAGGGACTCCGCGACGAACCCTCGGCCTCGACCCCCGGACCGACCGACCCCCTGATCGTACCGATCCGCTCCCTGGCGGTCGTCGATTCGATCCATCACCTCGAACGCGAGGACGCCCTCGACGCGCTGGAGACGTTCCACGTCTGGACGCCCGAAACGGTCCTCAAGCGGTTCCATTATCGTCGCCCCGGGCTCTGGGCCCTGGGAGTTCGCGTGTGGACCCGGAGCCAGGCGACGGAGCTGACCGCGACGCCCGAGCAGCTCGGCTGCAAGACGTGGGTCTGGCTCGACCCGCCGCTCGCGACGAGCGGACTCGCGCCGGCCCTCGACGACGCCGCCTGGCTCGACAGGCGGGGCCGGCTGCTCGCGGCGATCGGCTCGAACGAGACGGGCGGGCGGCCCGCATGAATCTCCGCCTCCTCGCCCGCGAAGTCCGCGAGTATCCCGCCACGGTCCTCTTCAGTTTGAGCTGGGTCGTCGTCTTCGTCGCGATGGTCGCCGTCCATCTCCGCGACGTCCCGGCGCCGACCTGGGGCCGCCTGCTGCTGACGGGCATGGGCGACGGCCGCCGCTTCGGCGATTTGACCATCGCGGACCTGGCGAACGGCGAGTACTGGCGGCTGATCACGTGCAACTTCGTGCATTACAGCGCGATCCACATCGGGATGAACCTGTTCGCGTTCTACCTGCTGGGGGCCCTGCTGGAATCGTGGTACGGATCGTGGACGCTGGTCGCGATCTACGGGACCACGGGCGTCTTCGGCAACCTGCTGTCGACCCTGGCGAGGCGCGCGATCGGCTCCAACCCGCTGATCCACTCGGGCGGCGGCTCGGTGGTCATCATGGGGCTGATCGGCCTTTGCGCGGCGGCCGGATGGGCGTCGCGGTCGTCGCGCGACCGCGAGCTGACCTGGCAGATGCTCAAGGCCCTGGCGATCACCGGGGCGCTCGGGCTGGCCTTCCCTCGCTACATCGACAACTGGGGCCACGCCGGCGGCGCGCTCGTGGGCCTGCCGATCGGGCTGGCGCATCGCCGCCTGCGCGCCGACCAGTACAGCCACTGGGTCTGGGGCGCGGGCGTGGCTTGGTCCCTGATCCTGGTGGCGGGGGGGCTCGCCCAGGCCCGCTCGGACCGGAACGAGCGGGGCGCCCGCGCGATGACGGCGCTTCGGCAGGAACTCGACGCCCACTTCACCGCCTACCGCGTGATCCTGGCGGTCCGGCAATGGGCCTATCAGGGGGGCGATTCGCGCGGGCTGGCCACGCTGCTGCGGTCGCAGGTCGCGCTGCTCGACCGCGAGCCGACCCGGGCGGCCTATCGTCGCATGCTCCCCTTGGCGAACGAGTTCGCCCGTCGCAAGCCGACGGCGGCCGAGCTCGAGGCCTTCCGCCGCGACCTGGAGGCCGTCCGGAAGCCGCTGCACGACGCCGCCGACGCGCGCCTGAAGGCGTACTGGGCGGGGCGTCGCCAGATGGATGCGTCGGCCGCCGGGACCCGGCCCGCCGCGACGCCGCCCGTCAGACCGGCCCCGAAGTCAGCCGCGCCCCGACGCGATGGCGGGGGCTGACGGCGCCTCGGCGGAGGGCCGCGACGAAGTCGGCCATCGACTCGATAGGGCCGTCGAACTCGCTGTAGTAGCAGCCGAGGGTGTCGACGTCGTGGGCGTCGCTGGATCCCGTGCGGGCCATGGGCGACTTCGCCAGGAGCGTATCGGCCTGCGCGCGGGTCTCGGCGGTGACGTTGTTGCTGACGTATTCGACGCCGTGGAAGGCCGCGCCGTGGCGGGCGACGATCTCGTCGAACGGCTGGAGCCAGCGGAACGGGTGCGCGGCCACGATGGCGGCCCCGAGGCGGTCGACGACCTTGAGCAGCTCGCCCACGCCGATCCCCGGCCCGACCTCGTCCAGGTCCGGCAGCCCGTAGACGAGGAAGTGGCCCTCGCGCGCCGAGACCTCGACGCCCGAGAAGACCTTCAGCCCCTTTCCGGCGCGATTCAGCTCGGCCAGCTCGTCGGCCTCCCACTGGTGGTCGTGCTCGGTGATCACGACGCCGTCGAGGCCGATCTTCCGGGCCTGGTCGAGCATCTTCCACGGATCCATGACGCTGTCGGGCGAGTGGCGGGACGTATGCAGATGATGATCGAATTTCATGAGGATGCGTGGCTCGGATCGTTGCGGTTCGGCGGGACTGGGAAGGGCGACGCGAGGCCGTCCTCGGGCGAGCCGCCCTCGATGTGGAAACTCGCGCCGGCGGCGTCGATCTCGAGATAGCTGACGCGATTCTGCCAGCCTCCGAGGACGACCAGGCGAGGCCGACCCGGCAGGTCGACGGCCCGGTGGACGTGGCCGAAGACGACGATGTCGGCGCCGTCTTGCAGGTGGTCGGCGTACTCGCGGAAGACCGCCAGGTGGCGCTGCTCGTCCGCCGCCAGACCGCGCCGGTTCTTGGCCTCGAGGACGACGTCGAGCGCGCGAGCGGCCGTGTGGGGGAGCGCCCCGAAGCTCCGGAAGAATTCCCGCGATTCCATGGCGGCCTTCCACTTCCGCCGCGCCCCCAGCAGGTGGCCGTGCACGATGTGGAGCCGCAGCCCATGACTTTCCACCAGGGCCGGCTCGGACAGGATCGTCGCGCCCAGGGTTCGCTCGTAGAACGGTACGAGCCAGAGGTCGTGGTTGCCGGGGAGGATCGTCAATGAGCCGCCGGCCTCGCGAAAGGCGATCAACGCCCGCAGCGTCTCGTCTTTCGCCAGGTCTTCGGGCGTGCCGCGGGACCCCATCCAGAAGTCGCAGAGGTCGCCGGCGATCAGGAGCCGGTCGCCGGGGGCGAGCCGTTCCACGAACTGGACGAGGCGACGGCCGCGCTCGGGGCGGTCTTCGCGAAGGTGGACGTCACTCAGGAAGTAGTCGCTCACGGACCCTCTCCGGCCGTCGGTCGCCGACGGTCACGAACTCTCCAGGTTCAAGCCGGGCAGGAACCCGCAGGCGTCCGACGGCCGCCGCCGGGCCGAGCTGGGCCGGGCGGTCCTCGACGCGGCCCCGTGGGGCTTCCAGTAGGCCGCCGAACGCGTCGGGCCGAAGCTCAGGTCGGGGTGCGCGGGGGCCTGCCGGGCCGCGTGGATCAGGACCTGCCGGCCGCTCTCGCGGACCGCCTCGCCGGCCTCGCGGAGGGCGATCTCCGGCCGGTTGCACTGGTCGCTCAGGTGCAGCAGGACCAGGTGGCTCACCCGGTCGCGCCGCGAGCGGGCGAGGATCGAGGAGACCAGGTCGGCCGCCTGGCGGTTGGAGAGGTGGCCGCGATCCCCGAGGTTCCGCGCGATCAGGGCCGGGTGCCGCCCCGACGTCCTCTGCATCATCACGTCGTGGTTGAACTCCACGCCCAGGACGTCGACGTCGACGAGGGCGTCGGCCGTGGCGTCGCACCAGGTCCCGGTGTCGGTCAGGTAGCCCACCGCGACCCCGCGCCGCTTGCGGCCCGCGCCGGCCTCGAGGCGGAAGCCGAACGTCGGCCCGCCGTCGTGCCAGGCGGTCACGGGCTCGACCCGGAACCCGCTCGGGGCCATGAACGGCCGGTCGTCGTAGCAGCGGACCAGGCCCAGCCGGTCGAGGGCCTTGAAGCCCTCGTCGCGATCGAGGTTCTGGTGGTGGCCTTCGTGGCAGTAGAGCGGGATCCCGCGTCGCGCCATGCCCCGGAAGACCCCGGTGTCGACGTGATCGCCGTGGGTATGGGTCAGCACGACGGCCGACAGGTGCGACCAGTCCGAGCCGACGCTCGCCAGCCGCTCGGCCAGCAGCCGGACGCCGAGGCCGGCGTCGATCAAGAGGCCCGCGCCTTGCTGCCGGAACAACGCGGAGTTGCCCTTCGAGCCGCTGCCCAGTACGGCGAACTGGAAGGTCATGTCGATTTCCACCTCGCTCCGTGATCGGCGCGACCGGGCGATCCGTCTTGACGGAGACAAGTGTAATTCGTCCCGCGACGCGGGGACAAGCCCACTGTCGCCGTGTTCACCCGTCGAGGAGTCGCCCGTACAATGCGACATCGACTGGAAAGCCGCAAGGGCGAGGATGCAAGAGGGGCGGGCCGTTTGAGCGACAAGACCAGGATCGAATGGACCGACGCGACCTGGAACCCGGTGCGGGGCTGCACCAAGATCACCCCCGGCTGCGCCCACTGCTACGCCGAAACCTTCGCCGAGCGGTTCCGGGGCGTCCCCGGCCACCCTTATGAACGGGGCTTCGACCTCCGGCCGGTCCCCCACAAGCTCTTCGACCCCCTGCGCTGGACGAAGCCCCGGATGGTCTTCGTCAACTCGATGAGCGACCTCTTCCACAAGGACGTCACCGACGAGTACGTCATGAGGGTCGCCGAGGTCATGCGCGTCGCGAACTGGCACACTTACCAGGTGCTGACCAAGCGCTCCGAGAGACTCGCCGCGATGCTGGCGAACGAACTGCGCGACCGCGCCGGCGAATCCCACGTCTGGTGGGGCGTGAGCGTCGAGAACCGCCGCCACGGCCTGCCGCGGATCGAGCACCTCCGCGCCGCCCCCGCCGTCGTCCGATTTCTGTCGGTCGAGCCCTTGCTCGAGGACCTGGGTGACGTCGACCTGGCCGGCATCGCCTGGATGATCGTGGGGGGCGAGAGCGGCCACGGCGCCCGGCCGATGGCACCGGAGTGGGTCGAGAGCCTCCGCGACCAGTGCGCCGCCCAGGGCGTTCGGTTCTTCTTCAAGCAGTGGGGCGGCGTTCGTAAGGCGAAGGCGGGCCGCGAGCTGGACGGCCGGACCTACGACGAGGTCCCGCCGCCCAGCGTCCATCCCATGCCCGACGCCCGCGCCCGCGCGGAGTTGATTCGCGACCTGGAATCGAGGTTCGCGGCGACGACGTCGTGAGCTGAAGACCAGGCGTTACGCCGCGACGGTCGGCCAGGTCTCTTGTGCGATCTCGCGCTGGTTCTTAGTATTCTCATTAATCCGATCGGGATCGGGTAAATTTGAGCGACTGAGGACCACCCATGAACATGTTCGGGATGACGTTCGGCGGACGTACGGCTTTCTGGTCGTTGGCTGGGGCGGTCGCTCTGACGGCATGCCTGACGCCCCCATCGGCGCGGGCGGAGGAGCCGAAGAAGCCGAACATCGTGGTGATCCTCGCGGACGACATGGGGTGGGGGGACGTCGGCTGGCACGGCTCGCAGATCGCGACCCCGAACCTCGACAGGTTGGCGGCGTCGGGGGCGCGGCTGGAGCAGTTCTACGTCCAACCGGTCTGCTCGCCGACGCGTGCGGCGTTCATGACGGGGCGGTATCCGATGCGCCACGGGCTGCAGGTGGGCGTCGTCCGGCCGTGGGCACAATACGGGCTGCCGCTGGATGAGCGGACGCTGCCTCAGGCGCTCAAGGAGGCCGGGTACGAAACGGCGATCGCCGGCAAGTGGCATCTCGGCCACTTCCGGCCCGAGTACCTGCCCACGCGCCGGGGGTTCGACCACCAGTACGGCCACTACAACGGCGCACTCGACTACAACACCCACGTGCGCGACGACGGCCATGACTGGCACCGCGACGACAAGGAGAACCACGACAAGGGTTATAGCACCCACCTCCTCGCCGGCGAGGCCGTCCGCGTGATCGCCGAGCACGACGTCGCCCGTCCGCTCTTCCTGTACGTCCCGTTCAACGGGGTGCACGCGCCGCACCAGGTCCCGGATCGCTACAAGGAGCCTTACTCGACCCTCGCCGAGCCGCGACGGACCTACGCGGGGATGCTCGCGGCGGTCGACGAGGCGGTCGGCCAAATCGCCGGGGCGATCGCGAAGAAGGGGATCGGCGACCACACCCTGATCGTCTTCTCCAGCGACAACGGCGGCCCGAACCCCGGCCGAGTGACCAGCAACGGCCCGCTCCGCGGGGCCAAGGCGACGCTCTTCGAGGGCGGCGTGCGGGTCGCCGCGTTCGCCAACTGGCCGGGACGGATCAAGCCCGGCTCGGTCGTGAACGCCCCGCTGCATATCGTCGACCTGTACCCGACCTTCCTCAAGCTCGCCGGCGCATCGACCGACCAGTCGCTGCCCCTCGACGGCCGCGACGCCTGGTCGGCGATCGTCGAGGGCAAGGCCTCGCCTCACGACGCCATCCTGCTCAACGCCACCCAGACCAACGGCGCGATCCGCGTCGGCGACTGGAAGCTGATCGTGGGCCGACCGGGCGGACCCGGCGAAGCCGAGGCGGACGGAGCCCCGGCCCCGGCCGTCCCCGCCGACGCCGGCCGCGTCCTGCTGTTCAACCTCGCCGAAGACCCCTACGAGAAGCGCGACCTGGCCGCGAGCCAGCCCGCCAAGGTCGCCGAACTGCGCGCCCGTTACGACGCCCTCGCCGCGCAGGCCGTCCCCCCCAGGGCCGCCCCCAAGCCGCCCGGCTTCCGCTCGCCGCGGGTCTGGGGACAGTCGGACTGAGCTCTCGGGTCATGACCCTGGCTTCGGCGCGCGGAATAGGACAGAATGCGAAGGTCGCGACTCCCCTCGTGAGCTTGCATTTTTCGATCGCGCGTCGGGCCCGGGTCGTCGCATCCGAAGCCGGAGGACGGCCCCTCGCGCCCGGCCCGTCGGGCGTCCCGGCCCGCGGGCTCTGAGCCTCGGGAGAGGAGGGGTACGGTGTCGTCGGTTTACGCGTCGTCGCATCCGATCGTCCATCAGAAGCTCGCGGCGCTCCGGGGCGTCGCCACTCGGCCGCCGGAATTCCGGGCCTTGGTGCGGAGCCTCGCCCTCCTGCTCGGCCAGGAGGCGACCGCCGACCTGCCGACGCGCGAGGTCTCAGTGCGGACGCCGCTCGGCCCGGCGCGGTCGTTCGTGCTCGCCGACGTCGTCGGGATCGTCCCGGTGCTGCGCGCGGGGCTGGGCATGGCGGACGGCCTGATCGAGCTGCTCCCCGAGGCCGAGGTCTGGCACATCGGCCTCTATCGCGACGAGGCCACGCTGCGGCCGATGGAGTACTACAACAAGCTCCCCGCGCGGCCCCGGCTGACGGTCGCGCTGGTGGTCGATCCGATGCTCGCCACCGGCGGCTCCGCCGTGCGCACCTGCGAGATCCTCAAGGCCGCCGGCGTCCCCCGGCTCAAGCTGATCTCGCTCATCGCCGCGCCCGAGGGGATCGCGCGGATGGCCCAGGCCATGCCAGACGTCCCCATCCACGTCGGCGCCGTCGACGATCGGCTGACCGACGTCGCCTTCATCTACCCCGGGCTCGGCGACGCCGGCGACCGCCAGTTCGGCACGACGCCCGATCGCCACGAATCCTAGCCAGCCGCATCAGGGAGGCCGATCGACATGGTCCGCGCGGTGGACGTCATCCGGAAGAAGCGCGACGGCGAGGCGCTCGCGACGGCCGAGATCGACTGGATGGTCGAGGGCATCGCGCGAGGCGACGTCGCCGACTACCAATGGTCGGCGCTGCTGATGGCGATCGTGCTGAAGGGGATGGACCGCTCCGAGACCGTGGCCCTGACCGACGCGATGATGCGCTCGGGCGTCGTGGTCGACCTGTCGGCGACCCCGGGCGCGAAGGTCGACAAGCACAGCACCGGCGGCGTGGGCGACAAGACCTCGCTGATCCTGGCGCCGATCGCCGCCGCGGCCGGCGTGCTCGTGCCGATGGTCTCGGGCCGCGGCCTGGGCCACACCGGGGGGACGCTCGACAAGCTGGAGTCGATCCCCGGCTTCACGGTTGACGTCGACCTCGACCGCTACCGCGAGATCCTCGGCGAGACCGGCCTGGTCTTGATCGGCCAGACGAAGGAGATCGCGCCCGCCGACAAGTTCCTGTACGCCATGCGCGACGCCACGTCGACCGTCGAGTCGATCCCCCTGATCGCGGCGTCGATCATGTCGAAGAAGCTGGCCGAGGGGATCGACGGCCTGGTCCTCGACGTCAAGACCGGCGGCGGCGCGTTCATGGTGGCCCTCGAAGACTCGCGGCTCCTGGCCGAGACGATGTGCGACGTCGGCCGCTCGATGGGCAAGAAGATGGTCGCCCTGATCACGAGGATGGACCAGCCGCTGGGCCGGGCGGTCGGCAACGCGGTCGAGGTCGCCGAGAGCGTCGCCTGCCTGAAGGGGGAGGGGCCCGAGGACCTGACGGGGCTCTCGCTCGACCTGGCGGCCGAGATGGTCCTGCTCGCGGGCCTGGCCGGGACGCTCGACGAGGCGCGCGGGATCTGCGAGCGGACGGTCGCCGACGGCACGGCGTTGGAACGGTTCCGCCGCCTGATCGCGGCGCAAGGGGGCGATCCCCGGGTCATCGACGATCCGGGCCTGCTGCCCCAACCGCGACGGACCATCGAGCTGAAGGCCGACCGGTCCGGCCGGGTCGCCCGGCTCGACGCCCGGCCGATCGGCGACGCCACGATGCTCCTGGGCGCGGGGAGGGCCCGCGTCGACTCGGCCATCGACCCGGCCGTGGGGGTGATCCTCCACAAGAAGCTCGGCGACGCCGTCGAGCTGGGCGAGTCGCTCTGCACGATCCTGGTGAACGACGAGTCCGAGCTGGAGCGCGCCGTCGCGAAGATCGCGGCCGCCTACCACTGGAGGGACGGGCCCGTGGAGACCCCTTCGCTGATCGTGGACCGGCTGGTGAGGGTCGAATGAAGCATCCGTCGGGTGTTCCTGGATCGTTGACGAAGGGCGAATCGATGCGAAGGCTGATCCCGATCCTGATCGTCGCGGCCTTCGCGACGGCGACCTCGGCCGCGGCCGACCCGGGCCAGGCCGGCGGGGCCTCGGCCGGCGACGATCGCGCCGCGGCCGCGGCCTCCGCCTCCATCCCCGCCGATCCGGCGGCCCCCGACGCGCAGGCGACGGAGGTCGTGCGGGTCGGAGAGGTCGAGGTCCGGAAGGGATACCGGCTAACGCTGGGCCCCTGGAGCCTGCGGTTTTCGGCGCCGGAGGACGTCGACCTCTTCGACTGGGCCGACCGGCTCCGGGGCCTGGTCGGCATGGCCCTGATCCTGGCGATCGCGGTATATCTCTCGACGGACCGGCGGGCGATCTCGCGCCGCGTCGTGTTCTGGGGCCTGGCGCTCCAGTGGCTCTTCGCGATCCTCGTGCTGCGCGCCCCGGTGGGGGTGCGAGTTCTCCGCGAAGCCGGCACGCTCGTCGAGTCGGTGCTGAACTGCGCACTCGACGGCGCCCGGTTCGTCTTCGGGCCCGCGCTGGTCGACGCCGACGGCCCCGTCGGCTTCGTCTTCGCCTTCCGCGTACTGCCCACGGTGATCTTCGTCGCGGCGCTCTTCGCGGTGCTCTACCATCTGGGCGTGATGCAGTGGATCGTCCGCTCGTTCGCCGTGGCGATGGCCTGGCTGATGGGGATCAGCGGGGCCGAGTCGCTGGACGTCGCGGCCTCGCTCTTCCTGGGCCAGACCGAGGCCCCGCTCACCATCCGGCCGTATCTCGCCAAGCTCACGAACTCCGAGCTGATGACGGTCATGACGGCCGGCATGGCGCACGTCTCGGGGGGCGTGATGGCGGCCTATTTCGCCTACGGCGTCGAGCCGCGGCACGTGCTGACGGCCGTCGTGATGACGGCCCCGGGCGCGGTGCTGCTGTCCAAGCTGCTCGTGCCCGAGACCGAGAAGCCCGAGACGCTGGGCGGGATCCGCCGCCACGACGACCGCGAGGACGCCAACATCCTCGACGCCGCCGCGCGGGGCACGCGCGACGGCCTCAGCCTGTCGCTCAACATCGCCGCGGTCCTGATCGCCTTCGTCGGGTTGGTCGCGCTCGTCAACCTGACTCTCAGCCCGACGGGGTACAAGCTGGAGAACGTCTTCGGCTGGGCCCTGGCGCCGGTCGCCTACCTACTCGGCGTCCCCTGGGAGGACTGCCGGGCCGTCGGCGGCCTGATGGGGACGCGGACCGTGCTGAATGAGCTGATCGCCTTCCAGCAGCTCGACGCGATGCGGCCCGCCCTCATGGAACGCTCGGTGGTGATCGCCAGCTTCGCCCTCTGCGGCTTCGCGAACGTCAGCTCGATCGGGATCCAGATCGGCGGCATCGGCGCCCTGGCGCCGGACCGCCGGAAGGACCTGGCCCGGCTCGGCGGGCGGGCCTTGCTGGCCGGAACCATGGCCAACTTCCTCTCGGCCTGCATCGCGGGGATCCTGCTATGAGCCCGACGTCCCAGAACCCCGATCTCGTCGCCAAGGCCGACGAGGCCGCCGAGGTCATCCGCCAGGCGGCCGGCGGCCGACCGCCCCGGATCGCGATCGTGCTCGGCTCGGGCCTCAACGGGCTCGTCGACCGGTTCGACGACCGCAAGACGATCCCTTACGCCCAGATTCCGTTCTTCCCGACCCCCACCGTCCAGGGCCACGCCGGGAACGTCGTCCTGGGCTCGATCGACGGCGCCGACGTCTTGACGCTGCAGGGCCGTTTCCACTACTACGAAGGCTACGACCTCCGCACGATCACCTTTCCCATGCGAGTCCTCCAGCGCCTGGGTGTGCAGCAGGTGATCCTCACCGCGGCGACGGGCGGGGTCCGTTCCGAGCTGAGGCCCGGGAACCTCGTCTGCCTGTCCGACCACTTGAACCTGATCGGCTCCAACCCGCTGCGCGGCCCGGCCGACCCCAGGCTCGGCGAGCGGTTCCCGGACATGTCCGAGGTCTACTCGAAGCGGCTGCGGAACATGGCCAAGGAGGAGGCCAAGCGGCTGGGCGTCCACCTGGTCTCGGCCGTCTACGCCTGCCTCCCCGGCCCGAGCTACGAGACGCCCGCCGAGATCCGCATGCTCCGGACGCTCGGGGCCGACGTGGTGGGCATGTCGACCGTCCCCGAGGCGATCGTCGCGAGGCACGGCGGCATGGACGTCCTGGGCCTGGCCCTCGTCACGAACGCGGCGGCGGGCGTGCTCCCCGCGCCGATCCGCCACGAGGACGTCCTGGAAGCCGGCCGCAAGGCCACGCCGATGCTCGGCAAGCTGATCCGCCGCGTCGTCCTGCGGCTGGCCGGCGTCGCCCCCGGCAACGTCGGCTTCAGCGGCGAGTTCCCGACCTATCGTCAGGATTGATCGAGCCGGGCGAGCAGCTCGCGGGCGTCGCAGCGGCTCAGGTCGGGGACGATCAGGTCGGCCCCGGCGGCATGCAGAGCCGCGGCGTCGTGGCTCGACGTGACCCCCACGGCGAGCATGCCCGCGGCCTTCGCGGCGCGGATGCCCACCGGGGCGTCCTCGAAGACGATCGACCGCGCGGCCGGGACGCCCGAGCGCGAGGCCGCCAGCAGGAAGACCTGGGGGTCGGGCTTGCCCCGGGTGACGTCCTCGCCCGCGACGATCGTCGCGAACCGGCCGTGCAGGCCGCACTCCTCGACGGTCAGCTCTAGGTTGAGGCGGACGCCGCTGGAGCCGATCGCCAAGAGCGCCCCGGCCTCGGTCATGGCGTCGAGGAACTCGCGAGCCCCGTCCATCAGCACGATCCGGCCCCGGGCCAGCTCGCGATAGATGTGTTCCTTGCGGTCGGAGTACGCCAGGACGTCGGCGTCGGAGAGCGACTCGCCCAGGATCTTCCGGAGGATCGTGGCGTTGGTCATCCCGAACGTCTCGAGGATCAGCTCGGGCGTCACGGCCAGGCCGGTCTCGCGGCCCATGGCCACCCAGGAGTCCTGGTGGAGCTTGAGGGTGTCCACGAGCACGCCGTCATGGTCGAAGATGGCGAGGGGCGCGGAGGCGGGAAGCGGCACGGAGGGCTCCGATCGGTGGCGGGGGAGGAATGGGGCGGGAGGGCCGGGCTCGTCGCATCAGACCGACTCGCAGACGGCGTCGATCTCGGCGACGATCCGTCGCATCGCGACGTCGCGCCGGGTGGGGTCGGCGAGGAGCATGGAGCGGAGCAGGGGGGTGAACGGCTCGCCGGCCTCGGCGGCCATGGCCTCGGGGTCGACGTTGCGGATCCGGTCCATGACCTGCAGCACATTCCCCTCGGCGAACGCCGGCCGGCGGGTCGCCATCTCGAAGAAGACGACGCCCAGCGCGAAGACGTCGCTGGCGAAGGTCGCCGGCTCGCCCCGGGTCTGCTCGGGCGCGAGGTAGCGCGGGGTGCCGAAGACGCCGTCGCCCCCCTCGGCCAGGCCCAGCTCGCTGGTCTCTTCCAATTCGGTCGCGTTGACGCGGTTGATCCGCCGCGCCAGGCCGAAATCGAGGACCTTCACGAGGCCGTCGTCGCCGACCATGATGTTCTCCGGCTTCAGGTCGCCGTGGACGATGCCGGCGTCGTGGGCCGCGGCCATCCCCCCCGCGATCTGCCTGGCGATGGCCAGCAGCTCGTCGATCGCCGCCGGCTCGCCGCGAAGCCGGTTCGCCAGCGAGAGGCCCTGGACGTACTCCATCGCGATGACCGGCAGGCCCGCCGTGTCGTCGACGGCGTAGATCGTGCAGATGTTGGGATGGTTGAGCGCCGCGACCGACCGGGCCTCGGCCAGGACCGAGCTGGGCGTGACCGGGCAGTCGCGGTTGAAGACCTTCAGCGCGACCGGGCGGTCGAGCTGGAGGTCGCGGGCCAGATAGACCCGCGCGAACGTCCCCGCGCCGATCTCCGAATCCATGTAATAGTGCGAGAAGATGTTACCCGGCTGGAGGACCGTGTACGGGTCGATGTGCGAGCCGTCGGTCATCCAGTCTTCCCGGCAGAGCCCGCCCGACTGGAGCGCCGAGAGCACGCGCAGCACTTCCTGGCTGCGGCGGCCGACGCTCAGGCTGTGGACGACCTGGTACTGGATCCGGCCGTCGGGGTCGACGATGAACGTCCCCCGGACCGCCAGGTTCTGACGGGGCTCGAAGACCCCGTAGGCCGCCGAGACCGAGCCGTCGAGGTCGCTGGCGAGCGGGAAGCTCAGGCCGCCGAGGCCCCCCTGGGTCTTGGGCGTGGCCAGCCAGCGCTCGTGCAGCTCGACCGGGTCGCAGCTGATAGCGAGTAGGTCGCAGTCGTGCTCGGCGAACTCCTCGCGGCGCTGGCTGAGGCCGATCAGCTCGGTGGGGCAGACCATCGAGAAATCGCGGGGATAGAAGACCAGGACGAGCCAGCGCCCTTTGTAATCCAGCAACCGGGCCCGGCCTCGCGTCGGGTCGGGCTGCCGCGTGCAGGGCAGGTCGAAGGACGGGGCGGGATTGCCGACGAAGGTGGTTGGCATCGAAATCCGATTACCGCGGAACACCCCCGGCGGCCTCGCGGACGCCGTCTTCGGGGTTTTCGAATCTTCCGCTCATTATATCATGTTCGACAAGCGTGCGGGGCTCGGCGTTCGCCGGCCTCAGCCCGGTTGTTCGTCCCGCGGGACGCGGCGGAAGCGGAAGTCGCAGAACGGGGCGCCTTGCATGAGGGTCTGGGTGCGCTCCAGCTCGATGTCGGGGCTGAAGCCCTCGGCCAGGGCGAAATCGCGCTGGCAGGAGAGCGTGGCCCCCAAGTCTTCGAGGCCGAGTCGCCGATACATTTCGGCGTAACGGCAGCGGACGACGTTGAACGAGAGCCGGTCGGGGGTGCTTTCGAGCACGTCGATTTGGAGGGCGTCGTTCTCCTTCCAGCGTCCGAGGGTCGTCGCGAAGGCCTCCAGGGACTGCTCGCCCAGCGACCGCGCCAGCTCGGCGCCGCCCTGGCGGGCGAGGTCGACGATCACGCCGCGGAGGACGTCGAGGGTCGCCTCCCGGCCGAAGGCGTCGGTGAAGGCCCGGACCAGCGGGCCGACGATCTTGGCTTCGATCTCGCGCTGCTGGAGCAGGGGGATGTTTGGTTTCTGATCCGCCATCGGGCCGGCTCCGTACGTACTAGGATCCAGGAGGGACGCGAAGCGTGGCGATGCTGCGACCGTTCTGCTGGTTGGTCGTCGCGGCGGCGACGTTCGCGGCCTGGAACGCGTCGTCGGGGCCATCGACCGACCCGTTCGCGGGTCTGGTCGTCGTGCGAGATCTGACCTATCGCACGGTCGACGGCCGTTCCCTGAAGCTCGACCTGATCTTGCCCGACCGATCGTCCCTGATCGACCGGCCGGTCCTGATCGCCGTCCACGGCGGGAGCTGGACGGGCGGATCGAAGCGGGACTACGGCCCCCAGTTCGCGTCCCTGGCGCGAGCCGGGATCGCCGTCGCGGTCGTCGATTATCGGCTGGCGCGCCCCGGCGCGCCTAGCTGGGACGGCGCGCTGGGCGACGTGCTCGCGGCCCTCGACTGGCTGCACGACCACGGCGACGAGTATCACCTGGACCGCCGTCGGGTCGCCGCCGTCGGGACGTCCTCGGGCGGGCTGCTGGCGGCGCTCGCGGCGCAGGAAGACCCTCGCATCGCCGCGGCGGTCTGCCTGTCGACCCCTTATTCGCTGCTCGACCTCGCCGTCGATCGCAGGTTGCCGCACGAGCCGACCGCCGCGTTCCTCGGCGGCGAGCCGAGCCGAATGGAATCGCCCGCCCGCGCGGCGTCGCCGATCGAACGGGCGGCCGCCGGTGGTCCGGCCCTTCTCTTAATTCATGGAAGCGACGACGCGTGGGTTTCGGTCAACCAGGCACGAAAGATGCAGAAGAGGTTGGAAGAAGTCGGCGGCGTGCACCAGCTCATCGAAATATCAGGGGCGCGCCATGGCTTCGAACTGGATGTCGGATCGCCGGTTCCGCGCGACCTGAACCCGGACGTGCGACGGTTCCTGGACGAGGCCTGGCGAGGGCGGGTCCAGGGCCACTGAGACAACAGACGTCTTGATTGCTTGATGCCATGTAGGCTTTTGGGATTTTGCACTTCTTGCTTCTTGCAATCGTCGGGTCGAGGTGGAACGATAAGGGCACCATTCCCGAAAGCATTAAGATACAAAAGCCACTCGGATTCCTCGTCGTTCAACCGTCCCGTTCCGGGGCGGCCGGGGATGTTTCCTGTCCGGGGGAATCAGGTCGTGTCAACCGAGCTGTATGTCGGCGGTCCGATCGGGTTGATGACGGAGGACGGCCCGGAAACCGAGGTCTACGACCGGGTTCTGGAGACCGCCGCCGACCGCCCCGCCGTGGACTCGCTGCCCGACGTCCCGGACCCCGCCTGCGACCACGGCGACGTCGACCGCAAGCGGCGACGTGACGACGTCGAGCTGAAGCATCAGCGGATCCGCGACTTCCTGGACCGCACGAATCAGGACGCCGTCGTGCTCGGCCGCGCCGACTCGATCGCCTGGTTCACGTCGGGCGGCGACCTGGCGCAGGATTACGGCTCGGACAACAGCTCGGTCCTGCTCTACATCAACCGCAACAGCCGGGCGGTGCTCGCCGACAACGTGCAGAGTTCGCGGGTCTTCGAGGAGGAGCTGGCGGGCCTGGGCTTCCAGCTCAAGGAGCGGCCCTGGTACGACGACCCGCTGAGGGTGGTGGCCGAACTCTGCCACAACAAGAAGATCGCGACCGACCTGGCGTCGGAAGGCTGCTCGCAGTGGCGGCGGGCGCTCGACCCCTTGCGCGACCTGCGGCGGCAGTTGACGCCACTGGAACGTCAGCGTTATCGCGAGCTGGGGCGGACCCTCTCGTTGGCCGTCGAGGCCACATGCCGCAACTTCGACCGCGGCGAGCGCGAGGCGGACGTCGCCGGCCACCTGGCGCATCGGCTGATCCGCGAAGGGGTCGCGCCGGTGGACCTGCGGGTCGCCAGCGACGATCGCCTGGCCCGCTATCGCCAGCCGACCTTCAAGGCCGCGCCGATCCTCAAGAAGGCGACGATCGCCGTCACCGGCCGGCGTCACGGGCTCTGCGCCTCGGTCACCCGCACCGTGACGTTCGGCCCCCCCGAGACCGAGTTCCGGGCCAATCACACGCTCGCCGCGATGGTCGACGCGACGTGCATCTACTTCTCGCGTCCCGGCGAGCCGATCGCCGAGGTCTTCCGCCGCGCCCGCCGCATCTACGAGAAGTACGACGCCCCCCACGAGTGGACGCTCGATTATCAGGGCGTCCTCATCGGCTATTCCCCGCGCGAGGCCCTGCTCACCCCGGACAGCCCGATGATCCTCGAGCCGAACATGGCCGTCTGCTGGAACCCCAGCGTCGGCTCGGCGCGTTCGGAAGACACGATCGTGGTCGATTCCCGCGGCTTCGACATCGTCACCGCCGCCCAGGACTGGCCGCTCATCGACATCTCGGTCAAGGGCTACTCGCTCCCCCGCCCGGGCATCCTCGAACGCTGAGATTCCAGCCGGCACTCGGTCTCGGCTCCCGCCATTCGTGCACGTTCATCGCGATGTTTCGCCAGGAACGGGCGAGTCGCTCAGCGTTTACGACGTCGCGTCCGCCAGCCCACCGCGGCCGAGGCCAGCCCGAAGATGGCCCACGTCCCGGGCTCGGGCACGGCGTTCGGCGTCAGGATGAATCTTGAGGATTCGCCTTCGGGGTTCACACCCCAGCCGAGGATCTGACCATTGTCGTTGATGCTCTGCAGGCTCAAATGCCTCCAGCCCGATCCGGGGGGAAGGAGTTCGGCCAGCTCGTGGATGGTCGTTTCGCCCGCTGCGGCATAAAAGTACCTGGGATCCCACCTCATCGTCGTGTGGCCGTCCGCGCCGATTCGACCAAGTTCGCCGATGACCTCTCCAGAGGCGTTGACGTCGGTGCCTCGTATGGAGCTCCAGTAGTCGTCGTGGAGCCTTAGCGTCACCCATAGACCACTCGGGACGTGAGGGTTGTTGGGGTCGGCGACGAAGGTCTGCATGATTTCGCGGGAGGGAGACCCGGCACCCTGCGTGTAAATCAGGAATCGGCCGTCTGGGGTTCCGTCCACGACCTCGGCCCATCGGATGACGCGTCCGGGCGGCAGGCGTGGGTCCGATCCCCCGTCCCATCCCAGGTCAAACGTGGGGACGTCGCCGACGAGGGTTCTGACGGGCTGGTCGATGACGTTGCCGTCGTTATCGAGACCCGTCCCAGGGACGAATCCCAGGTCGGTGAGGGTGTAGCCCCGAAGAGGAGCGGCTTCGACGGCCGGGGCGAGGGCTAGCAGGCCGATCGCGACGATCCAACGAAAGCGATGAGGATGAACGATGTGAGACATGCGTCGACAATCCTTGTGAGACGCCTGCATCGATTCTTGCGTGCGGACAATGTTGTCTTATCCGTTTCGGAAACGGTAGTGGGCGTAGGTGATTCGGTCAAGGTAAGACCGGATCGCGACCAGGACATCAGAAATTTAATCATCTTCATGAAAAAATCGGCACTTTGCTGTGGCATTGGTCGAACGGTCCGACGGCACAGCTCAAGGGTGAAATCAACTTAACGCCGGCCTGGCGACCCATTCCATCCGAACCGAGCCTTGCGACCTGGCCTCTTCATGCTCCTGGTCGACTCTGGCCCTCCTGTCGCCGGATCCGGTCATCAAGCTGACGTCGATCCGGTCGAAGGCTCCCTTGCATCTATCTGCGGTCGTCGACCCTTGGTTCCCGCATCCCGCTGGACCCGGGTCGGCATGCTCGGCCCGCCGATCCCGCCGGATCTTTGCGCCACGCGGCGTTTCCTCGACGCCGCCGGTGCCGCGCCGTTTCGCCGGGACCTTGCGGGCTGTACAAGGGAAGAAAGCGCGTCGCGGAGGCGCTCGCGGTATTCCCGCCGAGACGTCCCGCGCGCCGACTGCATGTCTTGAAGGAAGCGAGTCATGAGCGCGAGCGTGAAGAGTCCGTGGATCGGTCGGCTCCCCAAGATCGGCATTCGGCCGGCGATCGACGGCCGGCGGCGAGGGGTGCGGGAATCGCTGGACGGCCAGGTCATGGCGATGGCCCGCAACGCGGCCGAGTTCCTGTCGTCCCGCCTGAAGCACCCGACGGGCGAGCCGGTGCAGTGCGTGGTGGCCGACACCTGCATCGGCGGCGTGGCCGAGGCCGCCGCCTGCGCCGACAAGTTCGCCCGCGAAGGCGTGGGCGTCTCGCTGACCGTCACCCCCTGCTGGTGCTACGGCAGCGAGACCATGGACATGGACCCGCTGATCCCCAAGGCCGTCTGGGGCTTCAACGGCACCGAGCGGCCCGGCGCGGTCTACCTGGCGGCGGTCCTGGCGGCGCACAACCAGAAGGGCCTGCCGGCCTTCGGCATCTACGGCCGCGAGGTCCAGGACGCCGGCGACTCCACCATCCCCGACGACGTCCAGGAGAAGCTCCTGCGGTTCGCCCGAGCGGGGCTGGCGGTCGCCACGATGCGCGGCAAGTCGTACCTCTCGCTGGGCGGCGTCTCGATGGGCATCGCCGGCTCGATCGTCGACCAGCCGCTGTTCGAACGCCACCTCGGCATGCGCGTCGAGTGCGTCGACATGAGCGAGGTCGCCCGGCGGATCGACGAGGAGATCTACGACCCCGACGAGTTCGAGAAGGCCCTCGCCTGGGTCGGCGCCCACTGCAAGGAGGGGAAGGATTACAACCCCCCCGCGGCGCGGAAGTCGGCCGAGGCCAAGGCCGCCGACTGGCGGACGGTCGTCAAGATGACGCTCATCTTCCGCGACCTGATGATCGGCAACCCCCGGCTCGCCGAGCTGGGCTACGGCGAGGAGGCCCTGGGCCGCAACGCCATCGCGGGGGGCTTCCAGGGCCAGCGGGCCTGGACCGACCACGCCCCCAACGGCGACTTCTCGGAAGCGATCCTGACCTCGTCGTTCGACTGGAACGGCGTCCGCATGCCCTTCCAGTTCGCCACCGAGAACGACTGCCTCAACGGCGTCGGCATGCTGCTGGGCTACCTGCTGACGAACACGGCGCAGCTCTTCGCCGACGTGCGGACGTTCTGGAGCGCCGAGGCCGTGAAGCGAGTCACCGGCGCGACGCTCGAAGGCCGGGCGGCCGGCGGCTTCATCCACCTGATCAACTCGGGCGCGGCCACGCTCGACGGCAGCGGCGAGCAGACCCGCGACGGCAAGCCTGCGATGAAGCCGTTCTGGGAGATCGCCCCCGAGGAGGTCGACCGCTGCCTCAAGGCGACGACCTGGCCGGCGGCGGTCTCGGAGTACTTCCGGGGCGGCGGCTATTCGTCGTGCTACCTTTCGAAGGGGGGGATGCCGATGACGATGAACCGGCTCAGCCTGGTCCACGGCGTCGGCCCGGTGCTGCAGATCGCCGAGGGCTGGTCGATCGACCTGCCGCCGGCGGTCCACGAGGTCCTCAACGAGCGGACGAACCCCACCTGGCCGACGACCTGGTTCGTGCCCAACACGACCGGCGAGGGCCCGTTCGCCGACGTGTACAGCGTCATGGCGAACTGGAGCGCGAACCACGGGGCGATCAGCTACGGCCACATCGGGGCCGACCTGGTCACGCTGGCCTCGATGCTGCGGATCCCGGTGGCGATGCACAACGTCCCGCCCGAGAGGCTGTTCCGCCCCAGCGCCTGGGGCCTGTTCGGCGCCCTGGAGCCGCAGGCCGCCGACTACCGGGCCTGCACGAGCTTCGGCCCGCTCTACGGCTGAGCCGCAACGCGAAACGGCCGGCCCTGGTCCTCTTGGGTCCAGGGCCGGCCGCGCCGGGGTTCGTCGGGTTTGGTTCGTCGTCGATCAGAGGCCGAAGGGCTTCTTGACGTCGTCCCAGAGCTTCTCCAGCGAGGACTTGCTGTTGGAAGCGGCCTGGGCCTTCTTCTGGGCCAGGAGCTTGGCGGCCTGGGCCTGGGCGGCAGCCTGCTGCTGGGCGGCCAACTCGGCCGCGGCGGACGCGGCGGCGGTCGTGTTGGTCGCCGCCGGCGTCGTCGGCACGTCGGTGGAGACCGCGGCCGTCGGGGGCGGCGTGGCGGCCGGGGTCGTCGTCGCGTTGGCGGCGTCGGCCACCAGCGGGGTGGCCGCCGGCAGCGAGGTCGTGGGCTTGGCCGCCTGATTCTGATTCGCCAGGTTCACGAGGGCGGCCACCACCTGGCTGCTCTGGTCCTGGGTCGTCGTGGAGGCCGCGGGGGTGGTCGTCGTGGCCGCGGGGGTGGTCGTGGAGGCCGCGGGGGTGGTCGTGGCCGGCGTGGCCGTCGACGGCTTGGTCGTCGTCGCGGCGGGGGTCGTCGCCGGGGTGGTCGCCGGGGTCGTGGCGGAATTCGATCCCGAGTTGGCGGCGATCGCCGCGCCCGGCTTGATCGAGGCCACCCGGATGGTCTGGCCGTTGACGACCTTGGTCGTCACGATCTTGGTCCCCGTGCGCTGCACGGCCGGGCCGCCGCCGTCGAAGAGCGTGTAGACGGGGAAGGACGAGCCGGGCGCCTCGTTGCGGTTGATCTTGAACCGGGCCGGCGACATGCCCCGGTACTTGGCGACGGCCGAGGCGGGGACCCACATGTACCGCGGCAGCTTGTGCTGCAGGGCCGTGGTGTTCCGCTGGGCCGTGGGGTCGACGAGGAAGCCGTTGACCGAGGCCCGCTGCCGGTCGACGATGACGTAGTCGTCCGGCTTGGGCAGCAGGGTGCCGGACAGCATCTTGAGGCTGTCGATGCTGACGGCCCCCTTGAGCTGGCCGTTGGCCACGTAGTCGAAGAAGTTGAAGCGGCGCTGGAGGGCGCCGGCCGAGTCCGGGGTCTCGTCGAAGAGGAGGTTGTTGATGCCGGCGTTTTCCTGGGCGTAGGTCGCGGTGCCGCCCAGCAGCCGGGCCATGGCGCCGGCCTCGGGCAGGCCCTTGGTCGCGGCCGTGTCGGTGAAGTCCTGGACCTCCTGGGCGGTCAGCACGCCGTCGTTGTTGGCGTCGATGATCGGCAGGATGTTGTTGCTGATCAGGTAATTCAGCGCCTCGGTGCCCTCGATGGCGGCGATGGCGTTGCTGATCGAGACGCGGGCGTAGGCCGGGGCGTCTTCGCCGCCGACGAAGTTGTTCTGCTTGTCGGTCGTGCTGATGAGGGCGGGCGTGGCGATGCTGCCGCCGTCGTTGAGGTCGAAGGCGGGGACGGCCGTCCAGGCCAGGATGCCGTTGATCCCGTCGGGCGTGTTGTACGCCGAGAGGTCGCCGACGCCGTGGACTCCGAAGTTCAGGCTGCGGACGCCGACGGGGGTCGTCAGGTAGGCGTCCGAGGTGATCCCCTGGTCCTTGTTCAGGTTGGTCCAGTAGTCGAGGGCCGACGAGACCATCGAGTAGGCGCCGGTCAGGATGCCGGTCGACATCGAGGTCCCGACCTGGGTGAAGGTCAGCCGGTTGGCCGGGTCGCCGGAGGTCGTGTCGGTCGACGTCGCGGCCTGGAGGTCGGAGAACCGCCGCCGGAACGTGGGCACGTCGATCGCCGGCGCCCCGAAGTCGGTCGCGATGCCGCGGTTGACGGCGCCCGGGATGCGGTCGCTCCAGATGGCGTTGTCGGCCGCCGCGAAGGTCTCGACGTTCGGCGCCACGGTGCCGGTGCCCGTGCCGCCGCCGCCGCCGGTGCCGCCGCCGCCGCCGGTGCCGCCGCCGCCGCCGGTCCCGGTCGTCGCGGTGCCGCCGATCGAGAGCTGGTTCTGGAAGACCAGGACCGGCCCCTGCGGGTTGGGGATGACGCCGACGGCCGTGTTCACCGGCGTCGTGGTGGCGTCGGTGAAGTAGGGGAACGGATAGGTGCCGGTGACCGAGATGGTCTCGTTCAGGATGGCGGGCAGCGACATGCCGTTGTTGTCGCCCGCGGAGGCGTTGTCGGCCGCGCTCCGGACCAGCCCGGTGGTGGTGGTCCCGGTGGTCCCGCCGCCGGTGCCGCCGCCCGTGTTGGTCCCGCCCGAGCCCAGCCCCAGGGGCGAGCCGAACTGGCCGGCGGCCGCGATCGGCGCGATCCCGAGCGAGCGGAACTTCTTGAGCTGGAGCTTCAGGGCGATGACGATCTGGGGGTAGTTCTTGTAGGCCTGGGCCTCGCTGGTCCAGGTCTGGGTGGTGCCGAAGGCCAGCGTCGAGGCGACGACCCGCGAGACCTGACCCGGTCGAACCGGGTCGTTCACGAACGGGTGCGAGGCGACGTACGCCAGGCCGTTGTAGACGGCGTTGTTGGTCGTCAGGGCGTTCGACTGGGCGGTCAGGGCCGTACCGGTGGTGCCGCCGCCTGTGCCGCCGCCGGTCCCGCCGCCCGTGCCCCCGCCGGTGGTCCCGCCGTTGGTGGTGGTGAGCCCGACGTAGGGGGAGAAGATCGAGACGGGGTCGATCGTGGCCTGGGGGACGAACTGGGCGACGACGCCCGCGACCGGCGTGCCGTGGCCGTCGAAGCTGTTGGACAGGATCGTGTTCGTGCCGGTGCCGGTCGTGCCGCCGCCGGTCCCGCCCCCGGTGTTGGTCGTGCCGATGTCCAGCGAGGCGACGTCGACGTTGCCGTTGCCGCCGGTGTAGAGGTTCTTGCCGGCCCCGACGCGGCCCCGGAAGGGCGAGGAGAGCCCGTCCACGCCGGTGTCGACCACCGCCACCGCGCTGCCGCGGCCGTCGTAGGGCACGCCCAGGGTCCGCAGGTCGTTCAGGCCGATGATCGTGCCCGAGGTCGAGCCGGCGAGGCTGGCGGTCGTCTTGAACTGCCAGATGCCGTCGCCGTCCGAGGCGTAGAAGACCGTGCCGTCGGCCGAGAACGTGATGCTCAGGGTCGAATCCATGAAGCTGGTCGAATCCTGGGCGCCCGAGGTGTTGAAGCCCTGGGCGAAGGTCGACACGATGCCCCCGGGCGTGATCCGGATGACCCGGCCGCCGGTGGAGTTGCTGCCGCCGGTGGTGTTGCCGTTGGTGACGATCGGCACCAGCGGGTTGGTCACGGCGTCGTACGGGAGCGAGGGGTCGGCCTTCTGGATGCCCAGGACGCCGCTGCCCTGGACCGGCACGTTGACGACGACGCCCGCCGGCACGTCGCCCTCGGCCACCGAGGTGACCGCGACGAACAGGCCCGACGCCAGGTCGCTGACGAACAGGTTGCCGGCGTAGGTCGGCTGGCCGTTCACGGTGAAGGCGGTCGTGGTGCCGCCCGTGGCCGTGGTCGTGTCGGACGAGGTCAGGCCGACGGACTGGGCGAAGTAGCTGTACTGGTCGAACGCGACGTCCTCGAACCGCCGGAAGGGCGTGGTCAGGAACGGCGCCTGGTCGACGACCAGCGTGTCGGTGGTCGTGTCGGTCGTCGCCGGCGCGGCGATCAGCAGGTCGCCGTTGGAACCCTGGACGCCGCTGAAGCCGGGCGTGGCGGGGATGCCGCCGCCGGTGGCCGTCCCGAAGTCGGTGAAGACCGAGTACAGGGGCGAGAAGTAGTCGATGTTGGCCGGGGTGATGCCGGCGATCGGCCCGGCGGTCATGCCGGTCGCCGAGACCCCCTTCGGCAGGCTCGACGCGTTCGAGATCACCTGGCCCGGCGAGTACTGGTTGGCGTTGAAGAACAGGGCGGCCATCGTCCCGCCCGTCGAGCTGATCCCGCTGCCGGCGACGATCCCGCGGAGGAACGACTGCATCTCGGGCCCGGGGACCGCGACGGCCGTCGGGTTGATGTTGAACTTGGTCGCCGCCTGGCCGTCGGTCAGGGTGACGTAGGCGCCCAGGAACGTGCCGTCGGCCGCGATCCGATAGATGGCGTTCTTGGCCGGGTCGGAGCGGTCGGACGTGGTCACCAGCATCGAGGGCTTGCCGTCGATGTAGCCTTCCGCGTCGAAGGCGATGTCGTACCAGTTGGTGAAGCCGGTCGGGTCGGTCGCGCCCCCGGTGGCCCCGCCCAGCGAGTTGGCCGCCGGGTTGACCCCGTCGGTGCTCAGGGCGTTGGGGTCGAGCTGGTTCATCACCGTGTTCAGGTCGAAGAACACGCTGGCCTTGCCGGTCGCCGGGTCGATCCGGTAGATCACGCCGGGGCGGTCGATGGCCGAATCGACCCCGCCGCTCCCCCGCGAGATCGCGTAGAGGCCGTTGCCGAACACCCCGCCCGGCCCGGCCTGGATCCGGACCATGTCGCCGCCGAACGACGTCAGCGGCGTGAGCTCGGCCACCGAGGTGATCGGAGCGGCGCTCGTGAGGGCGGTGGCCGTCGTGTCCGAGCTGACCACGACCGTCCCCAGGAACGCGTTCGTGGGCGTGGCGGCCGCCGTGAAGACGGCCTGCAGCGGAAAGACCGGCACGACGGGAGCCAGCAGGGCCCGCCCCTCGAGCGGGGTCGGTCCTTCGAGCTTGATGCTGCGATTTCGCCGCTGCGCTGGGCCTTGCGCCCGCGGTCGGGATGGCTGAGACATTCCATTATCTCCTAACGCTGGACTCGTCCGTCCTGAACCGAGGCCGAGACGCCCGGCAATCCTCAGTATCGGCGCACCTGGCGTTTGACGATGAGTCGAAACATCCGGCAAGACCCGATCCCGGGCTGCGACCGGCGCACACGGATCTTTTCTCACCACCAGCATCGGCCGGGGGACGCGCCCGCGATCAGGGAAAGGGGCGATGCAAGCCGAATTATCGTCATTTCCGGCGGGGGGCGGGGCAAGAGCGGGGAGATTGGGGCGAGAAACGGCCAGAGGCCGCGGCGAGGGGGAATCCTCGCCGCGGCCTCTGGCGGATGCGTCGGAGTGGATCGGCGGGGCCGTCGACTTACTCGACGACGCCCTTGGGGCCGGTCTGCGCCTGCTGGGGCACGTGGGCCCGGCGACGGACGTCGAGCTCGATCGAGCCGAAGGTCCCCTCGTGGCGCTGGATCGTCATGCTCAGGGCGGTCAGGAGCCGCTTGGCGGTGTAGAAGTTCATGACCAGCCGCTGGTTGGCCTTCACGTCCTGCCGGCCCTGGGCGAACGGCTGCGGGTTCAGGCCGAAGTCGAGGATGACTTCCTCGGGCGTGGCCGTGACGCGGCAGAAGTTCGAGTACGACGGCACCGTGCCGGAATCGTCGACGACGACCTCGGTGGTGACTTGCTGGGCGTGCGGCGTGGGGGTTTCGGGCTCGCTCATTACCAGATCCATCCTATTTTCGGTCGTAGGCCGCCGTGCGGCGTTCCAGGGCCGTGCCCAGGAGAAGAGAGCACACGGCGATCTCTCGGTCCCTGGTCCACGATATCAGGTGCAGACTATCGCGAAACGGAAATTCCGATCAAGCCGATTTTTGCGCGTGCGACGATTCCACCAGGCGGTCCAGCTCGAGGAGCGTCCGCCCCGAGGCGCCATGCTGGGCCAGCACGAACCGCCTGCCGGCCTCGCCTCGCGCCGCGGCGACCTCGGGATCGTCGAGGTCCTCGCGGAGCCTCACCGCCAGGTCGCCGGCCCCGGCCACCCGCCGCGCGGCGTTGCGGGCCAGGAGCTGGGCGACGGTCTCGCGGAAGTTGGCCGTGTGGGGCCCGAACATCACCGACGCCCCGTAGGCGGCCGGCTCCATCATGTTCTGGCCGCCCCGGCCGGGGAGCAGGCTGCCGCCGACGAACGCCACGTCGGCCAGGCCCCAGACCGCCCCCAGCTCGCCCAGGCTGTCGATCAGGATGATCGGCGTCGGCTTGCCGCCGGCGGCCGTCGGCCCGCCGCTGCGGCGGACGACCGCCTCGCCCTCGGCCTCGAGCCAGCGGGCGACGGCCTCGAACCGCTCGGCGTGGCGGGGGACCAGGACCAGCCGGAGCCGAGGATGGTCCCGACGCGCCGCCCGATAAGCGGCCAGCGCCGCGGCCTCTTCCCCCTCCATCGTGCTGCCGGCGACGAACACGAGGTCCGCGGGCGAGAGCCCCAGCTCGGCCCGCAGCTCGCGGGTCCGGGCGTTGTTGCGGTCGCTCTCCAGGCCGTCGAACTTCACCGACCCGGTGACGCTCACCCGATCGATCGGCACGCCCAGGTCGACGAAGCGGCGGGCGTAGTCCTCGTCCTGAGCGGCGACGGCGTCGATCCGGTGCAGCGTGGGGCCGAGCGGTCCCTTCAGCCGGCGGTAGCCGCGATGGCTCCGCTCGCTGAGCCGGGCGTTGATGATCGCCACCTTGGCGCCCGACTTCTTGGCCGATCGGATCAGGTTCGGCCAGACTTCCAGCTCGACGAGGGCCAGCACGGAGGGCCGGATCCGCCCCAGGGCGCGACGGGTCGCCCAGCTGAAGTCGAAGGGGGCGTAGAAGGTGATCAGCTCCGGGAAGGTCCGTCGGGCGACCGCGAGGCCCGTGGGGGTGGTCGTCGAGATCACGACCTCCCAGTTCGGCCGCCGCCGGGCCATCTCGCGGACCAGGGGGCGGAGGAGCAAGACCTCGCCGACGCTGACCGCGTGGAACCAGAGGCAGGGCCCCTCGCCGATCCGGTTGGGGGCGTCCCCCGAGAACTTCTCCCAGAGGCCGTCGCGATACTTGCCCGACCGCACCATCCGATACACGAGGAACGGCGACAGCAGGATCAGCGTCGCGACGTAGATCACATTCAAAACCAGCGGCATCCCGGGGAATCCTTTCCCGATAGAGGGCGAGTGGTCCTCTCGACGAGACGCGAGACCCTTCAGCAATCGCCGTGCCCGCCGCCGTCCGCCCGTCCCGAGGTCCCGGCCGCGGCCCGCGGCCTCGGGCGATCCCCGCGGTCGGCGATCGCGGCGACGCGGGCCGATTCGGCGCCGGCCGGATCTCCGCAAGGGCTTCGGCCTAAACGGTTAGGACGCCCGCCCGGGGGTCGCGAGCGAGAAGCCGGGGGCCGACCGACCCGGCCTTCCGGCATCCGTGCCGGGGACCTGGGCGATCGACGTCGTCTCCGACCGCGATTCAGAATATGTCGGTCGAGGACTGCTGCCGCATGTGGCAGGCTTTGAACTTTTTTCCGGATCCGCAAGGGCAGGGGTCGTTCCGGCCCACCTTTTTTCCAAGGTTGCGGACGGGCTCCTTCTTCTTATCGGACGTCGAAAGGTCGGCGTTGATCGCGGCGTCCTGCACCTGGCGGACGCCGTTTCCGGTGTCGGGCACGGCCGAGAGCGAGGTCGAGGCCGACGCGGAGTCGGCGTCCTGGTGGATGGCCTGGGCCCGGTCGAGCTTCCAGCGCGAGCCGAGATACGAGAGGAACTCGGGGTCGAACTGCTCGACGCGGAAGATCAGGTCGGTGACCCGGTCGCCGATGCCGTTCCACATCTCGCCGAAGATCCGCATGCCCTCGCGCTTGAACTCGACCTTGGGGTCGATCTGGGCGTAGCCCTGCAGGCCGATCGAGCTGCGGAGGTGGTCCATCGCGCGGAGGTGTTCCATCCAGCTCGCGTCGAGGATCTGCAGGAGCAGGACCTTCTCCATCTCCCGCATCTCGGGCCGGACCTTGGCGTCGAGGGCCGAGGCCAGGGCCCCGCGGATCTCCTCGGGCGTCATCGCGGCCAGCTCCTCGGCCGAGGTCTCGTGGCCGAGGCCCTTTTTCGCCCATTCGACCAGGCCGGCGAGCGCGGCCTTGTCGGGCGCCGGGGCCGGCTTGTCGCGCCCGGTGGCGCGGGGGAGGACGGCGTCGAGGCGGGCGTTCAGCTCGTCGGCGAGCCGGGCCCCGTCGTACTTCTTGCGGGCGATGTCGATCAAGAAGGCTTCCATCTCGGGCCGGAGCATGGTCTGCAGCTCGGCCGGGTCGACGACCGAGTGGAACCGCTCGGAGGCCCAGGCGGCGAGGCCTTCGCGGTCGTACCGGGGCGTCTGGCTGTGGGCCTGCGAGCGGTCGCCCAGGAATCGCGTCGCCGCGATCCGGACCGGCAGCTCGGCCTCCTTGGCGACGTACAGCTCGCGGGCCTGCTCGCGGAGCCGGCGGGCGATCTGGGCCCGGTCGAGGCCCTTCCAGGCGGCGGGGTCGGCGGCGATGCCGAACTTGTGGTGCGCCCAGCCGGCCAGCGTGCGGCGCCCCCAGTCGCCGGCGAGGAATTCCTGCGCGGGCGAGAGGTCGAGCTTCTCGATCGACGCCTTGGCCCGGCCGTGGATGAACTCTTCGAGGGCCGGGCGGTCCAGCTCGACCTCGTCGCCGTTGCGCCGCTCGAACTTCCGCAGCTCCTTCTCTTTGAGGTCGAGGGAGTAGCGGTTGTTCGCCCAGTTGACGAGCGCGCCCCAGGTCCAGTCGGAGGGCTCGGCGTCGGCGGGGATGTTCTCCTCCATCGCCTCGCGGATCGCCTCGTAGAGCTGGCGTTCGCCGCGGTGGTGGACGATGTCGCCGGCGTCCTGGAACTCGACGTTGCGGAAGTCGCGGGCGGTCATCTCGACGCCCAGCCGCTGCGAGACCCATTCGGCGAAGCTGGCCTGGCCGTAGTCGTCGGCGAGGAAGCGGTCGACGGCGGCCTGGATCTGATCGTCGATCATATCCAGCATCCGCTCTTTCGGCGAGGCGCCTTCGAGCAGGCCCTGGCGGAACGAGTAGACGCGTTTGCGCTGCTCGTCCATGACCTCGTCGTATTCGAGGAGGTTCTTGCGGATGTCGAAGTTGCGCTCCTCGACCTTCTTCTGGGCGCCCTCGATGCGGCGGCTGACCATCCGGCTCTCGATGGCCTCGCCCTCCTGCATGCCCAGGCGGGTGAGCACGGCCGAGACCCATTCGCCGGCGAACTTCCGCATCAGGTCGTCGTCGAGGGCCAGGAAGAACCGCGACGAGCCGGGGTCGCCCTGGCGTCCCGAGCGGCCGCGGAGCTGGTTGTCGATCCGCCGGCTCTCGTGGCGTTCGGTGCCGATGATGTGCAGGCCGCCCAGGCCGGCGACCTCGCGGCCCTCGGCCTTCATCTCGGGCTCGTACTTGGCGACGGCCTCGTGCCAGGCCTCGGGGCTGACGTCGAGGCGGGTCTCGTAGAGCGGCCGGCCGTCCTCGTTGGTGGCGCGCTTGAGGTCGAACCAGGCCATGAACTCGGGGTTGCCGCCCAGGATGATGTCGGTGCCGCGGCCGGCCATGTTGGTGGCGATCGTGACCGCCCCCTTCCGCCCGGCCTGGGCGACGATCTCGGCCTCGCGCTCGTGGTGCTTGGCGTTGAGGACCTGGTGGGGGATGCCGTATCGGGTCAGGAACTCCGACAGCTCCTCCGACTTCTCGATCGAGACGGTGCCCACGAGGATCGGCCGGCCGGTCGCGTGGACTTCCTTGATCTCGTCGACGAGCGCCTGATTCTTCTCGCGCTCGTAGCGGAAGATGACGTCGGCGTGGTTGACGCGGCTGAGCCCGCGGTTGGTCGGGATGGCGACGACGTCGAGGCCGTAGACCTTGTAGAACTCGTTGGCCTCGGTCATGGCCGTGCCGGTCATGCCCGAGAGCTTCTTGTAGAGCTTGAAGAAGTTCTGGAGCGTGATCGTCGCGAGGGTCTGGTTCTCCTCCTTGATCTTCACCCGCTCCTTGGCCTCGACGGCCTGGTGCAGGCCGTCGGACCACTGGCGGCCGACCATGAGGCGGCCGGTGAACTCGTCGACGATGACGACCTCGCCGTTGGGCTGGACCACGTAGTCGCGGTCGCGACGATACAGGTGGTGCGCCTTCAGCGAGTTGTCGATCAGGTGGGGCCACTCCATGTTGCCCGGCGTGTAGAAGCTCTCCAGGCCGGCGATCTTCTCGGCCTCGCGGATGCCGGCGTCGTTCAGGTGGCAGGTGCGCTCCTTCTCCTTGACCTCGAAGTGGAGGTCGCGCTTCAGGAGGCGGGCGATCCGGTCGGCCTCGGCGTACTTGCGGACGTCGTCGAACGCCGGCCCCGAGATGATCAGGGGGGTCCGGGCCTCGTCGATGAGGATGCTGTCGACCTCGTCGATGACGGCGTAGTGCAGCTCGCCCTGGCACTGCAGCTCCGCGGTCGGCTTCATGTTGTCGCGGAGATAGTCGAAGCCGAACTCGTTGTTGGTGCCGTAGGTGATGTCGCAGCCGTAGACTTCCTGGCGCTCGGCCGAGTCCATCTCCGACTGGATCGCGCCCACGGTCATGCCCAGCCCCTGGTACAGGGGGCTCATCCATTCGGCGTCGCGGCGGGCGAGGTAGTCGTTCACGGTGACGACGTGGACGCCCTTGCCGTCGAGCGCGTTCAGATAGGCGGCGAGGGTGGCGACCAGGGTCTTGCCCTCGCCGGTGACCATCTCGGCGATGTTGCCGCCGTGGAGCACCATGCCGCCCATGAGCTGGACGTCGAAGTGCCGCATGTTGAGGAACCGGCGGCCCGCCTCGCGGCAGACGGCGAACGCCTCGGGCAGCAGGTCCTCGAGCGATTCGCCGGCCTCGCGGCGGGCCCGGAAATCCTCGGTCCGGGCCTTCAGCTCGTCGTCCGACAGCGTCTGGACCGAGGGCTCGAGCTCGTTGATCCGGGCCACGATCGGGCGCATCTGCCGGATGCGACGCTCGTTCGAGCTGCCGAAGATCCGTACGAGACCCTCCGAGACCCCCTCGGACAGGGCCGACAGGGCGTCGGTCGTCTTATCCCAAATCTCGGTCAGCACTTCCATTGCCGCGTGGTCCCCGTGCGAATGATGCGATGCAGCAAGTCATTGCAATACGGCATCTTACAACGGACATCAGGATTACGTCAACCGCGCCCGGCGCGTCGCTGGACGCCGGCCCCGCGGCTTTCATGGTCCCCTCATGGGACGCCCGGCCGCCCATTCCTCGCCCCGGGCGGCGTCCGGCAGCCGGATCGGCCCGGCCGATGGGGCGGTCGAAGCCTATTCTACGTCGAGCGTATCGCGGCGGATCGCCTGATTCCGGGAGAAGCCCGAGGCCGGGGTTTGGGCGACGGAACGCGAAAGCCCCGGCGCGTCCGCATGTCGGACGCGCCGGGGACTCGAAAGCCGGTGATGGGCCTGGCGACGGTCGTTTCAGCGGGCCGTGCGACGGCCGCGGCGGCTGGAGACGAGGATTCCCACCGCGCCGATGCCGGCCAGGACCAGCGTGGAGGGCTCGGGGACCGCGGACGTCGAGAAGGTCCCGCTGGTCCGGTAGTCGAACCCGAGCTGCGAGTCGAACCCGGTGCCCGGCGTCGAGACGAGTTCCCGGTTGGAGAAGTTCAGCTCGTAGCTGAACGAGTGCCCGGCCTGCAGGACGCCGGCCCCGAGCGTGACTCCGGTCGTCGTGGCGGGGAGGAATCCCGCGTCGTAAACCGACTGGCCCAGCGTGAGGTCGAAGATCGTGAAGAAGATGAACGACTCGCTGGCGCTCCCCCCGGTGTCGAACGAGCTGAAGGCGACCTGGATGGCCTGCCCGGCGTTCACACCCTGGAGATCGGAGTAGGTCGTGCCGGCCAGGTAGGGCGTCGACTGGGGATAATCGTCGGCCCCGGGCGTCAGGCTCGTCGCATCCGGCCCGGACCCGGAGGTCGCCAGGTAGTCGTAGGTCGCGGCGATCGGGAAGGCCGCGTCCATGTCCGACTTGCTGGCGAACAGGCTGGACCCGTAGCTGTAGACCGAGGGATTCGAGACGTCGGCCGTGAGGTCGACCGTGCCGCCGGGGCCGGTCATGCCCACGGTGTTGTAGAAGTTCGGGGCGCTGGCGAAGAGCCTCGTCGAGAAGGCGTAGCCGAGGTCGGTCACGGCGGGGCCGTCGCCGGTCTGCGTGGAAAAGCGCGAGCGGAATTGATCGACGAATTCGATGCCGGCGTGGGCGACGCCCGGCGCCAGCGAGACCGCAGCCGCCAACGACAAAGCGGAAACGCGGGCGAATGACGCGGTGAGGATGGATCGCATGGACGGACTCCGGCAGGCAAGACTTCCGTGGGGCGGGCCGACAGGAGCGCCGCGGGACGCATCGTAACGCCTTGAAGCATCAATGCAAAAAAAACGTGTGAATGATAGGACGAAATTCCTAGGTTGATGCATTTTCTAAACGCTCCGGCCGCCGCATCGGCCCCTGGCGAGGTTTCCCGGGCGGATCAGATCGACCGATCGGTTTCATCCTGGCCATCCGAGTCGGTTCCGCTCGGTCGGCGGCCGAGATTGGGCTGGAGCTTTCCATGTCCTATCTTTTCGATGAGGACGTGGTGGATGATCAGGGCGGCGGGGACGCATGACTTCGCCGCAGCTCGGGTGACGGCGCCTCGCGACGCGGCGGGCGCGTCGGCCGTCGGAGGATCGACGCATGATCCGCGCGAAGTTTCGAGAGGGCGCCCGCGGCCTCCACGGCGCCATGGGTTCCCGGACGCGAGGCTCGCCGACCGCCGATCTCACGCTGCGCGAGCTTGCCGCGATCGAGAATCCGCATTCCGACTTCGACAGGCCGATCGAGGACCGTCTGGCGTCGTTCGAGAGCCGGGACGATCCGGAGTTCCACCTCCGGGACCACGTCAAACTCCCGCAGTTGAGCGAGGACCTGGCCGCGCTCGCCGGCGAACGCGAGGAAGTCGAGCGGTCGCCCGGATGCGGGCGGCCTCCGCTCGGCGGCCGGATCATCGCCGCACACGTCTGCGACGTCCTGCCCGGGGACGAGGCCCGGGGCTGTTCGTTCTTCCATGGCTACGGGGCCGAAGTCAGGCCCACGTGGTCGTCCTTCCCGGCGGCCCCGGCCCGGCCCTGTCACCGCTGCGGCGATTCCGACCTCGTGGTCCATCCCGCCCGTCGGACGTTCGCGGCCCTGGATCGGTGGCTCTCCCATGCTGCATGAATCGCGATCCGATGGGAAATCCCCGGCCGGCGCCGCGGTCGACCTGACGAACTGCTCCCGCGAGCCGATCCACATCCCCGAGAAGATCCAGCCCCACGGCCTGTTGCTGGTCGTCGACGAGGCGAGCTTCCGGGTCCGCCGCGCCAGCGCGAATTCGGCGTTCCTGGTGGGCGTCCCGGCCGAGGAACTGGTCGATCGACCGCTGGAATCGCTCCTCGGCGAGGATCAGGGCGCCCACCTGCGGATGATCCTGCGGGGGGACGACCTCATCCGAGCCAACCCGTTGAAGCTGACGCTGCCTGGTCGAGAGGGGGGCCGCGCGTTCAACGTGCTGGTGCACGGGAGCGACGGCGAGCTGGTGGTCGAGGCCGAGCCGATCGAGCCGGGGGAGGTGGGGGACTTCCACACCTTCTACCAGGAGGTCCGGCTGGCGACCGCCCGGCTGCAGGCGACCGAGAGCGAGGAGACGCTCTGCCAGGCGGCGGCCGACGAGGTGCGCCGGATCATCGGCTACGACCGCGTCATGGTCTATCGCTTCGACGCGGTATGGAACGGCGAGGTGATCGCCGAGTCGCGGGACGCCCGGATCGCGTCGTCCTACCTGGGGCTCCACTTCCCGGCGTCGGACATCCCCGAGCAGGCGCGACGGCTCTACACGACGAACCGGCTACGCTGCATCCCGGACGTCGGCTACGCCCCCGCGGGCCTGGTCGACGGCGAGGGCGAGGCCCGCGGCCGCCCGCTTGACATGAGCCAGTGCGTGCTGCGGAGCGTCTCGCCGGTGCACCTGGAGTACCTCCGGAATATGGGCGTCGCGGCCACCATGAGCGTGTCCCTCCTGAAGAACGGGGCGCTCTGGGGCCTGATCGCCTGCCATCACTACACCCCCAGGCGCGTCTGCCCCGAGCGGCGGCTCACCTGCTCGTTCCTCGCCGAGATCATCGAGACCCAGCTCAACATGCGTGAAGACGGCGCCGAGCGCGCCTACCGCGTGCAGACCTCGGCCATCCAGATCCGCTTCCTCAACGCCCTGTCGCGCGCGTCCTCCCTCAAGGGCCTGGCGGCGGATCCGACGAGCCTCCTGGACTTCGTCGACGCCCAGGGCGCCGCAGTCGTCGAGGGGATGAAATGCACCCTCGTCGGCCGGACCCCCGACGAGACGGAGATCCCCGGCCTGATCAAGATGATGACCGGCTCGCTCGACCGGGGGTCCTTCGCCTCGGAATCGCTCGCGGCCGCCTATCCACCGGCCGTCGCCTTCAAGGACGAGGCCAGCGGCATGCTCGGCGTGGAGATCTCGCGCGACCGGGGCGACTATCTCCTCTGGTTCCGCCCCGAGGTCGTCCGCGTGATGAACTGGGCCGGCGATCCCGACAAGCCGATGAGCCGCGTGAACGGCGAGGCCCGCCTGCACCCCCGAAAATCGTTCGACCTCTGGCGGAAGGCCGTCACCCTGCATTCGAAACGCTGGAAGTCGTCCGAGACGGCGGCGGCCGTCGAGCTCAAGGAGACCATCCAGCACCTGTTGACGGGCGAGGACGAACTCCGGGCCCGTGCGCGGCGGAAGGATGCGATCACCGAGCTGGGGAACCGGGCGCTGGCCTCGACCGACACCGAGAGCCTGTTCGCCGAGGCCGTCGCGCTCATCGCGCAGACCCTCGACGTCGAGATCTGCCGCCTCTTCCAGGCGGTCCCCGGCCGCGAGGCGCTGGTGATCCGCGCCGAGGTCGCGCCGCCCGACATCGCCGAGGCCGCCCCGGCTTCGGCGACGATCGACGACCCCCTGGCCGCTTTCGCCGTCTCTGCGGACCGCCCGGTCGTGGCCGCCGACCTGCGCGACGAGGACCGGTTCGAGGGCTGCCGGCTGCACGCGCGGCTGGGCGTCGTGAGCGGGATCGCCGTCCCGGTGAAGGATTCCGACGCGACCTACGGCGTCCTGGTCGCCTACGCCCATCGCGCGGGCCGGTTCGACGCGGAGGACGAGCACTTCCTCCAGCTCATCGCCAACGTCCTCATGGCGGCCGTCCGCCGGAAGCGGATCGAGGAGAAGCTCGACCACCAGTCGCGGCACGACGCCCTCACCGGCCTGCCCAACCGCCTGCTGTTCATGGAGCGGCTGGAGCAGGCGATCCTGAACGTGACGTCGCCCCCCGCGCTCCTGCTGATCGACCTCGACCGCTTCAAGGAGGTGAACGACACGCTGGGCCACCATTTCGGCGACCTTTTGCTCCAGCAGGTCGCCGCGCGGTTCCGAGAGCTCCTGCGGGCGACCGACACGCTGGCCCGCCTGGGCGGCGACGAATTCGTGATGCTGCTGCCCCGCACGTGCGAGCGCGACGCCGTCGCCATCGCCCGACGGCTTTTGTACGAATTGGAGGCTCCGTTCCAGATCGACGAGCGGAACTGCGACGTCGGCGGCAGCATCGGCGTCGCCCTGGCCCCGCGTCACGGCGACGACCCCGAGACGCTCCTGCGCCGCGCGGACGTCGCCATGTACGCCGCGAAGCGTTCCGGCGGGGGCTTCGCGGTCTACTCGGCCGATCCGGACGACGACAGCCCGCGGCGGCTGGCCCTGATGAGCGATCTCCGGGAGGCGATCGAGACCGGCGGGCTGGTCCTGCACTACCAGCCCAAGATGAACCTCGCGACCCGTCGGATCGAAGGGGTCGAGGCCCTGGCGCGTTGGCCGCATCCCCGACTGGGCATGATCCCTCCCTCCAGCTTCATCCCGCTGGCGGAGCACGGCGACCTGACCGGCCGCCTGGAGCACTGGGCGTTCGGCCAGGCGATCGACCGGCACCGTCGCTGGCGCGATCAGGGGGTCGCCCTGGGCGTCGCCGTGAACGTCGCCCCCCGGTTCCTGCACCGCGACACGCCCTACCAGGCGCTCGCCGGCCGACTCGTGAAGGCCGACCTGCCGGCCTCGTGGCTCACCCTGGAGATCACCGAGAGCGCCCTGATGCAAGACCCGGCGGGCGCCGCCCGCGCCCTGACCCGCCTGCGATCCGACTTCGGCCTGAGGGTCTCGGTCGACGACTTCGGGATCGGCTGCTCGTCCCTGGCCTGTCTCCGCCGACTCCCCGTGGACGAGCTGAAGATCGACCGGGCGTTCGTCCAGGAGATGATCACCTCCAACGCCGACGCCGCGATCGTCAAGGCGATCATCACCATGGGCCACGAACTCGGGCTGCGGGTCGTCGCCGAGGGGATCGAGGACGGCGACACGCTCGAACGGCTCGCCGCGATGCGCTGCGACCAGGCGCAGGGCTACTACATCGGCCGTCCCATGCCCGAGGAAGACTTCGCGGTCGACGTCCCGCCCGCCTCGTCGGCGTCTCCAAACCAGGGGCGTCCGGAGCCGCGGAGGATTCCCTCCGTCGATCGCAAGCGACCGGTCGGCCGGGCGTGACAAGTTCTTTGGGCCCTTCGCAAGGATCGACTGGCGAAGGCCTCCGATGTTCGCTCGTGGCCGACGGCGGCGAGGTCCGCCGCCGATTCGAATGCGATACGATAGGAACCGCACCATCGACCAGGGGATTGGACGCGTCCGATGCAGGGCCGAAGGGGAAGGCGAAGATGAACCGGACGGCTCGGGGCCTGCTTCGCATCCTCGGCATCGGCCGGCCCGCGCCCAGGACGCGGCTCGGGCGCGTGCTGCGTCGATTCGAGCGGCCGTTCGTGGCGTTGACGCTGGCGTATGCGGCCCTCCACGCCTTCCCGCAGGTGCTCTTCGCCCACAGCATCCGCGAGCGCGGGATCACGCTCTATTCGAGCCGACCGATCCCGCCGGCGGCCGCCGAACGGCTCGGGAAGGCCCGCGACCTGATCGACCGCTGCGAGCTGGCCGCGCCCGGCCGGACCGAGCGGATCTTCCTGTGCAACTCGCCCTGGCTCTATCGCTTCTTCGCGCCGCTGTCCGGCGGCGCCTTCGCCGTGTCGGCGCCCTTGACCGACAACGTCTTCGTCGCCGCGGCCGACCTCGACGCGGACGTGGCCTGCAGCCTCGCCGCCGAGTACCGTACGCGGGCCTTCACCGGCCTCGTCGCCCACGAGGCGACGCACGGCCTCATCCGCCGACGCCTGGGCCTCTGGCGCGCGTCCCGGCTGCCCCTTTGGCTGGTCGAGGGCTACTGCGACTACGTCGCCGGCGGCGGCAGCTTCCCGGAAGCGGAAGGCCGCAGGCTGGACGTCGCCGGCGAGACCCACCCCTCGCCCGCGTTCCGATATTTCCAGTACCGAATGCGCGTGACGAGGCTCCTCGAACAGGAGCATCGGACCTTCGACGACCTGGCGCGAATCGGCGGTTCCGTCGACCGACGATGACGCGAGGGGGCTGAGCCGGCGGCCTCGGGTTCACTCCCCCCAAGCCGCCCGGAAATTGAACCGGTCGTCGGGCGCGGCGTCGCCGTCGAGGGTCAACGCCGAGGCGTCGCCGCCGACGGGGATCGCGTCGAGCCACTTGAAGTCGAACGCGACCCGTTTCGAGCCGTCGCCGGGCGGACCGAGGCGCAGGGCGGCGCGGGGGACGGCCAGCTCCAGTTCTTCGCCGTCGAAGGCGATCGCGGCGGCGGCGTCCATCGGCTCGCGCGAGCCGTCGGGCTTGAGGCGCTCGATCGTCGCTATGCCGTCGGCCGGCTTCTCGCGGTTCACGACGACGTCGTAGCCCAGCCAGCCGGTCTTCGCGTCGGCGTCCACGTCCAGGCAGAGCGTCATCCAGCGGTCGGACGGGGCCGTGAGGGGCCGGCGGGTCCTGATGTAGAACGAGACGAACTCGTCGCCGGGGGCGACCTTGGCGACCGCCAGGTCGTTGCGGCCGGTCTCGTTGACGAAGTCGGGCTCGCCCTTCCAGCCGGCGTGCCGGCGACGTGCGGGGTCGCCGAGGGTGTCGCGGAACTCGGGGCCGGCGGCCTTCCAGTCGGCGAACGAGCCGTCGACGCGCACCTTCGCCCGCGCGACGTCGGCCGGCTTGCGCACGCCCTTGTAGCGGCGGATCTCGGAGACGAGCTGATAGTAATACGCGTCGCCGAAGCCCCCCTTCACGGGCTCGATGTCGCGGCTGTACTCGGCCGAGTAGGTGTCGACGAAGAACGTGCCGCCGGGCTTGATGCGGACGCCCCCCATCGACGTGGTCCCCTTGGGGTCGACGAACCGCTGCGCGACCCATTCGTTCCAGCCGGTGATGAAGACGAACGGCGGGTCGACCTCGCGGGCCCGCTTCCACTGCTCGGCGAAGTAGAGCCCGCGCTCGGAGTGACGTTCGGCCGGCGGGGGCTGCGCGCCGTCGTGGAAGCTGCGGCCGATGTTCCCGGTCGGATGCTGCGCGACCGCGACGCTGATCTGCTCGGGCCTGTCGGGCGAATCGTGCCAGCCCGGCGTCTGGGGCGAGTTGTCGAGCCACGGCCACTTGTCGCGGCCGTCGCCGAACCAGGCGTGCCCCTTCGTCCAGGCCCAGGAGTGGCGGATCGTGAAGAAGCTTCTGACTTCGTCGCTCAGCCCGTCGGGCGGGGTGAGGATCAGGGGCTTGCCGTTCCAGAGGAACCAATGCTCGCGGGCCCGGCCCGGCTTGTAGAACGTCTGGTAGAGATGCTCGATCGTCTTCGCGCTCGCCGAGTTCGCCAGGAAGGCGATCCGGGGCGTCCGCCCGCCCGAGGCGCGGACGTCGTCCATGACCTTCAGAATGGCCTCGCGGACGGGGTCGTAGGTCAGGGCGTTGGTGACGTCGAAGAACAATACGTCGACGCCGGCGTTGGTGAGCAGGGCGATGTGCTTGCGGATCACGTACGGGTCGTCGTCCCGATAATGCCCAAACAGCGGCTCCGCCCAGTGGTGGAACGCGCCCTGGGGGCCGAATTTCGGATCTTCCGGGTCCGCCGCCAGCAGCTTCGAAAGGTCGTAGACCGGGTTCTGGCCCTCGCTCCAGAGGAAGTAGAAGATCCCCGTCGTCCGGTTCTCGCGGGCGGGGCCGACCTCGTCGAAGCCCGGGACCTTGCGGCCGAGCCCGTCGGTCGCCGTCCAGGTGTCGGCCATGACGTCCCAGGCGAGGTCGTCGCCGAGGGCGTTCGCGCCCGCGGCGGACGTCGCCGCGATCAGGGCCAGGATCGTCGCGCTGACCTTCATGAGAGGCGTCCTCGTGGTGCGGCGGGCGGGGCGGGGGGGGCGGATCGGGGCGGGAACGTCGCGTTTCGTCCGGCCAACCCTCTCGGGCCGGCGGACTTGATGCATGGTCAGGTTGGAAGGCTCCGTCGTTCGACGGTGCCTCGGCATTGTCGCCGCGGCGGTCGGGGCGATCAAGACGGGGGCGGACGCGGAAAAATGCATGTCGAATACGACGAATGAAGCCGACTTGCGGGAGGGGCCGAAATCGAGTCGGCCGCTGCCCGCAGCAGGCGAAGCGTGTTTGAGGGTCGATTTGGGCCCTGGCTTCGTTCGGGTTCGGTTTCGAGAGCGAAGCCGATTGCGCGCTGGACTTGGGGGGGGGCGGCCGACTCGGCTGAAGTGAACGGTTCGGGAAGCGCCGGTCCGTGCGAAGCGCGACGACCCTCATCCGGCCGTTCCGGCCACCTTCTCCCGGGGGAGGGAGGAGAAACAACTTACCAGCGTTCGGCGGGCTTCCTCAGAGGCCTTTCAGGCCGCGGACGGACCGGCCGATCTGGTAGTGGCAGAGGGCGATGGCGCAGGCGTCGGCGACGTCGTGGGGCTCGGGGAGTTCGGCCAGGCGCAGCTCCACCTGGATGGCGCGCTGCATCTGCTCCTTGGGGGCCCGGCCGCTGCCGGTGAGGGTCTTCTTCACGCGGGCGGCGGCGTAGCCGAAGACGGGGATCCCCTTCGACGCGGCGGCCAGCACGATCACGCCGCGGGCGTGGCCCATCAGGATCGCGGTGCGGGGGAACTTGGCGTGGCTGTGGACCTTCTCGAGCGCCAGGGCGCCCGGGGGATAGGCCGCCAGCAGCTCCAGGACGTTGCGGTAGAGATGGTCAAGCCGCTGGCCGAGGGCCCGATCCGACGAGCCCGGCCGGATCACGCCGGCCTCGACGACGATCGGCCCGCGGGGGCCGGGGTCGACCACCGCGTAGCCCGTGACGTTCAGTCCCGGGTCGATGCCGACGACCCGTCCCCAGACCGGCGGGGGGCCGCCGTCGCCGACCTTCGCCACGCCGTCGCCGGCTTCGGATTCGCACGATTGGGACGTCATGAGGCCGACTCCTTCGTCCGGTGCCGGGGCGGCCTCATGCCGCCCCCCGTGCTCTCAGCGCTTCGATTCCACGCGCCATCGCGTCCCCTCGGGCCCGTCTTCGAGCACGACGCCGAGGCCGGTGAGGCGGTTGCGGATCTCGTCGGCCAGGGCGTAGTGCTTCTCCTTGCGGAGGCGGGCCCGAAGCTCGATCAGGAGGCTCATCAGGTCGCCGGTCAGGGCGTCGCCGCCGGCCTTGACCTTCTCGGGGAGCTTGCCGAAGAGGCCCAGAAGGTTGCTCAGCTCCTTCAGGACCACCATCCCCGCGCGGTAGTCGGCCAGGTCCTGCGGGGACGAGCCCGCGGTGAGACCGGCGGCCGTCCGGTTGAGGACGCGGACGATCTCGAACAGCTCGCCCACCGCGCCGCCCGTGTTGAAGTCGTCGTCCATCGCGTCCAGGAAGCCCTGGCGCAGCTCGGCGACCTCCTTGAGGGCGGGATTCGCGGACGGCTCCGCCTCGTGGCGGCGGGAGGGGGCTTCGAGGGTGTCGAAGCCCTGGCCCGTCAGCTCTTCCAGGCGTTCGAAGGCGTGGTGGAACGTCTGCAGGCTGCGGGCGATCTCGGTCAGGCGGTTCGGGCCGTAGTCGATCGGCCGGCGGTAGTGGCTGGAGAGCAGGAGCAGGCGGATGACGTCGGGGTCGTACTCCCGAAGCAGGTCGCTCATGAGAACGATCGTGTCGGGGTCGGACTTGGAGATCTTGCGGCCTTCGCGCGTGAGCAGGCCGTTGTGCATCCAGTACGACGCGAAGGGGACGCCCGTGAACGACTCGGACTGGACCAGCTCGTTCTCGTGATGCGGGAAGACCAGGTCGAGGCCGCCGCCGTGGATGTCGAAGTGCTCGCCCAGGAGCTTCAGGCTCATCGCCGAGCACTCGATGTGCCACCCCGGCCGGCCCGGCCCCCAGGGGCTCTCCCACGAGGGCTCGCCGGGCTTGGACGCCTTCCAGAGCGCGAAGTCGCCGGGGTTCCGCTTGAGCGCGGTGGGCTCGATGCGGGCGCCGGCTTGCAACTCCTCGGGGTCGCGGTGGCTGAGCTTGCCGTACGAGGAGGCCCTGGCGACGTCGAAGTAGACGTCGCCGCCCGAGGCGTAGGCGAACCCTTTGTCGATCAGGCCCGCGTTGATGGCGATGATGTCGCCGATGTGCTCGGTCGCCCGCGGCATGTGGTCGATGCCGGTCACGTTGAGGGCGGCGAGACACGCGAGGTAGTCGGCCGTGACCTGCTCGGCGAGGGCCTTGACCGTGGTGCCGTCCTTCAGGGCCTGGACGATCAACTTGTCGTCGACGTCGGTGATGTTGACGACCCAGGAGACCTCGTAGCCCAGGTAGGCCAGGTAGCGCTTGACGGTGTCGAAGATCACCGGGCCGACCATGTGGCCGATGTGGCTGTTGGAATAGACCGTGGGCCCGCAGACGTACATGCCGACCTTGCCCGGCGTGACGGTCTGGAACGGCTCCTTGGTCCGGCTCAGGGTGTTGTAGACTCGAAGCGCCATGGGATGAGCATTCTCTTGCGGGAAGGTTGGGGAGGTCGAGTGTCGAGGTCGACCGGGCCGTCAACGACCGGGCGGGATCGGCTCGATCAGGACGACGGCGTGACAACAGACGGCCTCGGCGCGGCCGACCGGGCCGACGTGCTCGCCGGTCTTGGCCTTCACGTTGACGGCCGTCTCCGGGAGCCCGAGGAGCCGGGCCAGGTTGTCGCGGATGGTCGCCTTGTGGGGGCCGAGCTTGGGGGCCTGGGCGTGGACGATGACGTCGCAGTTGACCGGCCGCCAGCCCCGGGCCGCGACGAGCGTGACGACCTCGGCCAGGAGCCGGGTGCTGTCCAGGTCGCGCCATTCGGGGTCGGTGTCGGGGTAGTGCTCGCCGATGTCGCCGAGCGCCGCGGCGCCCAGCAGGGCGTCGGCCACGGCGTGGCAGACGACGTCGGCGTCGGAGTGCCCCGCCAGCCCGAGCGGGTGCTCGATCCGCAGGCCGCCCAGGATCAGCGGCCGCCCCTCGACCAGGCGATGCGTGTCGTGACCGATTCCTACGCGCACGGGTCCGCTTCCCACCCCCACTCGTCCGACCCGACGACGTCGCCCGACCCCGGGCCGCCCCGAACTCGGGGCCTGACCATGGGTGGTTCGCCAGGCGCACGCGATGGTAACCGGTCCGCCCGCGCCTGACCATCCCAACGACTTTTCCCGGCGGCCGTTCCCATTTTGCCGACGGCCTCGGGAATTTTGGGAAGAAAGGGTTCAAGTCCTGTACTTTTGACTAGACCGAGGATGGGACTTGAGCAAACCTCGATAAAAATTCTAAGTCTTTCCTGGAAATAGTTTGCGATCTGAACTGAGAGTCCGGTCGTGGACGTCGGCACCCGCCGTGCTTATGGTTACTTCCGTCGGCGACCAGGGCTGTGGGTCCAGGACACAAAGCCAGTAAGGCTTCGTAAGGACCCGGCAAAGGACGCACCCAACCGAACGCAAGACGCTACAGCCAACGAGCACGGAGGAATGTCATGCTGGTACTCAGCCGCAAGATCAACGAGAAGATCGTCATCGATGGCGGGATCGTCGTGACCGTGGTCAAGATCGAGGGTGGACAGGTCCGCCTCGGCATCGAGGCCCCGAGCGACGTCAAGGTCTACCGCGAAGAGCTGCTCGTCCGCAAGGCCGCCGCCAGCCACGCCGAAGAGGCCGCCCTCGCCGGGGTCTGAGGTCGACCTCTCTCGCCGAGAAGAGAACTCGACGTCCGCGAACGACCAAGCAACCCGGCGTCCCGCGCCGAGGGATTGGGGCCTTCGCGGAGGAGCTTCGAGGAGGAGCAGGGTCTCCGGCCCGTCCTCGGATCGACGACCCGCAACCCTTCGGATACATTGGGGAATTCGCGGCGAAGGGCCGGATCCAAAGCTAGCCAAAGGCCGAGGCCTTCGATATACTTTGGGTTTCCCGCCGGTTCGTGCGAATCGCGACGCTCGAGGTGGAGCGCCGGGCCTGGCCCGGCGACCGCTCCCGACTCGGCCTGAGGGCCGCGTCGGTAACCGGGTCGCGATCGCTCGCAGGGCGGGCGTCTGACGGATTCCTCGGGGCCGCCGGTTCGGAGGGCGATACCGGTCCGATCCAGTTCGAAGGGAAAGAGGGAAAATCAACGTGGTGAAGTTACGGGTTCGCGCGGGAGAGTCGATCCAGGAAGCGGTCCGACGGTTCCGGAAGCTCTGCGAGCGCAGCGGCCTCCGCAAAGAGATGCGTCGCAAGGCGTATTACGAGAAGCCCAGCGAGCGGCGCCGTCGCGAGGAACTGAAGCGACTCCGCAAGGCCCGCCAGCACCAGAGCTCCCGGGTCTGATCCCAGCGATCTCGACTCGACGGCAGCCCTCCCTTCACGTCACAGCCGGGCGTTCCCGCCGCATCCCCCGCGGCGATCCTCGACGCCCCGCACCCCGAATCAAGACGCCCGGCGACGCCGAGGGGACGAATCCCCCTTCGCGGTCGCCGGACGCCGTTTCGAAGACTCGGCTCAGACGTGGACCTCGGTCGTCGTCGCGACCCGGCCGGCGTAGCGGCGACGGATGGGCTCGATCTCGGCCTCCAGGAACTCGTCGACCTGGGCGGAAGATCGGCCGGTGAACTGCGCCGGGTCGAGGACCCCCTCGAAGTCCAGCTTCGGGAAGGTCGGGTCGTCGCGCAGACGATCGATCAGGTCGTTCGAGCCGCCGCCGGCCTTGAGGCTCGCCGCGGCCGCCAGCGAATGCACCCGAATCTGCTCGTGGAGCGCCTGGCGGTCGCCCCCCGCCTGCACGGCGGCCATGAGCAGGTTCTCGGTCGCCATGAACGGCAGGTGCTCGGCGATGTTCCTCGCCGTCACCGGCGGGTGGACGACCAGCCCCGGGACGACGTTGTTGTACAGCGTGAGCACGGCGTCGATCCCCAGGAAGGCCTGGGGCAGGATCAGCCGACGGATGGCGCTGTCGTCGAGGGTCCGCTCCAGCCACTGGGTCGCGGCCGTGTCGGCGATGCCCGGGACCTGGCTCATGACGTACCGGGCGAGCGAGCACATCCGCTCCGCTCGCATGGGGTTGCGCTTGTACGCCATCGCCGACGAGCCGATCTGTTCGGCCTCGAACGGCTCCTCGACTTCCCGTTCGTGCGCCAGCAGACGCAGGTCCATGCCGAACCGGTGGGCCGACTCGGCGATCGACGCCAGCGTGGCCACGGTCAGCGAGTCGACCTTCCGGGAATACGTCTGGCCCGAGACAGCATACGTCTTGTCGAAATCGAAGGCCGCAGCCACCCGCGAGTCCAGCTCGCGGACCTTGGCGTGGTCGCCGTCGAAGAGGGCGAGGAAGCTGGCCTGGGTGCCGGTCGTCCCCTTGACGCCCAGGAACCTCAGGTCGGCCAGCCGGCGCTCGACCTCGCCGAGGTCCAGGACGAGCTCATAGCACCAGAGGGTCGCCCGCTTGCCGACCGTCACGAGCTGGGCCGGCTGGAAGTGGGTGTAGCCGAGACAGGGGAGGTCCTTCCACTTCGCGGCGAAGTCGGCCAGGGCCTCGATCGCGCCGACGAGCTGGTCGCGGACCAGGGTCAGGGCCTCGCGGGTCAGGATCAGGTCGGTGTTGTCGGTGACGTAGCAGCTCGTCGCCCCCAGGTGGATGATCGCCCGCGCGGCGGGCGCGGCGTCGCCGAAGGCGTGGACATGCGCCATCACGTCGTGGCGGAACCGTCGCTCGTAGGCCTCGGCGGCGGGGAAGTCGATCGCCTCGACGGCGGCCCGCATGGCCTCGATCTGGTCCTCGGCGATGTTCAGGCCCATGGCGCGCTCGGCCTCGGCGAGGGCGACCCAGAGCCGCCGCCAGGTCGAGAATTTGACCTGCGGCGACCAGAGGCGGGCCATTCTGCGACTGGCGTAACGTTCGATCAGCGGGTTGTCGTAAGTCTGATAGTCTTTCATGCGTCGATCGGTGGCGAGGGGGGAAGGGGGGGCGGAAGTCGTCAGATGCCGGCCAGGGCGTGCGCCCGGCCCACGCGGGCGATGGCCCGGTAGAAGGCGGCCGTCCGCATCGAGATCTTCTTGCGGCGGGCGAGGTCGTGGATGTCGTGGAAGGCGTCCACGAGCTTCTTTTCTTCCTCGCGTTGGATCTGCTCAAGGGGCCACTTGAAGTTCTGGAGGTTCTGCACCCACTCGAAGTAGCTGACGATCACGCCGCCGGCGTTGGCGAGGATGTCGGGGACGACGGGGATGCCGCGGGCGTTGAAGACCTCGTCGGCCTCGGGCCAGGTGGGGCTGTTGGCGGCCTCGACGATCAGCCTCGCCCGCACCGCCTCGGCCGTCGACTTGTCGAAGACGCCGCCGAGCGCCGCGGGGATCAGGACGTCGACGTCCATTCGAAGCAGCTCCTCGTTGGTCGTCGGCCGGGCGCCCTCGAAGCCGACGACCTTGCGGGTCGCGGCGACGTGGCGGTCGAGGGCGGCGACGTCGATCCCCTCGGGGTTGAAGAGGGCCCCGTAGGCGTCGGAGACGGCGACGACCTTCGCCCCCTCCTTCGCCAGGTAGCGCGCCGTGAAACCGCCGACGTTGCCGAAGCCCTGGATCGCGACCGTCGAGCCGCCGATCGTCCGGCCCAGCTCGGACAGCATCTCGCGGGCGACGATCGCCACGCCGTAGCCGGTGGCGGCCTCGCGCCCGGCCGAGCCGTGCAGCTCGACGGGCTTGCCGGTCACGACGGCCGGGTTGAAGCCCGCGTACTTGCCGTACTCGTTCATGATCCAGGCCATCACCTGGGCGTCGGTCCCCATGTCGGGGGCGGGGATGTCCTTCACCGGGCCGATGACGTCGTGGATCTTCTCGGTGAACCGCCGCGTCAGCCGCTCGATCTCGCCGCGGGAGATCTTCGTCGGGTCGCAGTTGATCCCCCCCTTGGCGCCGCCGAAGGGGATGTCGACCAGCGCCGTCTTCCAGGTCATCAGGCTGGCGAGCGACCGCGCCTCGTCCTCGTCCACCAGGGGATGGTAGCGCAGGCCCCCCTTGAACGGGCCCCGGGCGTTGTCGTGCTGGACGCGATAGCCGATGAAGTTGCCGATCCGGCCGGAGTCCATCTCGATGACGACCTCGACGCGGACCTCGCGGTCGGGCGTGATCAGCAGCGTCCGGATGTTGTCGGACAGGTCGAGGAGCTTGGCGGCCTGGTCGAAATAATGGCTGGTGGCCTCGAACGCTTGCATCGCGACGCCGATCTCGGGATAACGGAGCGGAGAGGTCAAGCACGGACGGACGGGGGCGACGACCCGGTCCGATCGTAACGGACCGCCCCCCCACCCGCAACGGCAATGGGGGCCCGGGCCCATCCCCGCCGAGCCCGCGCCGCCCGCCGCGATCGATCGGCGAACCATCCCGAGAGGCGCCCGCGCGATGACCCCCTGGAAGCTCGCCGAGATCACGTATGGACAGGTCAAGGTCGGCCCGCTCCCCCAGGTCGCCGTCCTCCCGCTGGGGGCCACCGAGCCCCACAACCTGCACCTGCCCTACGGCACCGACACCTTCCAGGTCGAGGTCGTCGCCGCCCGCGCCTGCGAGCGCGCCGCCGCCCGGGGCGCCCGGATCCTCCAACTGCCCGCGATCCCCTACGGGACCGAGACCAACCAGATGGAATTCCCGCTGGCGATGAACCTCAACCCGTCGACCCTCGCCCGGGTGATCGGCGACCTGGTCGCGTCGCTCGCCAAGCACGGCGTGCACAAGCTCCTGCTCCTCAACGGCCACGGCGGCAACGACCTGAAATGGGTGCTCCGCGAGCTGCACGGATCGACGCCCGTGCACTTGTTCCTGTGCAGCTGGTTCCGCGTCGGCCTCGACCGCTCGCCCGGAATCTTCGCCGAGAAGGACGACCACGCCGGCGAGATGGAGACCAGCATGGGCCTGGCCTTCTTCCCGGACCTGGTGAAGCTCGACGAGGCCGACGAGGGATCCGTGCGGACGACCCGGTTCGACGCCGTCGCGAAGGGATGGGTCGAGATCACCCGCCCCTGGCACCTGCTCACCACGAACTCGGGCTCCGGCGACCCCCGCGCCGCCAGTGCGGCGAAGGGCGAGGCCTACACGGAACTCGTCGCCGACCGCCTCGGCGCGTTCCTGGCCGAGCTGTCCGATTCGCCCCTCGACGCCGACTTCCCGTTCCAGAAGGGGTCCTGATCGGCCGCGACCGCGCCGCCACGCGTCGACGAATCCAAGCGAATTCATCCCTGGAGGTCGGAACATGACGTGGCACTTGGCTTTCGCCGGGCTGAGGTTGGCGACGCTCGCCGTCGCGGCCGCCCTCGTCGCCTGCTCGCGTCCCGTCGCCGATCCCGCGGCTCCGCCTACCAAAGATGGCCTTCAGTCTAAAAAAGCTGAGAGCGTCGAGGTCAAGGATTATCCGCTCAAGGGCGAGGTGCGCAAGGTCGACGTCCAGGCCCGCGAGCTGCAGATCCGCCACGAGGAGATCGCGGGCTTCATGCCGGCCATGACGATGCCGTTCAAGATGCCCGAGGGGACGGATTTCGCCGACTTCCAGGCCGGCGACGTGGTCGAGGGGAAGCTGCGGGTGCAGTCGCGGGATGGATTGACGATCGACTACCAGCTCCTGGACCTGGAGGTCGTGAAGCCGGCGATCGGCTCCCCGCTCGTGCTGGAGCTGACCAAGGGCCTGCCCCGGCTCGTCGCCCAGCCGAGACGACTGCAGCCGGGGGACGAGGTGCCGGACTTCGCGATGATCGACCAGGACGGCGGCGCGCGGAAGTTGTCGGATCTGCGGGGATATGTCGTGGTCCTGACGTTCATCTACACGCGTTGCCCGCTCCCGGAATTCTGTCCGACGATGGATCGCAAGTTCTCCGAGCTTTCCCGGTCGGTGGCGGCGACGGCGAGCCGGGCGGCGAAGGTGCGGCTGGTCTCGCTCTCGTTCGACCCTGACCACGACACGCCGGAGGTCTTGCGCAAGCATGCGGCGATCCGAGGGGCGAAGCCGCCGGTCTGGACGTACGCCGCGGCCTCGCACGAGGATCTGGCGAAGATCGCCCCGCCCCTGGGGCTGGTCTTCGGGCCGGTCAAGGGCGAGATCGTGCACAACCTGTGCACGGCCGTGATCGGCCCCGACGGCCGGCTGGCCCGCCTGGAGGTGGGGACGCGGGCCAACGCCTGGGCCGCGTCCGACCTGCTGAAGACCATCGCCGGCCTGATCCCCGACGCCCGCTGAGGGGCGGAACGCCCGGGGCGGCAACCGCTTGCGGCGCCGCCGCGGGCCGGGGGCCCGCATGCGCGCGGGAGGCCGCCGCGGCACGCGCCAACAAATAGACGAATCTACGCGATTAAAGTTTGCAGATTGCGATTGACATGAGATCAACGAACCATAAGATGTCGACAAGCACCCACGTTGAGATACGTTCGCGCAAAGGTGTGAGCGTCTTGTTGTGCGTGCCGCCGTCCCGACCCGCCCCCGCGGGCCCGTCGCGGGCGGCCGTCGGCCTCGTCGCCGACCGCCCTCGCGCCGATCGTCCCCGCGGCCCCCGCCCGCCGCGGGTCGCGGGCCCGCCCGGGGCGTCGATCGCCGCCGACGACGCATCGCCCGAGTCCCGTACAGCTTAGGAGGTCGGAGTCATGGCAGTCGCCAAAGCAGTCCCCAAGTCGGCCGCGCCCAAGACGGCGGCCCCGAGTCGTTCCAAGTCGGTGAAGGCCGCCGACCAGCGGTTCCAGCAGGCCAAGCGGGCCTCGATCCTGCTCAAGCACGTCAGCGACCCCACCCGGCTCCAGGTCATCCTGATCCTGGCCGAGGGCGAGCGCCACGTCGGCGCCCTCTGCGCCCAGCTCAGCCAGAGCCAGCCGGCCGTCAGCCACCACCTGGCCCTCCTGCGGCACGGCAACATCATCGCCCCCCGCCGCCAGGGCAAGAACAACTTCTACAGCCTCACCGACACCGGCTCGGAGCTGGCCCGGGTGGTCAAGAACCTGATCGCCTGAACCCGCGGTTCCTATGTTCATCGGCTCGAAAGCGAATGCGAACGAGGCCGGGCCCGACGTCGTCGGCCCGGCCTCGTCGCGTCGAGGGCCGTGCGAAACCGCCCGGACGGCCCGCTCAGGGCAGCAGCCGCTGGCCGACGACGGTGTTGAGGTTCAGCATGCTCCGCCGGTGCCGGACCGCCGTATCCAGGTACGCCTTGACGTTGTCGTTGTAGACGCGTTGGGCTTCCAGGTACGAGACGACGTTCGCCTCCCCGCTCTGGAAGAGGATGAAGCGGTCGTTCTTCGACTGCTCGGACGACGGGATGATCTCGGACCGGATCCGCTTCACGATGTCGCGGGTGACGGCGTATTCGCGGGCCGCCTGGACGACCTCGGTGACGACCCGGCGTTCGATGTTCGCCAGCTCGATCTTGGATTGCTGGATGTTGATCCGCGCCCGCTCGATGTTCCCCTGGTTGCGGTTGTAGATCGGCATGGGGACCGTCAGGCCCACCCCCCAGGAATAGGCGCTCTTGAGGCCGTTGGGGGCGTTGTTCTGGAAGGTGTAGGGCTGATAGAGGACGTAGGCGTCCTGGTAGCGGTTCGCCGTCGCCAGCTTGTACCCCGCCTCGGCGGCCCGGACCCCGAGCCGGAACGAGACGACGTCGGGGCGGCAGGACAGGGCCATCCGCACCAGCTCTTCGACGGGCGGCGGCTCGGGGGCGCGATCCTCGATCGAGCCGCCGAAGTCCATCGCCTCCGCCTGCTCGGGGGGGATGTTCAGGAGGACGCCGAGCGTCCGCTTCGCGCGGCGGAGGTTCTCCTGCGAGTCCTGCAGGCCGACGGCGGCGATCTGCTGCTGCGACCGCACCTGGCTCACGTCGGCCCGCGAGGCCATGTCCTTCTCGTAGAGGAGGTTGGTGGCCCGGATGAGGCGATCGAAGCCCTCGGTGCTCGCCTGGGCGTAGCGGGCGATCTGGCGGGCCGACAGGATGTCCACGTAGGCCGTGTAGAGGTTGTTGATCTCGATCCGGACCGCGTCCTGGTACTGGGCCTCGGTGACGTGCAGCGCCTGGGTGGCGTAGTTGGTGCGGGCGCGACGCTTGAGCGAAAAATCGACCGGGTGGGAGATGTTCACGTCATACTGGGTCTGCCCGCCGGGCCGCTGGGTCGTGTAATTGCCGTAGGGGACGAGCTGGGCGTCGGCGAAGAAGATGGGGTTCGCCCGCAGGCTGGCCGTCAAGACGTCGGCGCGGGCCTGGGGGATCTCCAGCGACTTCGAGCGGAGGTCCAGGTTCTCGTGGACCAGCCGCTCGATCGCCTCGTCGATCGTCATCCCCCCGGGCGGCGCCTCCGCCTCTTCGCCCTCGGGGAGGGCCAACGTCCCGTAGAGCGAGGCGCGGGGGATCGGCAGGGACTCGGGCGCGCCGATGGCCCGGGGCCGGGGCGTGGGGCCCGCGTCAGGCGCGCTGATCGACGACGGCACGCGCGGGACGTTCGTCCCCCCGCCGGCCCCCATCAGGGGCTGGTCGCGGCCGGGCTGGATGCCGAACGGACCCTGGTCGGTCCCGGGCGCCGTCCCCAGGCGCGACTCCTGCGAGCCGGGCGTCAAACCGCCCAGGGCCTGCGGCAGCGACTCCTCCATCTGCGCGCCCGTGCTCTGAGAGCGCGCAGCCGCAACGAGCACAACCTGCATCAGGACGAAGCCCAACGCCCCCAGGATCACGGTCCGCGATCCCCTCGACCTCCCGTCGCTTCGGGTCGTCACCTGCGCCTCCTCCTCCTGCTGATCGCCGAGGACGCGTGCCGCGTCCGCGCCAGAGCCCAAACCAGGTCCGCCGAGCTTCCTGCTCCGTCTGGCTTATCGGCCGGGACCGGGAAACGCATTGAATCGTTCTTGACCATCCAACCTGCATTACCCTGTTTTCATAAAAACCCTGTCGTCCCCGAAATCGCTGCGACCCGCAGGGTCGCCAGGGTTACTTGACCATGATGTGGCGCGTAAGGGGGTTCAAATCGCCGGAAACCGCCATGAGTCCGGTGGCGTGCACTATCCTGCGGATGACTTGATGGTTACGTTATCGGGGAGCGGCGAACTCAGGACCTGCGTGGGCGTGAGTCCGGCTGGGGGGCGACATCGCAGATGAGTCTCACTCGACCGAGTCGTGACGAGCCCGGACGGGGCGGGATCGATCGACGCGAGTTCTTGCGGGCCGGCGGCCTGGGATTCGGGGCCTGGAGCCTGGCCGGCGCGGCTCGGATGTCGGCGGGGCCCCTCACGCCCGGCGATCGCGCGGTGATCCTCCTGATGCTCGTCGGCGGGCCCAGCCAGCTCGAAACGTGGGATCCGAAGCCCGACGCCCCCGAGGACGTCCGGGGCCCGTTCGGCTCGATCGCGACCCGCGTCGCGGGCGTGCGGATCAACGAGCACCTGCCCCGGCTCGCGGCCCGAATGGACCAACTGGCGCTGATCCGTTCGCTGCATCACGACGAGGCCCCCATCCACGAGACGGGCCTGCAACTGCTCCAGACCGGTCGCCTGAGCCGCGAGGACGATCACCCCCATTTCGGATCGACCGCCGCCAGCCTACTGGGACGACGCGATGGGGCCCCGCCTGCGTTCGCGGTGGTCCCCGGCCCCCTCGGGAACACGGGCGTCGAGCTGCCGCGGGGCCAGAAGGCCGGCCGGCTCGGTCCCGCGTGCGAACCGACGATACTCGATGCCGAGCGGAGGTCCGTGTCCTCGCTCGACCCGGCGGTCCGCAGGGCGATGGACCTCGGCGCCGAGTCGTCGCGGTCGCGAGACGCCTACGGTGCGACGCGCTTCGGCCGCGACTGCCTGATGGCGCGACGGCTGGTCGAGGCGGGCGTCCGGGTCGTGACGGTGAACATGTACGACACGGTGTTCGACCGCGTCTCGTGGGACTGCCACGGCGCGCGGCCGTTCAGCACGCTCGACGACTACCGCCGCGAGGTCCTGCCGACGTTCGACCGGGCGTTCTCGGCCCTGATCGACGACCTCCAGGCGCGGGGGATGTTGGAGACGACCCTGGTGGCGGCGGTGGGAGAGTTCGGCCGCACGCCGCGGATCAACGCGTCGGGGGGCCGCGACCACTGGCCGGGCGTCTGGAGCGCGGCGCTGGCCGGCGGGGGAGTGCAGGGGGGCCGGGTGGTCGGGGCCAGCGACGGACGGGCGGCGCAGCCCGCCGATCGGCCCGTCACCCCGCAGGAATGGTTGGCGACGATGGAGTTCGCGCTCGGCGTCGATCCGTCCTCGGTCGTCGAACCGACGGGCGCGGCCCCGGTGCACGAGCTGTTCTCCTGAGCGGCCGGACGATCGAACGAACGACGTGGTGAAGCGAGGCGCGGGCCGATGAAGGTTCGTGGAGGACGTCCGGGATGAGCATCGTCTTCTTCTGCTCCCATTGCGGGGCCCGATTCGAGATCGGCGAACAGGCGGCGGGCAAGGTGGGCCGCTGCAAGCGCTGCGGCGAGAAAATCACCGTGCCGCCCCCGGCTGCCGTCGCTGCTGCGGCTCCGGCCCGCGCTCCGGCCGCGGCCGTTTCGGAGGGCGGGGGGCCGGCCTGGCTCGCGCAGGTGACCAGCCAGGTCGCGCTGGCGCCCCTGACGATGGAGGGGATGCCGGGCTTGCGCAAGCCGAAACCGAAGGCGACGCCCATGGACGACGACCTGGGGGACTCGAAACCCTACGCCGTCGTGGAGACCTGGAAGGTCCCGGCCACCGACATCGTCCCCGGCGGGTCGCGCGCGGCGGGCGAGGTCAAGATCGCCTGGCGGGGCTGGTGGGGCACGATCCAGAAGCTCTTCCGGAGGCTCAACGAGTTCGCCTACCTGCTGTCGGTCCCCTTCCTGATCCTCCTGCTCATCGGCGCAACGATGCACAATCGCGGCCTGGCGCTGCTGGGCGGGGAGGCCGTCGTGCTGCTGAACATCGGCCGGGTCCTCACGGGCCTGGCGAACATCCTGGCCGTCCCCTTCCGCGAGGGGCCCGCCACGGGGCTGCTCTTCCTGTTCCCGCCCTACACGATCAAGTACATGATCGACCACTGGAAGCGGCTCAAGCGGCCCACCCAACGCGTCGTGACCCCGCTCTTGACGATCGGCGCGGTCATCCTGGCGTTCACCTTCCTCCCCTCGCTCTCGGGCGGGTCGGACGCGAAGGCCGAAGCGCGACCGAAGTCCGTCATCCTGGGACGCTGACCCACCCCCATCGAGTCCGAATATGAGCACGGATCAGAAGAACTCGGCCCCGGCCGAAGCGGATTCCTTCATCGACCTGATCCCGACCGAGGCCCACATGGCTCCCGTCGCCGACGACGAGGCCACGCTGCTCCTGGAGCGCTCGGCCGGCGTCGAAGGGTCGCTCGCGGGGAGCCTGGTGGCCGAGACCCACGGCCTGCGTCGGAGTCGGCTGGCGTCGGCGGCCGTCTTCCTGGCGGCGATCTCGACGGTGCTCCTGGTCTGGGGCCTTTACACGGGCGTCATCGTGAAGAATCCCGGGATGGGCGTGCTGCGGGTGGCGCGCGTCGTCATCGCGGTCGCGGTCGCCGCGTTGCTGTCCAGCCGGAGGCCCCTGTCGGGGACCTGGTTGAAGGCGATCGAATACGGCCTCTTCGGCTCGATGGTGGTGATGCTAGGGATCTCCGAATACCTGGTGAGCATCGACTTCCTCCGCGAGGGCGACGCGCTGGGGATGGCGACCTACATCAAGAACGGCGTCATCGGCGCGATCATGCTGATGCTGCTCTACGGCGCCATCATCCCCAACGACGCGATCACGGCCGCCAAGGTCATCCTGACGATGGCCCTCGTCCCCGTCCTCTCGTTCGCCCTGCTGATGGAGGTCGAGCACCCCGAGCTGATCGAGGACCTGGAGACGATGCGGTCGGCCGAGCACGCCGGCTCGAACGCGATCTCGCTGCTCATCGGCGCGTCGCTGGCGATCTACGTGGCGCACGTCCTCAACGGCCTGCGGAGGGAGCTGCACGACGCCCGCAAGTTCGGCCAGTACCAGCTCGGCCGCCGGCTCGGGGTCGGCGGCATGGGCGAGGTCTTCATGGCCGAGCACCAGCTGCTCAAGCGTCCCTGCGCCCTGAAGCTGATCAAGCCCGACTCCGGGGCCGACCCGCTCGCCCTGGCCCGGTTCGAGCGCGAGGTCAAGTCGGCGGCCCGGCTGTCGCACCCGAACACGATCGCCATCTACGACTACGGCCGGACCGACGAGGGGACGTTCTACTACGTGATGGAATACCTCCCCGGGATGAGCCTGCACGACCTGGTCGGCCAGTACGGGGCGCTCCCCGCCGGCCGGCTCGTCTACCTGATGCGGCAGGTCTGCGCGGGGCTGGCCGAGGCGCACTCGCTGGGGATCATCCACCGCGACCTGAAGCCGGCCAACATCTTCGTCGCCCTGCGGGGGGGCGAGGCCGACGTCGCCAAGGTCCTCGACTTCGGCCTGGTGAAGCTCACGGCCGACCCCAACGCCCCCGAGCTGACGACCGACCGGACCGTCAGCGGCACGCCCTCGTTCATGGCCCCCGAGCAGGCCACCGGCGAAAGCCCCGTCGACCCCCGCACCGACATCTACGCCCTGGGCGCGATCGCCTACTACGCCCTGACCGCCAAGCTGCCGTTCCAGGGGACGACGGCCATGGCCATCATGATCGCCCAGGTCCGCGACCCGGTCGTCCCGCCGTCGAAGGTGAAGGAGGGGGTCCCCGAGGACCTGGAGCGGATCATCCTCCGCTGCCTCTCCAAGAACCCCGACGACCGCTACCCCGACGTCCGCACCCTGGGCCGAGAGCTGGCCAAGTGCTCGTCGGCGGCCGACTGGGACGAGGACCGGGCCGAGCAGTGGTGGAACTCGCTCGTCCAGCCCGTCGCCGCCCCCGTCGCGACGACGTGAGCGGCGTCCGGCCGGCTCAGCGGGCGGCCTGCGGCCCGGCGGGCTTGTAGCCGGGCGCGGCGAGGAAGTTCGCCACCGGCTTGCCGTCTTCGAGGTTCCAGATCCGGACCTCGCCGTCCCAGCCGCCGGAGGCGGCCTGCTTGCCGTCGGGCGAGACGGCCAGGGCGTAGATCCAATCCTTGTGGCCTTCGAGCGTCTTGAGGGCCTTGGCGTCGTCGAAGTTGAACGTGCGGACCTTATTGTCGGCGCCGGCCGCGGCGAGCGTCTTGCCGTCGGGGGTGAGGGCCACGGCGAACACCGCGCCGCCGAAGCCGCCGAACTTGCGGACCTCCTTGGCCTCGCCGTCGATGGTCCAGACCCGCACCTGGGCGTCGCCGCCGGCCGAGGCCACCGACTTGCCGTCGGCCGCGAAGAGGACGCCGTAGACCGACTGGGCGTGGCCCGGGAACGTCACCAGCGACTCCTTCTTCTCGACGTCGAAGACCTTGCTCGTCTTGTCGCGGCTGGCCGTGGCGAGCAGCTTGCCGTCGGGGCTGAAGGCGACGTCGAGGACCCAGTCGGCGTGGTCCTCCACCTGGAAGAGCAGGTCGCCCTTCGCCGTGTCGTAGACCCGCAGGACGCGATCCGCGCCGGCCGTGGCGACCCTGGCGCCGTCGGGCGAGAAGGCGACGGCGAAGACGGCGTCCTGGGCCTCGGCCATGTCGCGGACGAACTTCGGCGGGGCGCCCGGCTCGACCGAGTAGAGCTTGGCGAGCCCGTAGAGCCCGGGGTCGCCGCAGGCCGCGGCCATCCACTTGCCGTCGCGGCTGAAGGCGACGTCGTAGGTCCGCTCGGGGAGCCCCTTGACTCGGCCGTCGAGAGCGCCGTCGGGCTTCCAGGCCGTCACCTCGTGGTAGCCCGAGGCCTCGACGCGGCCGTCGGGCGTGAAGGCGACCGCCGTGATCGGGACCGCGACCGGGTAGGCCTCGGGGGCCTCCACCTTCCGGGTCTTGCGGAGCAGGAACGTCCAGTCCTCGTCGGGCGACTGGCCGTCGTACTTGGCGCCTTCGGTCACCCAGCGCTCGAGCAGGGCGATCTCGGCGGCGGGCAGGGGCTCCTGCTTGAACGGCATGCGGGGCTCGCCGGCGGGGCGGATCAGCTCGACGAGGTAGCTCTCGTCGGGCTTGCCGGGCTCCAGCGTGACGTCCTCGCCGACCTTCCCCCCCTTGGCGAGCTTGGCGAAGCTCGTCATCACGTACTTGCTCTCGGGCTTCTTGGGGTTGTGGCAGGCGATGCAGTTCCGCACCAGGATCGGCGCGACGTCGGTCATGAAGCTGACCGGCTTCGGGGCCGGCGGCGGCTCCTCGGCGAGCGCCGGGAGGGCGGGCGCGGACGACGAGATCAGGACCGCGGCGAGCAGGGACCGTCGCGACGAGGAGGGGCGGGGCATGCGCGGGCTCCCGGGGCTGGGGATAATCATTTCGGCTGGGCCGCGACGATCTTGAAGGCGACCGGGGCGGGGGGGAAGGCGTAGTCCTTCTTGTCGATCTGGAACGCGGCGAGGGCCTTGGCGGCGGCCTCGGCCGGCTTGGCGTCGGCGTCGGCGACGACCTTGACGACGAAGTCCGTCGCCTCGGGGGCGACGGTGGTCGGCTCGGCCTTGAGGCCCGCGGGGAGCCCATCCAGCTTCACGACGACGGGGTCCTTGAAGGCCCCCTTGCGGACGACCTTGCCCTTGAGTTCCACCGTCGCGCCGGGGGCCGCCTCGTAGGCCGGCTTCTCCAGGGTCAGTTCGATCGGCCGGACGACGTTGAGGGCGACGACGGGGGCGTCGATCGTCCGCTCGCCGGGCGCGAACTTGCCCTTGGCGTTGAAGCCGATCGTCGTGGCCCCGAGCGCCGCGTCGGCCCCGACGGCGACGACGAGCGCCGCCTGGTCGGCCTTCTCGGCGACCTTGACGACCGCGGCCGTGAACCCGGCCGGCAAGGTCAGGGCGGTCAGGTCCATCGCCGCGTCGGCCCCGGCCGTGCGCGCGATCTTGACCGGGATCGTCGCCGGCTGGCCGTGGACGGCCTCGATCGGCCCGGCGGGCGCGTCGAGCGTGACGAGCCCCGGCAGCGTCGGGGCCGTCGCCAGGGCCTCGCGTTCGCGGACGTTCGTCGCCAGGTAATCCTGCTGGGCGAAGACGTCCCGGCGCGAGGCGATGCGCCGTATCGGCCCGGCCGGGCCGGCGGCCTCGCCGACGATCTTGAGGTCGGCGACGGCGAACGCGGCGTCGCCGGCCGCCGCCAGCGAGATCCTCCCGATCGCCTGGCCCGCCGCGATGCTGCCCGGCCGGAACGTCAGCCCCGCGGGCGGGTCGAGCACGGAAAGCGTAACCGGCCCGTCGTAGCCCTTGCGGTCGAGCGTCACGGCGACGACCGCGGAGCCGCCGCGGGGCACGTTCGACTCGGAGGCGTCGAGTGCGATTTCGAAACCCGGCGCGGCGGGCTCGACGACGATCCGATACGGGAAGCCGACCCCCCCGCGCTTCTCCAGGTCGCGCAGGACGAGCGTGATCTCGTCGACGTCGGCGGGGACGTCGACCGTCAGGGCCGGGTCGGGGTCGATCATCTTCACGGCGACGCCGTTCTTCATCGGCCCGGGCGTCGACTGGTCGTCGGCGTTGGCGATGGCGGCGCCCTTGGCGTTCAGCACCTGCAGCACGCCGTCGAGGCTCGAACCCAGCCGGCCGGCGTCGACCCGAATCTTCAGCTTGGCGCCCGGCTTGGTCGCCACGACGAAGCGGTCCTCGTCGCCCGGGGTATCGATGCGGCCGTTGAGCACGACGGGCGCGGCGACCCGGACCGGCGCGGCGGCCGGATCGGCCGGCTCGCGAATCTCGGGGGCGTCCGAGACCACCAGCGGCCGCAGCGATTCCACGTCGAGGCCGTTCGCCCCGGCGAACAGGGGCGGATGGATGGCGGTGTTCGGCAGGGGGACGAGCCGAGCGACGGCCGTCCGGATCTCGGCCGAGGTCCCGCCGCGCAGCTCGAAGCCGTCGGTCTCGCCGGCCCGGCCGCCGAGGGGGTAGACTTCGTCGGCGATGGGGATCTCGCCGATCAGCAGGCGATAGATGGGCCGGCCGCCGCCCGCGTATCGCGAGTCGGAGAGCTCGACGACGTAGTCGCCGTCCTCGGGCAGCTCGGTCGTCAGCCGGGCGTCGGTCAGCAGGCCCGGCGTGTCGTCGGCCGCGGCCATGAATCGCCGCGTCGGGGTCGCCTGCGACAGCTTGATCGACGGGTCGATGCCCGAGCCGACTCGTGCGCACTGGGCGTCGACGACGATCCGCTGGCCCTTCTTGCCCGCGAACTTGTAGAAGTCCACGTCGTTGCCGGCGACGCGGCCTTCGACGTCCACGGGCGTCGCCGCGAGCGCCTGAGGGGCCTCGAACCGGCTGTTCTCCTCGACCTCGGCGACCTGCGGCAACTGCCCGACCGCGAAGAGCAGGGGGCTCGACACGCCGTCGTCGGTCTGCACGCGGATCGGATACGCGCCGACGGCGACCGTCGCGGGCACGACGATCTTGAAGGCCCAGGCCTCGGGCTTGCTGCGCTCGGGGGGCAGGGCCTCGACCTGGAACGGGAAGGGGGCGATCAGACGGGGGTTGGCCCCCAGGTCGGTCCCCGTGAGCGTGACCTCGGCGGCCTCGCCGCGACGCACGCCGAACGGGGCGGCGTCGCTCAGCTTCGGAGGGGCCGCCGTCGCCGCCGTCGCCGCGACGAGGAAGCCCGACGCCAGCAGGGCGCAACGACGAGGTCGGTTCATGGATCCAGCTCCATACCTTTGTTCGTACGGGCCCGTCGAGGCCAAGGGGGAGGACGCTGCGGGGGGAGGAAGCGGTTTGAAGAAGTCTCCAACGTCGGTTCAACGTCGCACGCCGTCGCCGGTTTGTCAAGGATCGCACCCACGCCGCCGGGGTGGACGCTTGACACGGACGCCCCGCGGGAGAAAGCTGAGACCATCGCACATGCGTCCGCCCCGAACCTCTCCACGACGGTCGACCTGAGGATCATGCCCGCCCCGCCCCAGCGTCGATCCTGGTCCCGCTCCGGCTCGCGACTCGTCGCGACGCTGGTCGCGCTCGCGCTCGTCGCGGCGTTCGGGCCGACGGCGTCGGCCTCGGCGACGGACGCGCACAGCGCGGTCTGCAAGTGCGGGCCCCGCTGCCGGGGCGCCGCCTGCTGCTGCGGGTCGAAGGCGGACCGGCCCCGGGCACCCGGGCGCGCGCCCGAGAAGCGGCCCGCCCGGGCGACGATCGACCCGGCCTCGAACGGCCCGTGCCTCGGCTCCACGCCCTGCGGCGACCCCGCCGCGCCGGCGCCGGCCGTCACGGGCGCGTCGGGCGAGGCCGCGCTCTCCACCTTCCTCGTCGCCCGCGGCGTACGTCTGGGCGGCCTCGTCGCCCCTCCCACCTCCGATCGTCACGCTTCGCGCGGATCCGTCCGCCTCGATCGACCCCCCAAGGCGGACGCGTCGGCCTGAGCCGTCCGGCTCACGTCGTCGCAGCGGAAGCCCCGTCGCTCCATCGCGGAGCGGCGGGCCGCGCCACGTCCGTTTCTCGATTCGACGTCGATCGTCCCGGCCGGGCTCAGGAATCCCCCGCCGGCGCGATCGTACGCACCCGTGATCATTCATCGAGGGGTTGGGATATGCGGAATCGAAGGGCTTTCACGCTGATCGAGCTGCTCGTGGTCATCGCGATCATCGCCGTGCTGATCGCACTTTTGCTGCCGGCCGTGCAGGCGGCGAGGGAGGCGGCGCGGCGGGCGCAGTGCACGAACAACCTGAAGCAGCTCGGGCTGGCGATGCACAATTATCATTCGTCGCTGAACGTCTTCCCGGTCGGGTTCCTGTACCCGCGGACGGGCCAGGTCTATCCCGGGGTGCCGGCGCTTCATTACCGATGGTCGGTGCTGGCGCAGCTCTCCCCGTACCTGGAGCAGTCGACGGTCTACAACGCGCTCAACATGGAATGGCCCATCGCGGCCGGCCCGGCGAGCGTGCTGGGGACGCCCCCCTGGACGCCGTTCGGGGCGAACACGACGGTCATGGCGGCGAAGGTCTCGGTCTTCCTCTGCCCGAGCGATCCGGCCGCGCCCCCGACGACGTTGCCCGGCGGCGTGCTCTCGGGGCCGTCGAACTACCAGTTCTGCACCGGCGACGGCTCGCCCGGCACCGCGAACCCCGGCGACGCCGGGCTGACCGTCGCGGCCAACGGCGCCTTCCTGCTGGGGCCGCCGCAGTCGGCGTCGAGCGTCGTCGACGGATCGAGCGGGACGGTCGCCGCGTCGGAGCAACTCATCGGATCGGCCGGCGGCGGCGCATCGACCCGCACCGGCCCCACGCCGCCGGCCGACGTCCGCCGCGCCGCCGCGATCGGCTCGACGCCGCTGAGCGACGCCGGCTGCGCGAGCCCCACCGGCTGGCGGCTCGACAAGGGCTACGGCTGGTGGGACGGCGACTATCGCACGAGCCTCTACAACCACTACCTGACGCCGAACGCCATGGCTTACGACTGCTGGCAGTCGAGCCCGCCCCACAACCCGGCGATCAAGGCGGCCCGCAGCAACCACCCCGGGGGCGTCGCAGCGCTCTTCTGCGACGGCCACGTGCAGTTCGTCAAGGACTCCGTGAGCCTTCCCACCTGGCGGTCGATCGCCACCCGCAACGGCGGCGAGGTCGTCTCGTCGGACGCGCTCTGACGGGTCAAGGCGGGTCGTAGCCGCCGGGGTGCCAGGGGTGGCAGCGCAGGACGCGCCGCACACCCCTGGCCACGCCCACCACCAGGCCGTATTTGCGCAAGGATTCGATCATGTACCGGCTGCAGCTCGGGTGGAAGCGGCAGGCGTTGCCGAACAGCGGGCTGATCGTGACCTGGTAGACGCGGATGCAGGCGACGATCAACCCGACGGCCAGCCGGCCGGGGAAGGCGAGCACGCGACCGGCGAGGCCGGCGGCCCCGGTCACGGCGCGGGCTTCGGATCGCGGGGGCGGGCCGGCGCGCGCAGGCGGCGGGCGGCGTCGCGGGCGAGGACGGAGAGCGAGTCGCGGACGGCCTCGAAGCTCGCCAGGGGCGCGCGCGGCAGGACGATCAGGTCGACGCCCGGCGGCAGGTCGGCCTTGGTCAGCCGGAAGGCCTCGCGGATCAGCCGCTTGATCCGGTTCCGCGCCGAGGCCTTGCGCACCCGCTTCCGCGACACCGACACGCCCAGCCGGGGGTGTTCGAGGCCGTTCTCGGCGCCGTAGACGATCAGCACGGCGTCGGAGACCGATCGCTTGCGGTCGAAGGCCCGCCGGAAATCGGCGGGGGCCTTGATGCGCTCGTGGGGGCGGAAGGTCAGGTCCGGGGTCGTCACGCGGGTCGATCCTTCTCCGTCTCGGGCTTGGGCGTGGTTTCGGGTCGCAGCTGGGAGGGGTCGAGCAGGGGGGCGACGCGGGCCATCCCCAGGCGGCTGCGGATGATGTCGGCGCGGCGCCTCAGGTGCCAGATCAACAGGGCGCAGACGGCCGCGAGCGTGGCGAGGAGGGCCGTCAACAGGCCGGCCACGGCGCGACTCAGACGGCCGCGCGCCTCGGGATGTTCGCGGAGGATTCGCCCCAGCCGGGTCTTCGGCCCCGGGGCGTCGGGCGGCGGGTCTTGGCGCATGGTCGAGTGCCGTTCATGAGGGCCTGTCGGGGGAGTCGGGCGCGTCGACAAGGCTTTGCAGCTCGGCCGCCAGGTCCGAGAGATGGTGATGCAGGTGCGACATCCGGTCGCGGAGCCGGAGGATCACCTCGACCCCCGCCAGGTTGACCCCCAGGTCGCGCTGATAGGTCATGATCGACCAGATCCGCCGCACCTGGGCGGGCTCGTAGCCCTCGACGTCCCCCTCCTGGATGCACCGGACCAGGCCCAGCCGCTCGTAGCGGACGAGGACCTGGGGGGAGATCGAGAGGTGCCGGGCGACGCTTTCTCGGGGGATGATCCGTTCGTTCATGGCCGGCTCGGATTAGAGGGCGAGGGGACCGCTCACTCCCGATGGGGGACGAACTTCACCAGAGCCCCGCCCGCGGGTCCTGCTTGTTGAGTTCGGCGAATTCCTGGATGAGGCGCTTGCTCTCGTCGTCGATGTTCTTGGGGGCGACGATCCGGACGACGACGAACAGGTCGCCGTCGGGCTTCCCGCCCGAGCCGGGCACGCCCTGGCCCTTGAGCCGCAGCTTCTGGCCGCTGGAGGTCCCGGCTGGGATCGTCAACGACTTCATGCCGTCGAGCGACGGGACCTCGATCCTCGCGCCCAGGACGGCCTCGGCCACCGTCAGGGGGACCTCGACCAGCAGGTTGCGGTCCTCGCGCTTGAAGTACGGGTGGGGCTCGACGGTCAGGATGATGGTCATGTCGCCGGCCGGCGCGCCCTTGGGGCCGGGCTCGCCCTGGCCCTTGAGGCGGAGCTTGGAGCCGTCGTCGACGCCGGGCGGGACCTTGACGACCAGGCTCTCGCGCTTGCCGTCGCCGCGCTGGACGTCGATGGAGGTCTGGCCGCCGCGGACGGCCGTGAGGAAGGGGATCGACAGGTGGGCCTCGACGTCGCGGCCGGCGCGGGGCTTGCCGGCCGCCCGCCCGCCGCCGCCGCGCATCCGGCCGATCAGGTCCTCGAACAGGCCCGAGCCCCCTTCTTCGCCCCCGTGCCCGCCGCCGCCCTGGGCGAACGAGCCGAAGAAGTCGCTGAAGTCCACGGTCTCCTGGCCCGGCTGGCCGAATCGGGCGGTCCACTCCGAGGCGCTCGTACGAGGGCCGGCGGACCCCATGCCCTCGAAGCCGGCCGCGCCGTAGCGGTCGTACAGGGCCCGCTTTTCCTGATCGGACAGGATGTCGTAAGCCTGCTGGACTTCCTTGAAGCTCTTCTCCGCGCCCTTGTCGCCCGGGTTGACGTCGGGATGATACTGCCGCGCCAGCTTGCGGTAGGCTTTCTTGACGGCGTCGGCGGTGGCGTCGCGCGCCACCCCGAGGACCTCGTAGTAATCACGATCAGGCATAACGCTTTACGACCTTTAGGCCCAGGGGATCGACCCGTATCATTCTAGTCCGCCCCGCCGGCGATTCCAAGCGAGCCGGCTCGACGGTGGGTCAGGCCAGGTTCTGGGGGCCGAACGCCCCCGGGAGGAGCTGGTCCAGGGTCGTCTCGATCGCGTCGGGGCCGTCGCAGGCCGAGACCACGACGCACGTCGGCCCGAACTCGTTGAGCACCTGGCGGCAGGCGCCGCAGGGGGCGGTGGGCGTCGGCGTGGGGGTGTAGATCAGGACCGCCCGGACCGAGGGCGTCCCGCCGGCCGCCGCGAGCTGGAAGACGGCGTTCCGCTCGGCGCAGATCGTCAGGCCGTACGACGCATTCTCGACGTTGCAGCCGGAGAAGACCGCGCCGTCGCCGCCCAGAACGGCCGCGCCGACGCGGAACTTGCTGTACGGGCAATAAGCGTGGGCCGCCGCCGCCTTCGCGGCCGAGAGCAGCCGGACGCGGTCCTCGTCGGAGAGCATCGGCGGTCCTCCCTCGCGGATTCCAGGTTACTCCGTCGACGCGCCGACCTCCGCCGGGGCCGGCTCGGAGACGCCGGCGCGATGGCAGAAGTCGCCGAAGGTCTCGCCGTCCAGGCGTTCGGCCTTGAAGCGGGCGAAGATCGGGGCCAGCTCGAAGGCGATCTGGTCGTGCGGGACGTAGTCCTTGAACTCGACGTTGATCCGGTCGCCGATCGTCCGGCCGCCGAGGAAGACCGTGTAGGTCCCGGGGCCGGGGAGGCCGTCGGGGCCGATCTTCGCCGACCGCCCGACCAGGCCGACGTCGGCGTTGTAGGGCCGGGCGCAGCCGTTGGGGCAGCCGGTCATGCGGACGGTCAGCCGCTCGTTTTCGAGCCCCTGGCGGAGCAGCTCGGCTTCGAGCATGTCGATCACCGAGGGGAGGGCCCGCTCGGCGTCGGTCACGGCGAGGCCGCAGGTGGGCAGGGCGGGGCAGGCCATCGACCAGCGGCGGACGGTCGAGACCTTCTCGACGCTGGCGATGCCGTACTCTTCGAGCCAGGCGTTGATCTCGTCGCGCCAGGCCGGCTCCAGGTCCATGAGCAGCATCTTCTGCTGGCAGGTCAGCCGGCCGGGCGTCTGGTATTTCTCGAAGAACGCCTTCAGGCCGCTGGCCAGCCGCAGCGGGCCGTCGTCCTTGATCCGGCCGTTCTGAACCGGGATGCCCAGGTAGAGCTTGCCGTCGCCCTGCTCGCGCCAGCCCATGTGGTCGTCGACGTCGGTGACGTGGACGTCCTTCGGGTCGACGAGCTTGCGGCCGAGGTACTCCTCGACCTTGGCCCGGAAGGCGGGCATGCCCCAGTCGGCGATCAGGTACTTGATCCGGGCCCGCTTGCGGTCGGAGCGGTTGCCGAAGTCGCGGAAGACCCGGACGACCGCCTCGCCGACGGCCAGGATCTCGTCGCGGGCGGCGAAACCCATCGGCAGCGCGAGCGCGGGGAAGGTCTTCTCGGCGCTCGGGGTGGTCCCCAGGCCGCCGCCGACCAGCACGTTATAGCCGACGATCGAGTCGCCCTCGACGACCGCCAGGAACCCCAGGTCGTTGGCGAGGATGTCGGTGCAGTTGTCTTCCGGGAAGGCGAAGGCCGTCTTGAACTTGCGCGGCAGGTACGTCTTGCCCAGGATCGGCTCGACCGCGTCCTCGCCGGCCTGCTTGACGAGCGGGGGGCCGGCGGGGGGGAGGGTCTCGATCTTCTCGCCGTCGAGCCAGACGTCCCAGTAGGTGCTGGCGCGGGGGGCGACGTGCGACGCCCAGGCCAGGGCGTCGTGGTTCAACTGCTCGTGCTTCTTATCCTTGATCGGCGCGGGGCAGGCCAGGACGTTGCGCTCGACGTCGCCGCAGGCCGCGAGCGTCGACAGCAGGTTCTCGTTGAGGTGGCGGATCACCACGGCCAGGTCCTGCTTCAGGATGCCGTGGAACTGGAACTCCTGGCGGGTCGTGATCCGGAGCGTGCCGTTGCCGACCACCCGGGACAGTTCGTCGCAGACCCCGTACTGCTCGGCGGTCATCCGGCCGCCGACCATCCGGATCCGGACCATGACCATGTAGGCCTTGTCCTTCTTCTCTTTCTTGAGCTTCGTCCGCAAGTCGCGGTCGTCCTGCATGTACGCGCCGTGGAACTTGAGGATCTGCCCGGCGTCGTCCGAGAAGGTCGGCTCGTCGTTCAGCAGCTCGTCGGCCACCATCTGCTTGAGATAGCCGCTCGCCGCCTTCAAACCCTCGTTCTTGCTCAGCTTGGGCGTGGCCGGACCCCCGTTCGCCTCTGTCATGATCGCACCTCTTCGCGAAGCCTCGACGGAATCTCGACTATCCTAGCGAACATGGTCGTGTATTCGCCAGGGAGATGAAGAAGCCGACGACGCGGCCGCCGGGCCTGCGATCGTCGGGTCGACGCCGAATTACTTGGGGATGTCGGCGGCGGGGGGGGGCGTGGGGACGTCGATGGGCTGCTGCAGGACGGAGCCGGCGGCGTTGGCGGCCTCGATGCGCTTCTGCTGGGCCTGGAATTCGATGGCCTTGTTCAGCGACTGGAGGATGATCTCGGTGTTGTCCTCGACGTTCGCGTTGGGCGGGGCCTGGAAGGCGAAGTCGGCGTCGTTGACGGCGGGGTCGACCTGGACGTTGGAGTAGACGAGGATCAGCTCGCTGGGATCCTGCCTCTCGATGCTGCTCTTGGCGCCGATCCGTCGGCCGTCGAAGCCGACCTGGCGGGTGTCGATCAGGGAGGTGGCGTTGCGGCCCCGGAGTTCGAGCCGGTACGGCCAGCCGGTCTCCTTGTCGATGGTGAGCGTCGCGAAGCTGGGGATGTACGGCGGGAGGGCGCCGGCGGCGGGGACGGGGCGCTGGTCGGGCGTGACCAGGCCGGCTCGGTCGCGCCAGCCGCCCTTGAGGATGTAGACGGCCTTGCCTTCGAGGTCGCCTTCCTCTTTCTGATCGAACCGGACGGCCTTGCGGACGCCGGCGAGGAGCGCCTCGGGCCCGGTGAAGCCGAGGCTGGCGAGGATCTGCTCGCGGAGGGTCTTGTCGATGTCGGGCGTCTCGAGGCGTTCGAGGATCGGCTTGACGCTGAGCTTGCGATACGACTGGGAGTCGAGGATCTTCTGGTAGTCCCACAGCACGTCGCCGTTGCTGACCTGCAGCAGGGTGCCGGTCGACCCGGGGAGTCCGGCGACGTCGAGCCGCAGGTAGACGCGAGCGCCCGTGGCCTTGATGTAGCGGCCCTTGATCTGGAACTTCTGCCCCAGCATCTTGACGTCTTGCACCAGGTCCGCCGAAACGGCCTTGACGGCGGCGATTTTTTTGATCGCCACGTCGATCAGGATCTCGGCCTCGGTGGGGGGCTCCTCGGGCTTCTCGGCCGGGGCGGCCCCCGGCGCGCCCGGGGCGGTCGCCGCAGGAGCTTGCCCGGGCTGGGGTTGGGGCGGAGCGCCCGGCGCCTGGGCGTGCGCCGGCGGGGCGATCCAGGCCCCGACGAGGGCCGCGGCGAGCGTGATTTGGCGGGCGAACCGGTTAGTGCGCATAGTCGGGGTGTACGCAATTTCTCAAGGGTACGGGAAGGATGCCCGATCATATCCCTGGGCGTCTGGAGACGCAAGTCCGGCGGACGGTCCGCAGGCCCAGCCGGGAGGCGGGCCCTGGCGGAGGTTGGGGTCGCGGGCGAGTCGCCAGGCACGACGGCTCGACCGGGCCGAGTCGGTCGCACAGGATGTCAGGACGACACACATTCTCCCCGATCGGCAGATCGGAAGCGATCGGCCCCGGGCCGGCCGTCTTCGGTCGTGGGAGTTGGAGAGGATTTCCATGCAAACCATCGGTATGCTGCTGCTGGCGGCGGCCGCCACCGGCGACGGATTCGGCTACGGCGACGCCGGCGTCGGCCTGAAGAAGTGGCTGCGCCCCCACGTCGTGGCCAGCTCGCACACGCCGCCCCCGGGCGGCCCGCAATACAGCGCCGCCACCATGGGCGGACCCGGGGCCGGGGGCGCCGCGCAGGGCCGCCGCTTCGTGAACACGAAGAGCCAGGTCTACTTCCTCGACCCGGACAAGATGAACATCAGCTGGCAGACCGGCACCGGCCCGACCGGCGAGCGGTCCTACGGCGGCGTCCCGCTGGTCGTCCCCGGCCGCTACAACTTCAACCAGGGCTACATCTACCGGTTGAAGCTGTCGGCCATCCCGGGCCGGCCCAACGTGGCCCTCTATCCCACGGTCGAGATCGCCCCGACCACGCCGGCCACCGACGCCTACCTGGCGCACAACGCGATCCCGGTCCAGTTCACGGCCGAGGATTTCGACCAGGTCGTCGACGGCGGCAACTTCGTCACCAAGGTCATCTACCTGCCCGATCCCAAGTATCAGGAAGTGGCCGTCTCGGGCGTGGAGACCCTGGTCTCGACGCGCCTGGAGCCGGGCGTCGACCCGATCATCGAGGCCGACAAGCGGGGCACGATCCTGCTGATCGTCCGCCTCGGCGCCATCGACCTGGAGAACAACTCGGGCGCGGTCGGCGGCCTGCCTTCGGGCCCGGTCGTCGGGGCCCCGATCGAGGGCGGCGTGGTCAACCCGGCCCCGGTGCTCGCCCCGTCCGCCGGGATCGTCCCGCCGGTCACCGAGCTGCCCCCGGGCGCCCTGCCCGCCGGCGTGACCGCCCCCCCGGCCTCCGAGGCCGTCCCGGTCGACGCCGCCCCGGCCCCCGGCATCACGCCGCCGGCCCCGGCCCCGTCGATCCCGGCCCCGAGGCCCCCCGCGCCGGCCGCCGAGGTCCCCCGGCCCCCGAGGCCGCCGCGCCCGCCCCGACCCCCGAGCCGCCCGCGGCCGCCCCGCAGCCCTGATCCCAGGATCGACGGCTGCCACGGCCCGAACCCGAAGGCCCCGGCGGGAGCGTCCCAGCGACGCCTCCCGGCGGGGCCTTCGCCGACCGGCCGGCCGCGTCGGGCGTCCCTTCCCTTTTCCCACGAGCAAGGATCTTGGTCGATGAGCCGACACGCAAAACCACTCGACCGTCGGTGGATCAGAGGTGGGATCGTCGCCGTCGCCCTGGGCCTCGCGCCGGCCTCGCGGGGGTCCGACGCGCTCGCCCAGGACGTCGCGCCGTCGCCGGCCCCGGCGCCCGCGCCGGCCGGGGACGTCCCTGAGCCGACCCCGGCGCAGTCCCTCGCGCCCGCCCCGGCCGACGCGCCGGCGGCCCCGACGCCCGGGATCGTCACGCCCGAAGGCCACGGCCCGCCCGTCAGCCCGCTGCCCGATCCCAACATCCAGACCGTCCGCTTCCAGGGCCCCGAGAAATTGACGGTCGAGGTCCTGGCCCCGCAGCCGACCGCCGCGAGCGTCGGCGACGGCGGCGGCATCCTGACGACCGGCCTCCAGCGCGGCGTGGGCTACCGGCTCCGCCTCGCCAACATCCCCAACCGCCCCGACGCCGAGCTGTTCCCGGTCGTCGAGGTCGTGGGCCACATGCACCGGCCCGCCGAGATCGACCCGGGCAAGTACCCCATCCGCGTCGTCTTCAGCGACGAGGAGCTCTGGGACGTCGTCGACCACGGCCGGATGATCACGAAGGTCGTCTACCTGGAAGACCCCGACCAGGCGCTGCCGCTCAAGCTCGGCAAGGACAAGATCGCGGTCGTCCAGATCAACCCGTCCGAGGATCCGGTCCGCGTGGCCGCGGCGCTGGGGCGGGTGGTCGCGATCGTCCGCATCGGCGGCCGGCGGCCGACCCTCGACGAGATCCAGGCGGGCGCGACCGGCGACGTCGTGCTCGACCGCATCGCCGCCCCCACGGGCGGGCGCTGCGCCTTCTCGTGCGGCGGCGACCCGTGCACGCTCCCCAGCGGCCCGGCCTGCCCGCCGCTCGTCCCCGGGGCCCGGCCCACGCTCCCCCGCGACGAGTACCTCTGCGACGGCGGCGACCGCGGCGCCAAGGCGGGCGTCGGGGCCGGCGGCATGCTGCGGGGCGTCGACCCCCGCGACGCCGTCGTCCGCTTCGACGTGGGGATCGAGAACTACGCCGACCCCAAGGTCCTCCCCACCAACCGCGTCTGCATCTACGCCCCCCGCTTCGCCGAGGTCCGCGTGAGCACCGGGACCATCGAGAACGTCGAGATCCACGGGCTCAACCTGAACACCCTGACGCAGAAGCCGGTCCAGGCCGCGAAGGTCGACGACTCCCGCCGCCTGGTGCAGAACCAGGCGCCCGAGCTGGCCCGCGACCGCCGCAGGGTCCAGGCCGCGCTCGGCAAGGTCTACCCCGGCGTGGGCTCGGAGGTCCGCGGGGCGATGGGCTACGGCAACGTCCAGCAGGCCAAGATCGGCTCGCAGGCCCAGGCCGCCGGGACCGAGCGGCTCCGCCAGGCGCCGGTCGTCGCCCGCGACAAGATCAAGCTGTCGGGGATCAAGACGGCCGAGTCGCCGATCGTCGCCGACCTCGTCCAGGGGACGGCCGAGGCGATCCGCAGCCAGCCCACGCTGGAGATGACGGGCGTGGAGACGCCGCCGAACCGCCCCGGCCTGGCCGTCGTCAAGCGGGTCGACGTCTCCGAGGCCGAGCCCGGCGACGTCGTCACCTACGCCATCGCCTACCGCAACATGGGCAACACGCCGATCCGTTCCGTCAGCATCGTCGACAGCCTGCTGCCGAGGCTCGAATACGTCCCCGGCTCCGCCAAGGGCCCGAAGGGCTCGGAGTTCACCGCCGGCGAGAACCAGGCCGGCTCCACCGAGCTGAAGTGGGACCTCCGGGAGACCATCCCCCCCGGAGCCTCCGGCTACGTCTCGTTCCAGGCCGTCGTCCGCTGAGGCGGACGATCGCAGCCTCCTGAGGGCCGGGCGAGGGTGAGACGCATCAAGGTGCTCTCGCCCTTTCATCCGGCCTTCTTCGTTCGCGATCCGCCCACGCCGAGCACCGCCGCCATCGGCCGAGGACTCGGAGAATCTTGAGCCGAATCCCGCTTTCGCTGGACGAGTCGCGGCGATTCGACCGATAAAGCGGGCGGGAGCGTCCTTCGGAAGCCGCCGGGTCGCCTAGCGCGGAGCCGGGTCCGAAGGCGGGATACGACGACGAGGTCGGCCCGGGACGACGCCCCGCCGTCGAGGAAGCCGGATGACTCGCCCGTCGCGCCGACGCACGAAACCGCCTGGAGGGGCTGGGAAGCCGCCCCCACGGTCGGTCGCATCGATCGCCGGCGGACTCCTGGGCCTCGCCCTCCTGGCCGCCCCGGCCCCGGTCGAGGCCCAGGCGCCTGCGGGCGACCAGGTCGCGGCGACGGTCGACCGGCTCGCCCGACGGCTTGAAGAGCTGGAGCGTCGCAACGCCGCGCTGGCCGACCAGAACCAGTCGCTCACGCAGCGCGTCGACGAGCTGAACCGCCGCCTGGACGGGGGAGAGGCGAAGCCGGCCGCGGCCGAATCGTCGACCGACGCGGAGCCGCTCCCAACCCCTCCCGTCCCCTCGTCATCCGCGCCCGGGGCCGGCGCCGGTCCGCGGTCGCCCGGCACGGAGCTGGACGCCGACGCCGGGGTCGGCGGCGAGTCCGACGCCGACCCGCCCCGCGGCGTCGGGTCTGCCTTCGACGACTCGTCGGGCCCCTCCCGGTTCAAGGTGGGCGACTACGACGAGGCGCTGGGCGCCTACGTGCTGGTCCGGCCCAACGACGCCCAGCGCGTCCCTTTCGAGCTGCGATTCGACCTCATCACCCAGGCCCGCTTCCAGAACTTCGCCAAGAGCCGCGACTCCTGGGTCGACGCCGAGGGCGTGCGCGAGCCGATCCGCAGCTTCAATTCGTTCGAGGTCTCGCGCAACTTCGTGGTCTTCTCGGGGTTCGGCATCGATCCCAGGCTCCAGTTCACGGCGATCGTGTTCTCGTCCACGCCGATCAACGACACCGTGTACCTGGGTTGGATCAACTACCGCTTCAACCGCGCCTTCGACCTCCGCGTCGGCAACTGGCTCATCCCGGGCACGCGCGAGTGGTACGAGTCGTTCCGTCACACCCTGGGGGCCGACCGGCTGATGGCCACGACCTTCTTCCGGCCCAACATCAGCCCGGGGATCTGGGCCCAGGGCGAGCCGATCGACGGCCTGAACTACGTGGCGATGGTGGCGAATTCGCTGAGCCGGTTCACGCAGGGCGTGGCGACGCGCGTGGGATCGTCGCTGGCCTTCGGCGGGACGGTCTGGTGGGAGCCGACCGACGATTACGGCGTGGGGGTCTCGGACGTCGAGTTCCACCAGGAGCGCAGCTTCCGGTTCGGGACCAACGTCAACATCGCCCACGAGTCGAACCAGGGATTCTCGCTGGCGGCGGTCCGGAACCCCGAGGACACGCTGATCCGCCTCTCCGACGGCACGCCCCTCTTCCGGCCCGATGTCCTCGCCCCGGGGGTGGAGCTGCAATCGACCAACCTGCAGCTTTGGACGATCGACGCGGCCATGAAGCACCGCGGCTTCGGGATCTCGGGCGAGTACTTCTTCCGCTGGCTGGACGGCTTCCAGACCATCGGCGGGCGCTCGCCCTACAACTCGCTCTTCGACACCGGGGCCCTGCTGCAGGGGGGATATTTCCTCAAGCCGCACAAGCTCGAGGCGTTCGCCCGCTCGTCGTTCGTGACGGGCCGGTTCGGCGGCGGCGTCGAATACGGCGGCGGCGTGAACTGGTACCCTCGCGGCGCGCGGACCTGGCGGACGACGTTCGAGGTCCTGCGGGTCCAGGGCTCGCCGGCCCAGAACTTCATCACCGGCTACCGCGCCGGCGAGACCGGCACGCTCTTCCAGGTCCAGTGGCAGACGGACTTCTGAGGCTCGTCTCAGACCTCGGCCGTCGTGTAGAGCGGGTCGATGGCCTCGCCCGTGCAGAGGCGGAGGGGGCGGTTGAGGCGGTCGCGGATCTCGGTGGCCGGGTCGATGCCGAGGGCCCGGTAGACGGTGGCGGCGAGGTCCGGGGGGCCGAAGGTCTTGGTGACCGGGTACGCGCCCAGCTTGTCCGACTTGCCGATCACCTGGCCGCCCACCACGCCGCCGCCGGCGAAGACCGCCGGGAAGACCGCCGGCCAGTGGTCGCGGCCCGGCACCGCGCCGGGGGTGAGCTGCGAGATCCGCGGCGTGCGGCCGAACTCGCCCAGCATGATGACGAGCGTCTCGTCCAGCAGGCCCCGGGCCTTGAGGTCGTCGAGCAGGGTCGACACCGCGCGGTCGAGGGCGGGCAGGAGGTCGTCCTTCAGGCGGGGGAAGTTGCCGACGTGCGTGTCCCAGGTCTGGACGATCCCCATCGTCGCCTGGACGACCGGCACGCCGATCTCGACGAGCCGGCGGGCGATGAGCAGCGAGCGGCCGAAGACGTGGCGGCCGTAGCGGTCGACCAGCCGGGGATCCTCCTGGTCCGGGTCGAGGGCCCGGCCCACCCTGCTGTTGCAGAGCATGGCGAGCGCGGCGTCCTGCTGGTCGAGGAAGGCGTCGCTCGCGACCGGGGCCGTGGACTGGGTCATCAGGTGGCGGCGGCGATGGAGCCGCTCGGCGTCGAGGCCCTCGGGGAGCGTCAGGCTGTCGTCGCGGGCCTCGGGCTTGTTGGGATCGAGGCGGAGCTGCCAGGGGTCGTGACGCGGCCCCAGGAAGCCCGCGTCCTGGCCCGGCCAGGTCAGCGGGCCCTCGATCAGCTTGAGCGGCAGGGCGACGCCGTTGGGGATGCCCTCCTGCCGGGTCCGCAGGTGGTCGACCACGGCCGCGTAGCACGGGAAATCGTCGCGCGAGGCCACGCGGTCCAGGTCGCTCGCCCCGCGCGGGAACGAGGGCCGGCCGGTCAGCACGTGGTGGACCGCGACCAGGTGGTTCCCCTCGGGGTGCGACATCGACCGCACGACCGCCAGGTCCTGCGCCCGCGCCGCGAGCCGCGGCAGGTGCTCGCAGAAGTGGACGCCGGGCACGGCCGTCTGGATCGGCCGGAACTCGCCGCGGATGCCCTCGGTCGCCTCGGGCTTCATGTCGAACGAGTCGTGCTGGCCCAGGCCGCCGCTGAGCAGGATCACGATGACCGACTTCGCCCGGCCGGTCGTCGCCGCCGAGGCCTGCCGCGCCGCCAGAAGACCGGGCAGCGATAGGCCGAGCAGCCCCGAGCCCGCCTGCACGAAGCTCCGCCGCGAGATCCGCGAGCCGACCGATCTCGGAGACTTCCGCTGGCCCATCGTCGCCGTCCTCATCTAGGGAAGGAACCTCGATCGCGTCGTGCGAATGAACCCGACTCCGGCCCGGGACGCGAGCCGAAGTTTAACAATTGATGGCGACCCTGCCAAGGGTGCAGGCGGCCCCGGGTTACGTCCGACGATACAGGCGGTCGCTTTGTTGAATAATTCTTGGAAGGTGGTTATCCTGCGACGGTGTCCGATCGACGGGGCTCCGCGCGAAGACGCCGCCCTTCCCCTGAGGCGAGGTGGTCCATGATCCGAGTCCTGGGCGGTCCCAAACGGTTGTGCGACGGCCTGACCCGGCGCGACCTGCTGCAGGTGGGATCGCTCGGCGTGCTCGGCGCGGGGCTCGGCGGCCGGGTCGGGGCCGCGCCCGAAGCGTCGTCGACCGCGGGGCTTCCGGGCTTCGGCCGGGCGAAGTCGTGCATCATGCTCTTCCTCTACGGGTCGCACAGCCAGATCGAGACGTTCGACCCCAAGCCCGACGCCCCCTCGCAGATCCGCGGCGAGTTCGGGGCGATCCCGACCAGCGTCCCCGGCGTGAACTTCTGCGAAGGGCTGCCGAACCTGGCCGCGATCATGGACAAGATCACGGTCATCCGCTCGGTCTCGCATCCCTTCCCCGTCCACGGCGTGGCCTACGCGACGACCGGCAACCCGGCGATCCCGCTCGCCATGGAGCTGAGCCCGCGCGACCCGGCCCACTGGCCCTTCATCGGCTCGGTCGTCGACTACATGGACGCCGGCCGAGGCGGGGGGGCGGCGGATCGGCCCGAGGTGCCGCGGAACCTGCAGCTCCCGTTCGCCTTCAGCAGCCAGCGCATCGGCGAGGTCGCCCGCGCCGGGCCGTACGGCGGGTTCCTCGGGCAGGCCTACGACCCGATCTGCACCGAGTTCCTCGGCCAGGGGACGAAAAAGGCGAGCAAGACCCTGGCGGCGCTCGCCTGGGACGACCTCGAACCCTATCGCGGGATCACGCCCGACAGCCGGTTCCAGATCAGCGGCGTGAACGGCCCGTCGGGCACCGTCACCCTCGACCAGCTCGACCGCCGCCGCACGTTGCTCCAGCAGCTCGAAGACGCCCATCGCGGCCTCTCCGCCGGTCCGGCGATCGACCGCCATCGCGAGACGGCGTATCGCCTGCTCCAGTCGCCGACGTTCCGCCAGGCCTTCGACCTCGACCTGGAGACGTGGGACACCCGGGCCCTCTACGGCATGACCCTGTTCGGCCAGGCGACGCTCACGGCCCGTCGACTCGTCGAGGCCGGCGGCCGTTTCGTCTCGGTCTTCTGGGACGAGTACGGCCTGGCGGGGACCGGCTGGGACACCCACTGGGACCACTTCCCGCGCATGAAGGACGAACTCCTGCCCGGCCTGGACCGGACCCTCTCCGGCCTGATCCTGGACCTCGACCGCCGGGGGACGCTCGACGAGACCCTGGTCGTGCTCCTGAGCGAACACGGCCGGACCCCGCAGATCGGCAACGTACCCGGCGGGGGCCGCGACCACTGGTCGCGCTGCTATTCGGTGGTCATGGCCGGCGGCGGCATCGGCCGGGGGCGCGTGCTCGGCAAGTCGGACAAGATCGGCGGCGACCCCGTCGAGCGCCGGGTCTCGCCCAAGGACGTGCTCGCCACGATGTACCACCTGCTGGGCATCGACCCCGCCGCCATGATCCGCGACCGCCTGGGCCGCCCCCTGCCGCTGGTCGCCGACGCCGAGGTCATCTCCGAGGTGCTGGCCTGACGATCCGCGATCAAGGGAGGATCGCGGCGACGACCAGCCTGCCCCAGGGCTCGCCTTCGACGACGACGTCGATCGCGGCGTCTTCCGCGATCACGAGGGTCGAGGCGTAGGCTCCATCCCGCGGCCCTGTGTAGACCTCGACGCATCGCGCCGTCAGGTCCACGACCCAGTAAATGGGAATACCCGCCCGGGCGTAGATGTCCCGCTTCTCGCCGCGGTCGCGCGCGAGGCTGGAGTCGGCGACCTCGACGAGCAAGGCGACGTCCGCCGGCTCGGGGTGCCGGTCGACATAGTCGCGCGTCCGTCCGCGGACGACGGCCAGGTCCGGCTCGGGCTCGCTGTAGTCGGGTATGCGAACGGGCCCCTCGCTGCGCACCGTGAATCCCGCGGGCAGGATTCTCGCGATTTCATCGCGGCAGAGTTCGCAGCAAACCTGATGAGGAGGGTTCTTGGTCATCTTCCTGACGAGCATCCCGTTCAACAATTCGATCCGATCATCCTCATCCAGCTCGGCGAGTTCGACCAGGCGTTCATAGAGTTCGACAGGGATGCGGTAGATGTCTTCCGCGGCCGGAACCGGGAGGCATCGAGATCGGCCGACCGTCGCCATGGCAGGACCTCCCTTCTCGAGAGGGGGAACGTGAAGTCGACGGGGACGTCCCGCCCCGTCACCATCCAGTCGTCGGGATGGCGTGCTTCAGGCATGCTCCAAGTCCGGGGCCGGATTCGCCGAGAGCGATACGCCGACCCCCGACGTGGACCATCATGTTGATAGTACCTTCTTCTCAGGTCGATTTCGCCTTCGGCCGCATTGGGATTCGTCCTGGCTCGAAGGACGCGATGCGGGGACACGAGAAAAAGCGACGAAAAACGACGACCGAAGCCGATCGACAATGATGTAAGTCGATATTTGTCAGAGACTTGAGCGCGAACTATCGTTGGCTTCGCTCGACGCACGAACCCGAAATCTCAGCCGCCTACGGGGATGGTCAGCAGCGGGCCGGTGGTGCGGGCCTCGGAGTCTTCGAGCGAGACGAGGATCTCGAGGATGGCCAGGATCGATCGGCTGTTGACGTCGTTCTTGGGGACGAAGAACCAGTAGTCGCGGTAGTGGACGGCGATCTCGGCCTCGCGGGGGCGGTGCTTGGAGGAGTGCACGAAGAAGTTCCCGGCGACGACCTGCGTCCAGTCGTAGGGGCGGCCGTCGGGCCCCGGCGTGTTGGGGACGACGTTCCGGACGACGTGCTCCTGGGGGACGCAGACGCCCTTGGAGAGGAAGATCATGATCTGGAGGATCGAGCGCATGTGGAGGTAGATCGTGTCGCCCCCCTCGTCGAGGGGCTTGGGGGCCTCGAGCGCGTTCTCCGTCAGGTCCGACTTGATCCGATAGCCGTCCAGGCCGGGGCGCAGCCGCAAGAGTCGCTCGAATTCCCGCGCCTCGGGCGCGCCGGCGAAGCCCGGTCGGAATTTCAGGACCAACCCCTTGTCGCGTTTCAGCAGGGCGTACTGGCCCTGGCCCTTGTGGCGGAAGACGTAGCCTTCCTTGGCGGCGTTGAGCAGGTCGTCGCCCCCCAGGGTTTCGGAGGTGATCGGGTCGGAGGCGTTGGCGTCGTCCTCCTGGCTGCCGACCTTCAGCTCGATGCCCCCTCGGTCGAAGAGGTCGGCGAGCAGGCGGATCCCGCGGAGATACTCGTCGTTGTTGTCGGGTACTTTAGGGACCATCACGGCGGCCTGAGGCGCGTTGGGGACGTCGTTGATGTCGTCGATCGTCGTGAGCATGAGCTGTTCGAAGTTGGCCCCGGCGTTGACGACGCTGAACAGCTCGGCGGAGAGCGGCGTGAGCAGGATCCGGGCGACGTCCTTGCCCTCGCGGGGGCGGTAGCTGAGCGTGGGGCTGTCGCGGGCCGTCAGCTCGCCGGTCCCCAGGTTGGCGTAGCCCGGGAACTGGTTGCCCCGGCCTCCCAGGAACTGCGCCCGGCCGGCCATCTCGAACTGGCTGGTGATGCTCGGCAGGTCGATGAAGACGGGCGAGTCCGCGTAGCGCAGCCTCACGATGTTCATCAAAAGCTGCTCGTCGTTGGTGGTCCGGATCGCCTCGTTGTACTTCATGCGCGTCGAGCGCAGGGCGCTCGGCCCCAGGCAACCCGGCCCGGCCGCGAGGGCCGACGCCACGATCGTCATGAGGAGGACGCGGGCCCGAGGGCGATCGATCCGACGTCGGACGGCCATGAGATGGAACGGACCCCCGCCGAAGAGGGACGTGGAACCGGGCGACGCGCACGGCGCATCCCTCGTCGTCGTTATCGTCCTCCGAGCCCGGAAACTCGACCAAATCCTCACGGGCGGCCCGTGCGACTGGAATACCCGGCCCGGATTAGGTATTTTCAATCTCTTCCGCCCTGTGACCGTCGCGGCTCCACGGGGTAGGCTGGAGAGGCGGCGGCGTTCGTCGGCGAGTGCGAGTCGGAACGAGTTCGAGGTGGAAGCCCGGCCGGGTCCATGGGATTCCCCGGGAATCTTCGAGGTGAGGTCATGCCGCGTCTCCTTGTCGTCGAAGACCAGCCGAAGCTCCTCCAGAGCCTGGAGCGAGGCTTGCGCGAGGAGGGGTACGAGGTCGTCACGTCGTCCGACGGCCGCGACGCCTACGAACAGGCGAGCACGACGCTGGTCGACGCCGTGATCCTCGACCTGATGCTCCCCAAGCGCGACGGGATGGAGGTCCTGCGCGGGCTCCGTTCCGACGGGTTCTCGAAGCCGGTCCTCATCCTGACGGCCCGCGACGAGGTCGAGGCGCGGGTCGAGGGGCTGGATTCGGGGGCCGACGACTACCTGGTGAAGCCGTTCGCCTTCGTGGAGCTGCTCGCCCGCGTCCGCGCCCTGCTGCGCCGGGACGTCCTGAGCCGCGAGCTGTGCTTCCAGGCCGACGACCTGGAGATGAACCTTGTGGCCCGCTCGGTCGTGCGGGGCGGCGTCGAGATCGACCTGACCCGTCGCGAGTTCGAGCTGCTGGAGTTCCTGCTCCGCCACAAGAACACCCCGGTCACCCGGGAGATGATCGCCCGCGACGTCTGGAAAGAGGCGACGGGCACCCTCACCAACACGATCGACGTCTACATCACGCTGCTTCGCAAGAAGATCGAGAAGCCCGACCGCCCCCCGCTGATCCACACCGTGCGGGGGGTGGGCTACGTCCTGAAGGACGTGGCATGAGCCGGATGACCATCCGCTGGAGGCTGACCCTCTGGTACGGGGCCGTGCTCGCGGCCGTGCTGACGATCTTCGCGGCCACGGTCGACCTGCTGATGATCCGCGTGATCCAGTACCGGACCGACAGCAACCTCGACGGCCAGCTCGCCGTCATCGAGGACCAGATCGGCCGGGCGGAGAACGCCGACGTCCTCCGCGAGCGGCTGGCCTGGCAGTTCGCGATCCACCCCGTGTTCGAGATGCAGGTCACCGAGGACGGCGACCGCGCCTGGCTGCGCTCCGAGCGGATCGCGGAGTCGGGCCTGCCGATGCCCGCCGTCGCGCCGGACGACCACGGCGAGTACGTGCACGAGGACGTCAGCGTCCCCGGCCTGGGCCACTGCCGGATGCTCAGCAAGTCGATCGACACGCCCTACGCCTCGCTGCTGGTGCAGGTCGCGCTCGACACCGAGATGAACGAGCGGCACCTGGGGCAGCTGCGCGACGTCTTCCTGTCGACGGGCCCGATCCTGCTGCTCGCGGCGCTGGGCTGCGGCTACCTGCTGGCCTGGAAGGCCCTCTCGCCGGTCGAGAAGCTGGCGGCCGAGGCCCAGCAGATCACGGCCACGCGGCTCGACCGCCGGCTGGCGACGCCGAACCCCGACGACGAGCTGGGTCGGCTGGCCCGCACCCTCAACGGCATGATCGCGCGGCTGGAGCGTTCGTTCGGCGAGATCCAGCGGTTCACCGCCGACGCCGCCCACGAGCTGCGCTCGCCGCTCGCCGCCCTCCGCAGCGAGGCCGAGGTCACGCTGATGACCGACCGCGAGCCGGCCGAATACCGCCGGACCCTGGAGAGCATGCTCGAAGAGATCGAGCACCTCACCCGGCTGACCACGAACCTGCTGTACCTCTGCCGCGAGGACGCGCTCGTCAAGCCCTCGTTCGAGGACCTGCGGCTGGACGTCCTGGTCCAGGACGTGACCGAGCACATGCGGGCCGTCGCGGCCGAGGCCGGCCAGCGCCTGGTCCTGAAGGAGCCGATCGCCGCCTGCGTCGTTTACGGAGACAGCGATCAACTCCGCCGCCTGCTCCTGAACCTGATCGACAACGCGGTGAAATACACGCCGGCGGACGGCGAGATCCGCGTCGGCCTGGAGTTCCGGCAGGACCGGGCCACGCTCGTCGTCGAGGACACCGGCATCGGCATCGCGGCCGAGCACATCCCCCACATCTTCAAGCGGTTCTACCGCATCGACTCGGCCCGGCCCCGCAAGTCGAGCGCGACGGGGCTCGGCCTCTCGATCTGCCAGGCGGTCGCCAAGTCGCACCACGGCGCGATCGAGTTGAAGAGCGAGCCGGGCGTCGGCACCCGCGTGATCTGCACGTTCCCCGCCCGGGCCGTCGAGCCCGGCCGCCGCGACGAGGCCGCGACGGCCGCCGCCCTGCAGGCCTGAGCGGCGGCGACCGACCTCAGCGGGGCAGCGTATAGAGCCCCAGGTGCTCGATCATGTCCTGGATCCAGGGGTTGCTCCAGGGCCCGCGCATCGCATAGCCGACCGACATGACCGAGACGAACAGGGCCAGCACGGCCAGCCGTCGCAGCCAGGGCCGGTCGGCGATCGCGTCCAGGGCGGCGGGGAGCATCAGCAGCCAGAACGGGATCAGCCAGAAGAGCCAGCGCAGCCCCTGCGCCGAGCCGCCGTAGTTGCGGGCCTTGGGATTCCAGGTGTAGAAGGCCAGCAAAATCACGGTCAGCCCGAGCGTCAGCCAGGCGACGGCCGACAGCCGACCCCGGGTGCGCAGTAAGCTCACCAGCCCGATCGCGGCCACCAGGAAGATCGGCGAGAGCGACCAGAAGCCGTGGTGGCCGAGCGTCATGTGCAAGAGGTACTTGGCGTACGACTCGCCGACGATCCCGCGGCGGGCCGCCTCCTCGGGCTTGGTCCAGGGGAGATTCAGGGCGTCCAGCTCCAGGGGGGTCTTCCAGAGGCTCCCCTCGAACTCGTAGGCGTCGGTCCCGAACTCCTCGTAGGCCAGCTTGAACTTCCCGAAGGCCGCGTACTGCGAGGTGGCCAGGGCCAGCAGCGGCAGGGCCGCGAAGGGGACGAACCAGGCGATCGTCCGCGCCGGGTACCGCGCCGCGAGTGCCAGGCCGAGCAACCCCAGGAACGCGGCGGCGGGCAGCTCGTTGGTGGCCGTGAAGCCGGCGAGCAGGCCCACCAGCGCGAACCGCCATCCCTCGTCGGCGCCGTCGTCCCAGATCCGCAGGAACTGGTCGAGGGCGAAGAACGCCGTGAAGGCCGCGACGGTGTGGTTGTTGAGCGTCTGGGTGTAGGGGAGCAGGTACGTCCCGAAGGCCGCGGCGAACAGGCTGTACGTCCAGGCCCAGTCGGTCCGGGCGCAGCGGTCGAGGATGCGGGCGAAGAGGACGAGGAAGCCGCAGAACGGGATGATGTTCAGGAGGATCAGGATCGGCTTGAAATAGTAGACGTACGACGGCCACTTCACGGGCTGGTCGGGCGTGGTCAGGACCCCCTTCACCTTCCCGGGGTGGTCCGGGTCGGGGACCTGCGACCAGCGGGCCTCGCGAGGCTGGAGCACGACCCGGTCGAGCGGGACGCCCACGAGCGTCCGGGCCGGGTAGAGCAGGCCGGCGATCAGGGTCGGCAGCAGGGCCGGCTTGCTGGAGTAGTAGTGCTTCAGGGGCTGGCCGTCGGGGCCGTCCTGGGGCGGATTGGCGGGGATCTGGACCTTGTCCTGGGTCTCGGGATGCCAGGGGCAGTCGTCGATGACGTACGTGCCCCGCTCCAGCAGGCTCCAGATGGTGCACCAGCGCGAGATGTCGTTGGCGCCCATCATGGTCGGCTGACGGAGCAGGGCGCCGAGGGCCAGGGCCGTGGCGGTCGCGATCAAGAGCGTGCCGATCAGGCGGCGGGGCTCGCTGCGCGGGGCCGAAACGTCGACCGGGGGCTCGTGGGCTTCGGCGGTGCTCATGGTTCCTCAGACTTCCGGTTGCGAGGAGGCGGTCGCGACGTCGCGATCCGATCGATCGGAGACGCGGGGGCGGAGGGTCTCGGCGATGCTGTAAGTGTCGGACGCGCGCAGGCTGTAGGAGGTCATCAGCTCGGCGACGATCCCCAGGCAGAAGAGCTGCACGCCCACGACCAGCAGGGCGATCGAGTACGAGAGCAGGGGCCGCGTGCCGATCGGGTGGGGCTCGGGCCGGCCTGCGTCGACGACCCAGAGGCGGTTGAGCACCCACAGGCCGGCCATGTACAGCATCCCCAGGACGCCCAGGGACGAGAGCACCAGCCCCGAGCCGCCGAAGATGTGCAGCGGGCGCTGGCGGAACCGGGTGAGGAAGACGACCGTCAGCAGGTCGAGGAACCCCTTCAGGAAGCGGGTGAAGCCGTACTTCGACTGGCCGTGCTCGCGAGGCCTATGGTGGACCTCCAGCTCGCCGACGCGGAACCCCTTGGCGAAGGCCAGGGCCGGGACGAAGCGGTGCAGCTCGCCGTAGATGCCGACCTCGCGGAGGACCTCGGCCCGGTAGGCCTTGAAGCCGCAGTTGTGGTCGTGCAGGCGGCAGCCGGTCAGGCGGCTGACCATCGCGTTGAAGACGCGGCTGGGATAGACCTTGTGCCAGGGGTCGTGCCGGGTCCGCTTCCAGCCGCTCACCACGTCGAGCCCGGAGTCGAGCCGCTCCAGGAACCGGGGGATCTCCGCGGGGTCGTCCTGCAGGTCGGCGTCGAGCGTGAAGACCCGCTCGCCGACCGCGGCCTGGAAGCCGGCCGTCAGGGCCGAGGCCTTGCCGAAGTTGCGCCGGAAGCGGATCCCGCGCACGCGGGGGTCGAGGCGGGCGAGTTCCTCGACGACCCGCCACGAGCCATCGCGGCTGCCGTCGTCGATGAAGATGAACTCGGCCTCGCCGCCCAGCCGCGCGAAGGCCGCGTCCAGCTCGCGGTGCAGGGCGATCAGGCTGGCTTCCTCGTTGCAGACCGGGACGACGACGCTGATCATGGGGCTTCCGATATCGGGACCGCCTCCTGGAGTTCCTCGGCCGCCCGGATCCGCTCCGGGCCGGACGACCTCCCCAGGGGGACGAGGACGAGCGCCGCGAGGACTTCCGCGGCGACCCACACGAGCCGGAGGACCAGGGCGGCGGCCACGGCGAGCCCCGGGCCGAACGCCGGCCCCAGGGCGTACATCAAGACGCTCTCGCGCACGCCGAGCCCGCCGGGCGCGACGGCCACGACGAAGCCGGCGACCGTCGCCAGGGCCACGCTGGCCACCACGACCGGGATCGTCGCCGGGTCGAACGCCGTCGTCCCCATCCCGGCCCCGGCCAGCCCCCGGGCCGCGGCGACCTGGCTCAAGCCCAGGAAGACCCACGCGACCCCGGTCCGGGCGAGCCCCAGCCCCAGCAGGCCCCAGCTCAGGGTCGGCAGCGCGTCGGCCCCGACGCCCGGGACCTTGAGCAGGAACGTCCCCGCGCACTTGCGGAAGACGGGCGGCGCGACGACCGTCAGGAAGGCCGCCGTCAGCCCCGCGGCGATCAGGGCGAAGAGGACGAAGGCGCGGACCTCGCGGACGCCCAGGAGCGGGCGGTCGAGCCTGATCACCGGGGAATCGCCCCCCGCCGCGAAGACGACCGCGGCGATCGCCGCCCCCGAGGCCATCATGACGAGCGTCTCGTAGAACGTGGCCAGGGCCGAGGTCGACGCCCGGACGCCGTAGGGGGTCGAGAGCGCGGCGCGCATCACGACCACCACGGCCTTGCCGGGGACGTACTTGCCCAGGTGGCTGACCAGGTAGGCCCGCTGGGCGGCGAACCGCGAGAGCGGGGTAGGGCTCGCCCCCAGGACGTCGCGGTAGAAGGCCCCGCAGAATCCCAGGCCGACCAGGTAGGCCAGGCCCGAGGCGGCGAGCCATCCGGGATGGAGCTGCAGCGTCGCCCCGCTCCGCCCCAGGTCGTCCCAGGTGCGCAGGACGTGCCGGCCGACCCCCCAGAAGACGAGGACGGCCACCGCCGCCTTGAGCGCGCGGGTCGCCGGCTTGCGCCATCCGACCGGGCTCGAGGGGGGAGGTTTCACGGCTGGCACTCGGGGCGGGGGGAGGGCGCGGGCCGCACTCGCGGCGTCGCGGTCGGCTATCAAGGTACCGGCCCCCCCCGAACCGGGCAAGTGCGGGACGCCGGCCGGGGATTCGCCGGGGACCCCCATCGCCCGCGCCCCGGTCGCGCTCTATGATCGTGGGGGATTCGATGACGTCTCCCCACGAGAGAGGAAGCGAGGCCCCCGATGCAGTCCTGGCTGGCGCGTTACATCGAGGCCCAGCACCGCGCCCTGGATTCGATCCCGCTCGACGCCGTCGAGCGCGTCGTCGCGACGGTGCGGCGGGCCTGGGAGGAGGATCGCCAGATCTTCGTGATCGGCAACGGCGGCAACGCCGCCAGCGCGTCGCACTTCGCGACCGACCTGGGGAAGGGGGCCAGCGACGCCCTCGGCCGCCGGTTCCGGATCATCACCCTGGCCGACAACGTCGCCTGGCTCACGGCCATCGGCAACGATTATTGCTTCGAGGACGTCTTCGTCCGCCCCCTGGAGAATCACGCCCGGCCCGGCGACGTTCTGATCGCCAGCAGCGTCAGCGGCAACTCGCCGAACCTGGTCAAGGCGATGGAATGGGCCCGCGACAGGGACATGCGGACGATCGCGTTCGTGGGCGCCAAGAAAGGCGGGTGCGCCGCGCTCGCCGAGCAGACGATCGTCGTGGCCGACACCCACTACGGCCGCGTCGAGGACGTTCAGATGACGCTCTACCACCTGATCTGCTACGCGTTCATGGAAATCGAAAAGGAGACCGCGTGACGCCCGCGAGCCCGACCTTCGAAGGCGAGGTCATCCTGCTGCCGTCGTTCGCCCCCCGCCCCGGGATCAGCCGCGTCGTCTTCGACTTCGACGGCACGCTCTCGCTGGTCCGCCAGGGCTGGCCCGACGTCATGGTCCCCATGTTCGTCGAGGTCCTGCCGGCCCTCGACGGCGAGTCGGAGGAGGACCGCCGCCGGCTGGCCTTCGAAGACATCATGCGGCTCAACGGCAAGCAGACCATCTACCAGATGATCCAGCTCGCCGACCGCGTCCGCGAGCGCGGGGGCGAGCCCCGCGAGCCGCTCTGGTACAAGCACGAGTACCTCCGCCGCCTCGACGACCGGATCATGGCCCGGCTGCACGGCCTGAAGGACGGCACGATCAAGCCCGACGACCTGCTCGTCCACGGCTCGCGGGCCCTGCTGGAAGACCTGACGCGCCGCGGCCTTTCGCTCTATCTCGCCAGCGGCACCGACGAGCCGTTCGTGCGGCGCGAGGCCGAGCTGCTCGACGTCTCCCGCTACTTCGGGACCCACATCTACGGGGCCCAGGACGACTACAAGTCGTTCTCGAAGAAGATGGTGATCGAGCGGATCCTCCGCGAGAACGACATCCACGGCGCGGAGCTGATGTCGTTCGGCGACGGCTACGTCGAGATCGAGAACACCAAGGAGGTCGGCGGCCTGGCCGTGGCCGTGGCCAGCGACGAGGCGGCCAACGGATCGGGCCGGATGGACGCCTGGAAGCGCGACCGCCTCACCGGCGTCGGCGCCGACGTCGTCATCCCCGACTATCGCGATTCCAAGCCCCTTCTGGAGCTGATCCTGGGATCATGAACACCCGACCGCTCGACCTGTCCCGGCTCCGCGTCTACCCCCTCGAAGAGCGCCGCAGCCTGACGACCGTCGAGGAAGTCCTGATCGACCCCGACGCCGAGCCCAAGCCCCTGCCGGGGCCGGTCGCCTTGCGGGTCGCCGAATGCGCCCGCCGCATCCGCCGGGCCCGCGAGATGGGTGGGGGGGTGATGCTGATCTACGGCGCGCACCTGCTGCGCAACGGGGCCGCGTCGATCCTCGGCCGCATGATGGCCAAGGAATGGGTCACCCACCTGGCGACCAACGGCGCGGGCACGATCCACGACTGGGAGTACGCCTGGATCGGCCGTTCCACCGAGAGCGTCCGCGAGAACGTCCCGCTGGGGGCGTTCGGCTCGTGGGACGAGACCGGCCGCAACATCCACCTGGCGCTATTGGCCGCCGGCCTCCGCGGCGAGGGTTACGGCGCGGGCCTGGGCCGGTTCATCGCCGAGGACGGCGTCGACCTGCCGACGGCCGCCGAGCTGGAGCAGAGCCTCCGCGACGAGCCCGCCCACCCCCTGGCCCCCCCCCGCGCCGACGCCCTGCGGGCGATCCTGGCCAACAATCTGCCGACCGGCCGGATCATCGTCGAGCACGAGTGGAAGCACGCGTCGATCCTGGCGCAGGCGTTCCAGCACAAGATCCCGATGACCGTCCACCCCGGCATCGGCTACGACATCATCGCCAACCATCCGATCTTCAACGGCGCGGCGATCGGCCGGGCGGCCGAGCACGACTTCCGGCTGTTCGGCGGCTCGGTCGAGACCCTCGACCACGGCGTCGTGCTCTCGGTCGGATCGGCGATCATGGGCCCGCAGGTCTTCGAGAAGAGCCTGAGCTGCGTCAACAACCTCCGCCTCCAGGACGGCCGGCCGATCGTCGAGGACCACGCGATCTACGTGGTCGACGTCCAGGACGGCGGCGGCTGGGACTGGACCACCGGCGAGCCCCCCAAGTCGAACCCGGCGTATTACCTGCGGTTCTGCAAGAGCTACGCCCGGATGGGGGGCGAGATGCACTACCTCCAGTGCGACAACGCCGCGTTCATCCACAACCTCTACCACCAGGTCGCCGCTTCATGACCCCGGAACGCTTCCAGGACGTCGTCTCGCTGTACAAGGGCCTGCGGATCGCGGTGGTCGGCGACTTCTGCCTCGATCGCTACCTGGAGATCGACCCGGCCCGCGCCGAGACGTCGATCGAGACGGGCCTGCCGGTCTACAACGTCGCCAACGTCCGCGCCCAGCCGGGGGGGGCCGGGACGGTCCTCAACAACCTCGTCGCGCTCGGCGTGGGCCGGATCGAGGTCGTCGGCTTCCGGGGCGACGACGGCGAGGGCTACGAGCTGCGACGCGGGCTCGAAGCGTCGCCCAGCGTCTCCACCGAGCACCTGCTCACGGCCCCCGACCGCCGCACCTTCACCTACTGCAAGCCGCTGGTGGTCCGCCCCGGCGAGGTCCCCGTCGAGCTGAACCGGCTGGACACGAAGAACTGGACGCCGACGCCGAGGCACCTGGAACTCCGCCTGATCGACAGCCTGCGGGCGGTCGCCGCGCGTTGCCATGCGGTGATCGTCCTGGAGCAGGTCGACGCGGCCGAGACCGGCGTGGTCACGCGCGGGCTGCTGCAGGCGATCGACGCCTTGACCGACGAGTACCCCCGGCTCCTCTTCCTGGCCGACTCGCGCCGGGGACTCCGCGACTGGCCGGCCGTGGCCCTCAAAATGAACGCGGCCGAGCTGGCGACTCTGCTCGACCGCCCGAGCGTCTCGACGATCGAGGAGGCCAAACGGGCGGCCGCCGAGCTGGCGCTGGGCTCGGGCCGGCCGGTCTTCGTCACGATGGCCGAGCGCGGGATCGTCGCGGCCGGCCCCGACGGCGAGGTCGTCCACTCGGACGCCCTGCCCGTACGGGGGCCCATCGACGTCGTCGGCGCGGGCGATTCGGTCACGGCCAACCTGGCCGCGGCGCTGGCGGCGGGGGCCTCGCTGGGCGAGGCCGTCGAGCTGGCCGTGCTCGCCTCGTCGATCGTCGTCCATCAGGTCGGCACCACGGGCGTCGCGACCACCGAAGACCTCGCCGCCCTTCGGAACCGGACCTGGACTCGCTGAGAGGCTGCTCGGTTAGGGCCGGTTTGTCCCCCCCTATAAGGTCCTTGCCCCCTCGCGGGGGAAGGTGGCCCGAAGGGCCGGACGAGGGGGAGACGAGCACGAATACCGACGCCCTAACTTCCAATCTGCCTTTGAATTCCGAAGGGGCCTCGCTCATCCTCCCCCTCATCACCCGCGAGGGGGGAAGGCCTTCCAACGACGATCTGAATTGGACCTTCGGGAGCAACCTCCGACATGAGCGGCCATCCCGCGGCTCTCGACCCCGACCGGCTCGCCGCCGAGTGCGACTTCCGGACGACCCGGCGCTCGGGGCCCGGCGGGCAGAACCGCAACAAGGTCGAGACGGCCGTCATCCTGACCCACCGGCCGACCGGGACCGTGGCCGAGGCCTCCGAGCGCCGTTCCCAGGGCGAGAACCGCCGCGAGGCCCTCTTCCGGCTCCGACTCCGGCTGGCGCTGGAGATCCGCACGCCCGCCGCGACCGCGCCGAGCCCGCGCTGGGCGTCCCGCCTGCGGGGAGGGCGGATCGTCGTCAGCCCCGAGCACGACGACTTCCCCGCGCTCCTGGCCGAGGCCCTCGACGTCCTGGCCGGCCGCGACGACGATGTGAAGGAGGCCGCCGCGGCCCTCGGCTGCTCGTCGACCCAGCTCGTCAAGCTGCTCGCCGCCGAGCCCCGGGCGCTCGGCGAAGTCAACGCCCGGCGGGGCCTGCGGGGGCTGCACCCGTTGCGTTAAGCCGCGGGAGCCGCCTTGTGGCGACGTGGACCGACGACGTATGGTGAGGGACGCGGACTGCCGCACAGCTTCTCCAGTTTGTTGGACCCTCATGAGCTCCCCAGCGAATCCCAGCGTCCCCGAGGCCCCTCGACCCGACGACGACCGCGAGCGGACGGGCCCCGACGATCCTGCTTCGAAGGCGATCGTCGCGTCTTTAAGGACGGCGATCGAGCGGATCCAAATCGCCGACCCCGCCGCGCGCGGGGGCGAGCCGGAAGGCGTGCATCGGCTGCGCACATCGGCCCGCCGGCTCCGCAGCGAGCTGCAGGCCTTCGGGAAGCTGCTGGACGCCGAGTGGCGCGACCACCTGGCGGCCGAGCTGCGATGGCTCGGCGGCGCGATCGGCGAGGTCCGCGACCTGGACGTCCTCCGCGAACGCTTCGAGAAGGGCGAGTCCGAGGCCGACCGCCTGGCGCTCAAGCCCCTCTTCGACTGGTTGGAAGGGCGGCGGACGAAGGGGGGCCGGACGATGCGCCGGACCCTGACGGGCGAACGGTTCAAGAAGCTGCTCGCCGAGCTTGAGAAGGCCGCCGACGACCCGCCGGTCGGCGAGCGGGCCGGCAAGCCCTGCCGCAAGATCCTGCCGCCGCTCGTGGTGAAAGCGTGGAAGCGGCTGCGGAGCGACGCCGACGGCCTCGCGGCCGACAGCCCCGACGTGGCCTTCCACGAGATCCGCAAGCGGGCCAAGCGGGCGCGTTACACCACCGAGCTGGTCGCCTCCGCCCTGGGCCCGAAGCCCGAGAAGCGCGCCAGGCGGATCATCAACCTGGCGCGCAAGATCCAGGACGTCCTCGGCGAACATCAAGACGCCGTCGTCGCGCTCACCGAGGTCGAGACGTTCGTGGCCCTGGGCCGCCAGGACGAGGCCTTCCACGAGTCCGTCGAGGGCCTGCTCGCCCGCCTCCGCCGCGCGGCCGACGAATCCCGCGACCTCTTCCTCGATGAACTCGCCCCCAAGCTCGCCAAGAAGAAGAACCAGGGACGGCTCGAAAACCACGACTGAGCGGCCGCCCCCGATCGACGGCCTTCCCCCCTCGCGGGGAAAGTGGCCCGGAGGGCCGGACGAGGGGGAGGACAAGCGAGTCGTGCGTCGGCGTAACTTAGGGCTGTATTGCGAATTCCGTCGGCCCTCTTGCTCGTCCTCCCCCTCATCCGACCCCTGCGGGGTCTGCCTTCCCCCGCGAGTGTGGAAGGCGTCGGAGGGTCCTCGATTCGACTTAGCGCCTCGGGGCGAAAGGGATAGACTCCGGTCCAAAGGCTCGGGCCGGGTCCCGCGGGTTCGACGAGGCGTCGACTCGACAGGGATGGACGGGGCCCTCGGCGGCCGGGCCGGCTGGCGCAGATCAAGTCCACGGAGGGAGATACGATGCGGCGGATCGCGGTGCTCAACCAAAAGGGCGGCGTCGGCAAGACGACGTCGACGGTCAATCTGGCCGCCGCGCTGGCCATGGAGGGCCACAAGGTCCTGGTGATCGACCTCGACCCCCAGGCCCACGCCACCCTCCACCTCGGCCTGCTGCCGGGCCGGTCGGGGCCGTCGCTTTACGAGGTCCTGACGGAGAGCCTGAGCATCCAGGACGCCCGACGGCAGGTTGCGCCCAACCTCTCGATCGTGGGCAGCCACATCGACCTCGCCGGGGCCGAGCTGGAGCTGCTGGGGACCGTCGGCCGCGAGGTCATCCTCCGCGACCAGCTCGCCGCCGACACCGACGAGTACGACTTCGTCCTGATGGACTGCCCGCCGTCGCTCAGCGTCCTGACGCTGAACGCCCTTTGCGCCGCCAACGAGGTGATGATCCCGCTCCAGGCCCACTTCCTGGCCCTGCACGGCTTATCGAAGCTGCTGGAGACGGTGAACCTGGTGTCGAAGCGGGTCAACCGCGAGCTGAAAGTCGGCGGCGTGGTCCTCTGCCTGTACGACGCCGGCACGCGCCACGGCGGCGAGGTCGTCGAGGACCTGCAGAGCTTCTTCGCGGCCAAGAAGAAGGGCGTCTCGCCCTGGTCCGACGCGAAGCTTTACAAGACCCGCATCCGCCGCAACATCCGGCTGGCGGAGTGCCCGAGCTTCGGCCAGTCGATCTTCCAGTATGCCCCGACCAGCCGCGGCGCCGAGGACTACGCGTCGCTCGCCGCCGAGGTCCTCGGCCGCGCCCCGGCCTCGCTCTGGGCCGAGACCGACCCCGACGGCGACGAGGCCCCCGCGGCGGCCGACTCCGACGCCACCGCCGCCTGAACCCCGACCGAGGGCCGATCGCCATGCGCTGGGTGGGGATCGACGAGGCGGGCTACGGGCCGAATCTCGGCCCCCTGGTCATGACGGCCGTCGTCGTCGAGTCCTGCGACCTCGGCGACGGCGCCGATCCGCTCGATCGCGAGCCCCCTCGACGACTCTGGGACGACCTCGCCGCCACCGTCTGCCGCGCGGGGCGGCCGAGCGACCGTTTCCAGGTCGACGATTCCAAGGCGATCCTCAAGGGAGGCCGGGGCCGCGAGCCGCTGCACGCGACGTGCCTCGCCCTCCTCGATGCGGCGGGGCACGAACTCCACCCCAACCCCGCCGAGTTCGTGGCCTCATTGACGAAACGCGACCCCGCCGAGGCTGAGATCGACCGCTGGCGCACGGCCGAAGATCCCCCGACCCCCTGGGCGGCGGCCGACCTGGTCGAACGTCTGTGCGGCCGCCTGGCTTGCCGGCCGTTCGCGCCGCCGTCGGGCGCGTGGCGGGTCGCCGAGGTGCTCGTCGAGGTCGTCGGCCCCGAGCGGTTCAACGCGGGGCTCGACCGCCACGCGTCGAAGGCCGGCGTCCATTTCGAGGCGTTCGAGCGGCTTCTCAAGGCGGTCTGGGAGCGAGCCGAGGACGGCCGCCCGGCGCGCGTCCGCGGCGACAAGCACGGCGGGCGGCACTATTACCTGGAGCCGCTGCTCGCGGCCTTTCCGGGGACCTGGATCGACCGCGGCGTCGAGGGGCCCGAATTGAGCGAGTACACGATCCGCGCGCCCGGACGCTCGGTCAACCTCCGGCTGACGCCCCGCGCCGACGCCGACGATGCGCTCGTGGCGCTGGCGTCGATCGTGTCGAAATCCGTCCGGGAATGCTGGATGGACGTGTTCAACGCCTTCTGGACGCGTCGCGTCCCGGGCCTGAAGCCGTCGGCCGGCTATCCGATCGACGCCTCCCGGTTCCGGAGGGACGTCGAGCCGACGGCCGCGGCGATGGGGATCGGGCCGCGCGTCTGGTGGCGGGAGCGCTGAACGCGGCCGAAGGGGCGGCGACGCGTCTCAGCGCTCGCGATAGACGATGCGGCCCTTGAGGAAGTCGTACGGCGAGATCTCGACGGTCACCCGGTCGCCCGGGACGATCCGGATGAAGTTCTTCCGCATCTTGCCCGCGATGTGAGCGAGCACCTTGTGGCCGTTCTCAAGCTCGACCATGAACTGGGTGTTGGGGAGCGCCTCTACGATGCGCCCTTCGGTACGGATCGGTTCTTCCTTAGCCACGCGGTTCTCCTACGGCGAATCGCGCCGGCCATGCGGGCGCGATTCGTGTTCAGCTGGGCCAGACGAGTCTCGACGGGCGGGGGCGGCGACTCGCGGGGATGGCCGGCTCGGGGTCGCCTCGCTCCGCGGGGGGCGCGGAACGTCGCACGGACCATTGTAGTCGACGCGACGCCCGCCGAACAGATCATCCCACCCATGCCGCGATCGACGGCCTCGAATTCGGCCTCACTCCCGGGGCAGGAAGACGGGCGGCAGGCCGGGTTCGTGGAAACGGACGTAATGGACGGCGTCCACCGCCGTGATGACGAGGCCGCAGGCGTCGGCGTCGCACCAGTTGAGGTTCGAGGGCCGCTTGGGGGTCGCCAGGATGCCCAGCAGGCGGCCGTCGGGCTCGAAGACCCAGACCCCCAGCGCCACGGCGACGTACACCCGCCCCGCCCGGTCGACCTTGATGCCGTCGGGGCCGCCGGCCTGGTCGGGGTCGAGGGTCGCGAAGATCCGGCCCACCCCGGGCTCGAGGTCGCCGTCCTCGCGGACGCGGAACGCCCGGACGTGGTAGCGGCCGGTGTCGCAGACGTAGAGGGTCCGCTCGTCGGGCGTGAAGGCCAGGCCGTTGGGCTTTTCGAAGTCTTCGAGCAGCTTCACGGGGCCGAGGTCGGCGGTCCAGCGGAAGACCCCCTGGAATTCGATCTCCCGATCTTCGGGCTTCACGCCGTAGGGCGGGTCGGTGAAGTAGGCCGAGCCGTCGCTGCGGCAGACGACGTCGTTCGGGCTGTTCAGCCGCTTGCCCTGCCAGTCGAGCGCCAGGGCCACGGGCTCGGGGCTGCGGATCGACATCCACGAGAGCCGGCGGCCGGTCTGCTCGCAGAAGACGATCCCGCCGTCGGCCGCGAAGGTCTGGCCGTTGGCCGCGCCCGTGTGCTCGCGAAGGACTTGGACCTTGCGGTCGGGGCCCAGGCGGTAGGTCCGCTCGGCCTTGATGTCCTGGAACAGGATCGAGCCGTCGGGGAGCCAGAGCGGCCCTTCGGTGAACTCGAAGCCGTCGGCCAGGGTTTCGAGGCGGTCGCTGGCGATCAGGGCGGACAGGCCCGCGTCCCTGAGTATCTCCATGTCGTTCCGGTCCTCTCGGGTTCGGTTCCGGGCGTGCTCGGTCCATCTGGCAGTGGTGGGGCGTGCGGCGATCCAGTAGAATGAAGGGCGAAACGACCATCCTCAAGCTTCAAGTCCACCGCCGCCGTGTATCCTCGGCTTGGTGAGGAGCACTCTCGATGCCACCGGAGTCGGATCCCCAGGATCTCTCGAAGGCCCGCACCTTCTTCCAATACGGCAACGACGCCGCGCTCAAGTCCAATTTGGACTACGCCGTCGACATGTACAAGCAGGCCTGCAAGCTGGCCCCGGACAACCTGACGTTCCGGCAGGCCTTGCGCGGCGCCCAGCGGCGCAAGTTCCAGAACGAGCCGTCGAAGGTCGGCCGGCTCGTCGGCATGACGAACAAGCCGATCCACATGCGCGCCCGCTCCGCCCGCGGCAAGGAAAGGTACACGACGGCCCTCGAGATCTGCGAGGAGGCCTTCACCAACAACCCCTGGGACGTCACCGCCGCGCGAGAGGCGTCCGAGGCGGCCGAGCGGCTCGACTTCTTCCCGCTGGCCCAGTGGTACCTGGAGTCGGTCCAGAGCGAGGTCGGCAAGGACGCGGAGTTCCACCGCCACGCCGCCCACGTCCACGAGCTGTGCGAGTCTTGGCCCAAGGCCATCGCCGCCTGGGAGGCCGTCAAGAAGATCGACCCCTACGACGACGAGGCCAACCGCAAGATCAACGGCCTCTCCGCCAGCGCCACGATCAAGCGGGCCAAGTACGAGGACCAGATCGACAGGAAGGAAGACCCGAAGGACACCGCCGCCGACGTCGCCGCCGACCTGGAGCGGCTCAAGCAGGAGAAGATGTCGCCGGAGGAGCGCCTGCACAAGGAGATCCAGAAGGATCCCAAGGCGGTCTGGCCGTACATCGAGCTGGCCGAGATCTTCCGCAAGCGCAGCCAGTTCGAGCACGCCGAGAAGATCCTCGGCGCCGGCCTCAAGGCCGTCCCCAAGGACGCCATGCTTTTGCAGAACTACTTCGAGGTCCAGACGACCCGCCTCAAGCGGGCCATGGAAGCCCTGACCAAGCGCGTCGACGACGACCCGACCGACGTCACCTCGAAGGCCAAGCTCGAACAGATCTCGCGGATGCTCCTGGACTACGAGATCAAGGAGTACCGCCGCCGGATCGCCCTGAGCCCGGAAGACCACAACCTCCACTTCCAGCTCGGCCTCTGCCTGGCCCGCGACGGCAAGCACGGCGAGGCCATCGGCGAGTTCCAGCTCGCCAAGGGGAGCCCGAACCTGAAGGTCCAGGCCCTGTTGCAGGCCGGCATGAGCTTCGAGGCCGACGGCCGCGGCAAGCTGGCCGAGCGGACCTATCAAGAGGCCCTCAAGGCCATGGAAGAGGGCGACACCGCCAGCTTCAACGCCATCCATTACCAGCTCGGCCGCGTCAACGAGTCGCTGGGCAACATGGAAGCGGCCGAGGAGCATTACAACGAGGTGGCCGCCAACGACTACACCTACCGCGACGTCGCCCAGCGACTTCGCAACTTGAACTGAAATCGCGGTTCATGGTACAGTTTCGCTTCGAGTAGGCCGACCTGACAGGAAGCCCGTCCTCGGCGCCGGCCGCCGGCGCGGGCGGGCCTCGTTTCGCTTCGTCACCCCGCGGGAAGATCCAGGGACCCATGCCAACGACCAAATCGGCCGCCAAGCGGCTGCGCCAGAGCGCCAAGAAGCGGCTGCACAACCGCATCGCCAAGAAGATCGTCAAGACCTCCGCCCGGAAGGCGCTGGCGACCGTCGCCGAGAAGGACTTCGACGCGGCCGAGACCCAGTTCCGCGCCGCCGTCGCCAAGATCGACAAGGCGGGCGCCCGCCGGGTCCTGCACCCGAACACCGCCGCCCGCCGCAAGAGCAAGCTCGCCCGCGAGTACAAGGCGGCGCTCGAGAAGGCCAAGCAGACGTCCTGATTCGACCCGATCGGCGACCGTCGCGGAGGTCCCCGGGATGCCCTCCCTGAGCGCAGCCTTCCCGACGATCGCCCGGACGTCGGCCGCCGCCGGCCGGGCCGTCCCGCCGCCGGGGCCTTCGCGGTTCGAGGCCCTGATCGCGTTCGCGGCGTCCGGCAGCCTCGCCTCCGGGCGCGGCGATCGGCTGGCTTCCGCGCTCGACGAGGCGGGCCTGCTCGACCCCGAGGCGCTGGCGACCTCGCCCCTCGCCGAGGTCGTCGACGCCCTGCGCGACGCCCGCGTCGAGGCGAACCCCAAGGCCGTCCGCCTGCTGCAACGGGTCGCCGACTGGTATCGGGGCCGCCGCGACGAACTGGAACGCGAGCCCGCCCCGGGGGACGACCCGCCCTCGACGTACGCCGACGAGCTGGCCGCGATCAACGGCGTGGGCCGCGCCACGGCCGACGCCATCGCCCTGCACGTCTTCGGCGCGGCGACGTATCCCGTGGATCGGGCGACCTACCGCATCCTCGTCCGCCACGGCTGGATCGACCCGACCGTCGACTACGACGAGGCGTCGCACCTCCTGATCGAAGCGGCGGAGCGCGACCCGGGGGCCCTGGCGGCGGCGTCGCGGGTGCTGTCGGATGTCGGCCGCCGTTTCTGCAAGCCTTCGGGCCCGCGCTGCGAACCTTGCCCCTTGAAGGTCGTCTTACCCGAGGGCGGTCCGATCCCGGCCGACGGCTGACCGTCGCCGGCCGTCGCGTCCGTCCGGTCGTCCGTCGCCGAAGGGCAGGGCATGGCCAGCTACCGATTGCAAGGGCCGAAGCCCGCCCGGATCTACGAGGTCATCCTGCCGAAGAAGATCGGCTACTTCGGCAAGATCCAGGAAGTCCTCGAAGACCTATTCGACGAGCGGGCGATCCGCCGGGTGCCGTTCGTCAAGCAGTCGATCGCCCGCCGCCGCAAGGAGCCGGGCTTCGACGAGGCCCGCTGGATCACGTCCCTGTGCCAGGCCAGCCGCGGCTATTCCATCTACGAGATGGACGGCCGCTACCTCTCGGCGCAGGGGCCGATCGACGAGCGGGTGATCGTGATCCGCTTCATCTTCCACAACCCCGGCGACGAGGGCGAAGGCGGGGCCGACATACTGGGCGTCTCGCTGGAGGTCGTCAACCACCTCGTCGCCCGCAGGTTCGCGCAGGAACTCGGGGTCGAGGAGGAGATCTGGTTCGTCGAATACAGCCATCCCCAGCTTTCCATCTGGCGGCGGTCGCCGGCCGAAGCCGACGGGAAAACCAACACCAAGCGAGCCCCCAAGTCATGAGCGCCGCAACCGACTTGATCGATCGCTACGCCCTGGGCCCCTCGACGCTCGAATACGCCGTCTACGGCCTGAGCGAGGAGCACCTCCGGGCCCGCCCCGGCCCCGGGCTGTGGAGCCTGGCCGAGCTGGTCTCCCACCTGGCCGACAGCGACGCCGTCGCCAGCGACCGGATGAAGCGGGTGATCGCCGAGCCCGAGCCCACGCTGCTCGCCTACGACGAGAACGCCTGGAACGACCGGCTCCGCATGCAGGAGGCCCCGCTCGACCAGGCCGTCGCCCTCTTCGCCGCCAACCGGCGATGGACCGAGCGCATCCTCCGCAACTGCACCGACGCCGACTTCGCGCGGGCGGGGAACCACACCGAGAAGGGCCGGGTGACGCTGGCCGAGCTGGTCGCTATGTACGTCGGCCACCTCGACTACCACCTGAAATTCCTGTACGGCAAGCGGGCGAACCTGGGCGTCGCGATCCAGCCGCGGTATACCTATCCCATCGTGTGAGGTCCGCCGCGTGACTCGACTGTTCGCCGGGACCCCCTGGGACCGCCCGCCCGTCTGCGAGACCTGCGGCCGCCTGGAGTCCGAGTGCGCCTGCCCGCCCAGGCCCGTGGAACGCGTCCGGATCCCGCCCGCGGACCAGACGGCCCGCGTGGCCCTGGACAAGCGGCCCAAGGGGAAGCTCGTGACCCTCGTGTCGGAGCTTGACCCCGAAGGTAATGATTTGGAAGAGCTGACGAGCCTGCTGAAGACCGCCTGCGGGACCGGCGGCACGTACAAGGACGGCCGGATCGAGCTCCAGGGCGACCGCCGCGACGCGGCCGAGCGAGCCCTCCAGAAGTTCGGCTACAAGACGAAACGACGTAAGGGCCCAGGCTGATGACGTTGCACGCCATGCCGGTGATGATCGGGGTGCTCGCGGTCCTGGCGATCGCCCTCCGCTTCTACAGCAGGTTCCTCGCCGGCCGCGTCGCGGCGCTCGACGACTCGCGGACGACGCCGGCCTATCGCTTCGAGGACGGCCAGAACTTCGAGCCCACCAACCGCTGGGTCCTCTTCGGCCACCACTTCGCCGCGATCTCGGGCGCGGGGCCGCTGATCGGGCCCGTGCTGGCCATCCAGTTCGGCTACCTGCCGGGACTCATCTGGATCGTCGTCGGCGTCTGCCTGGCGGGCGCGGTGCAGGACATGACGGTCCTGGCCCTCTCCACCCAGCGCGGGGGCCGCAGCTTGGCGAGCCTGGCCCGGACCGAGATCGGCCGGCCGGCGGGGATCGCGGCGTCGATCGCCATCCTCTACATCATCGTCATCGCCCTGGCCGGCCTGGGCGTCGTGGTCGTCAAGGCGCTCGGCGGCGAGGAGGTGGCCATGAAGGCCGGGACCGTCCTCGCCTATCCCGAGGGGTCGCAGGTCAACTCGCGGATCGCCCAGGGCGGGCCGCGGGTCTACGACGTCCCCCCCGGCTCGAAGTACCGCTTCGGCGCGGGCGAGGACCAGGAGATGGACTTCCACGAGCCCTTCCAGCTCGCCATGCCGGCCGACCTGGCCCTGCGCGCCGCGCCCGAGGGGGCGGGGTTCCTCCTCCCCGAGAACGCCCGTCGGCTGGTGCCGGGAAGCTCGTGGGGGACGTTCACGATCGCCATGACGATCCCCATCGCCCTCTTCGTCGGCTGGTACATGTACAAGCTGCGGCCGGGCAAGGTGATCGAGGCCTCGCTGATCGGGGCCGTGATGGTCCTGGCGGTCACGGGCCTGGGGAGCCTGGTCCCGAACTCGCCGCTCGCGCCTTACTTCGCGCTCTCGCGGTTCTGGACGGTCGTCGCGGTCGCGGTCTACGGCTTCGTGGCCGCGGTCCTGCCGGTCTGGCTGCTGCTCTGCCCGCGCGACTACCTCTCCAGCTTCCTGAAGATCGGCACCATCTTCCTGCTGGTCGGCGGGGTGGTGATCGCCAATCCCAAGCTGGAGGCCCCGGCGGTCAGCTCGTTCTTCGCCCACGGCGGCGGGCCTTACTTCAACGGGCCGATCTTCCCGTACGTCTTCATCTGCATCATGTGCGGGGCGATCTCCGGGTTCCACTCGCTGGTCTCGTCGGGGACGACCCCCAAGATGATCATGCGCGAGTCCGACGTCCGGATGATCGGCTACGGCGCCATGCTGATGGAAGGCCTGGTCGGCGTCGTCGCCCTGATCGCCGCCGCGGCGCTGCCGAGCGCGATGTACTACGACATCAACATCGACCTGGGCAAGCGGCCCGACTTCCTCGCCGCCAACCCCGACTTCGCGCGGTTCCTCAAGGCGGGCGAGTTCGACATGGACGGCGGCCACGGCCTCGACCCCGCGCCCGGCGCCACGCCCGAGAGCGAGCTGGTGGCGATGGAGCGCGACGTGCAGGAGTCGCTCCACGGCCGGACCGGCGGGGCGGTCACGCTGGCCGTCGGCATGGCCCGGATCTTCACCGAGGCCCTCCCCGGCCTGGGGTCGCTCAAGGCGTTCTGGTACCACTTCGCCATCATGTTCGAGGCGCTCTTCATCCTGACGACGATCGACGCCGGGACGCGGATCGCCCGGTTCCTGGTGCAGGAGATCCTGGGCCGGATCTGGAAGCCGCTGGGCGACCTCGACTGGCTGCCGGCCTCGATGCTGGCGACGGGCCTGGTCGTGTTTGCGTGGGGCTACTTCATCGCCACCGGCTCGGTCGAGAGCATCTGGCCGATGTTCGGGCTGGCGAACCAGCTCCTCGCGGTCATCGCCCTGGCCGTCGTGACGACGGGCCTGTTCAACGCCGGACGGGGCCGCTACGCCTGGACGACCATCCTGCCCATGGCCTTCGTCGTCGCCACGACCGGGACGGCCGCCTACTACGAGATCACCGGCAAGTTCTGGAAGATGATCCAGGCCGGGCAGGTCGTGAAGGGCTGGCTCAACATCGGCCTGACCGCGATGCTCATCGCCTGCGTCGCCGTCATCCTGGCCACGGCCGTCGCCCGCTGGCTCGCCCCCCGCCCGGCCGTCATCGACGAGGAAACCGGAGCGGACAAGGTCCTGCAAGGGACGGAAGCTTGACGCTCAGGCCGTCGGCGACGGCGGCGTCGCCCCCCGAATTCGCTCCCCAACGCGCGTTTCGGGCCCATGCTCTCGACAGGAGGCCTGCGCGCCGAGGCCGCCCTAGCGACTTCTCAAACCGGCGGCGAGAGGCCGTTTTGAGAAAAAAATAGGACGAGCGAAGCCAAATCCTGACGCCGAAAATCGAATGGAAATCGAAACAACGTAACGGATTGCGTCGATCGGCTTCCTTGGTCGTCCGGCGCGCACGGACCCAATCCGAACCCGATCTCCGGTCGGCCGGGCAGGACCGCCTCCCCCGTTCCGAGAGAGGCGGTCCCGGGCGGGATCAGGCCTCGCCGGCGCCGGCGCCGACCAGGGTGTCCTGGGGGTTGTTGCCCAGCACGCTGTGGCTCTTGCCGTAGACGAAGTAGATCACCAGGCCGATCGCCATCCAGACGATCAGACGGACCCACGTGTCGAAGGGCAGGGGGAGCATCAGCAGGACGGCGGTGAGGATGCCCATGGGGGCGGTGAACCAGATGGCCGGGGCGCGGAACGGCCGCTCGACGTCGGGCTGGGTGATCCGCAGGTAGAGCGTGCCGGCCGAGACGATGGCGAAGGCGAAGAGGGTGCCGATCGAGGTCAACTCGCCGGCGACGCTCAGGGGCAGGATCGCGGCGGCCGTCATGACGACCAGGCCGGTGATGATCGTCGTGATGTACGGCGTGTGGAACCGAGGGTGGATCTTGGCGGCGAAGGCCGGCAGCAGGCCGTCCTTCGACATCGCGTAGAAGATGCGGGGCTGGCTCATGAGCATGACCAGGATCACCGAGCTGAGCCCCATGATCGCCCCGATCTTCACGTAGAACGAGAGCCAGGGCATCTTCATGGCGTCGGTGGCCACGGCGACCGGGTCGGGCACGTGGAGCTGCTTGTAGTTCACGACGCCGGTCAGCACGATCGAGCCCAGGAAGTAGAGGATCGTGCAGATCACCAGCGAGCCGATGATGCCGATGGGCAGGTCGCGCTGGGGGTTCTTGGCCTCCTGCGCGGTCGTCGAGACGGCGTCGAAGCCGATGTAGGCGAAGAAGACCAGGCCCGCGGCCCGCAGCACGCCGCTCCAGCCGTACTCGAAGTTGTACCAGGGGCCGACCGAGGGCTGGATGTAGGAGCCGCCCCAGTTTTTGGTGTCGACCATCGGCAGGCCGAGGACGATGAGCAGGATCAGGATCGAGACCTTGATGAAGACGATGACGTTGTTGACCTTGGCCGACTCCTGGACGCCGACGACGAGCAGGGCCGTGACCAGGGCCACGATGAGCATGGCCGGGGCGTTGAACAGGGCCTCGACCTGGGGGAAGCCCGTGAAGTCGACGCCGGCCTCGATCAGCCGGTCCTTGACCGAGTCGAGCATCGACCAGCCGTGCCTCAGGTGGAGCCGGCCGGCGATGTCGTCGGGGACCTCGATCATCTTGGTCCCGGGGGACGAGAGGAACCGCGGCGGCAGGTCGAGGCCGCGATCGTGGAGGAAGCTGGCGACGTAGCCCGACCAGTTGATGGCGACGGTCGTGGCGCCCACCATGTATTCGAGGATCAGGTCCCAGCCGATCAGCCAGGCGATGAACTCGCCCATCGTGGCGTAGGCGTAGGTGTAGGCCGAGCCGGCGACCGGGACGGTCGAGGCCATCTCGGCGTAGCAGAGCCCGGCGAAGGTGCAGACGATCCCCCCCAGCACGAACGACAGCGAGATCGCGGGCCCGGCGTACTTGGCCGAGGCCTCGCCCGTCAGCCCGAAGAAGCCGGCCCCGATCACGGCGCCGATGCCGAGCATGATCAGGTTCACGCCCGTCAGGGTGCGTTTCAGGCCGCCCTCTTCGCTGGCCGCCGCCTCCGCCTTCAGCGCGGCGATGGATTTACGGACCCACATATTCGCCATCGTGTCCTCTCGCTCATATCCAGGGATTGGCTGGGGGGCTGTTCGACGCGCCGCCGGCGAGGGGCCGGCGGGCGGGGGAGACGCGGTCCGAAAGGGGGGCCCGGCGGGAGAGGAGAGGGCCTTGGGGCCCCGGGGAGCCGCGTCCCGCGACGATCATACAACATTCACGCCCGCGTCGTCACGGCAGTTCGACGACCTCGATCTTGCGGATCTCGATGCGGCTGCCCGGGTCGTGCTGCTGGAAGGCGAAGTAGCCTTCCTTGAAGGTGTTCGCGAAGTCCATGAACATGAACAACTCTTCGCCGTTGACCTTGATCGTGATGTGCGGCGCCTTCCGGCCCCGCCATTCCTTGTCGACGACCTCGACCTCGTAGGTGAACCAGGTGTCGGGCGGGACGAGCCGCTTGTAGATGTGGACGAAGCCGTAGAGCGAGCCGGTGCGGATCGGGTCGGAGTGGGTGCTGTCGATCTGGGCCTCGTAGCCGTCGACGAAGTTGCCGGTGTTGGTCGGCGACCGGAAGTAGAGGCCCGAGTTCCCCTTGTCGTTGATCTTCACCTCGGCGCGGTACTTGAAGTTCTTGTACTTCTTCGGGCTGTAGAGCATCGAGGCCTTGCCCGAGCCGACGATCATGCCGTCCTTGACCTCCCACTTGGTCTCGCCGCCGCCGCCGCCGACCGTCCACCCGCTGAGGGTCTTGCCGTCGAAGAGGGGGGTCCATTCCTCGGCCTGCGACGCGGTCCCGACCGTCATCGCGAGCGCGCAGAGCGCCCCGCGCGTCCAATTGAGCGATTTCATCGTTGCCGTTCTCCTGGTTGTCGACCCAAGGGCCTCGGGAATCCCTGAGGGCGGTTCCCGAGTTCGAGTTGCAAGTCTATAACGGGGGGATGGGGCGTGCCAGTAGTCAGCCGCCCGCCGCCGCAGGAGGCCGCCGCCGCATGTCCGACGCGAATCCGAACCCCGCCGCCCCCCGCCCGCTCACCGTCGAGGAGGCCGCGCGGCGACGCCGGGCGTCGCCCCTGTTCGACCCGGACCTGCCGGTCGAGCCGGCGCTCCTGGAGCGCATCCTGGGCCTGGCGACGCTCGCGCCGTCGTCGCTGAACCTCCAGCCCTGGCGATTCCTGGTCGTCCGCGACGCGGCCAACCGGCGGCGGCTCCAGGCCTGCGCCCGCAACCAGCCGAAGGTCGGCCAGGCCCCGGTCGTCGTGGTGGTGCTGGGCTACCACCACCCCGAGCGCACCCACCTGGAGGCGATGCTCGCCATGCAGGTCGACGCCGGGGCCTGCACGCCCGAACGCGCCGCCGAGATCCGCGGCCGCGCGGCCTCGAGCTTGCGGGACGTCGCCGACCGGGCCCTCTGGGCGACCCGCTCGACGATGCTCGCGGCGGCCACGCTGATGCTGGCGGCCGAGTCGCTGGGGGTCGCCTCGGCCCCGATGGAAGGCTTCGACGCCGAGGCCGTGCGGCGCGAGTTCGGCGTGCCCGACGACCATTCGGTCTGCTGCCTGGTCGCGCTGGGGTACGCGGCGTCCGAGAAGCCGTTCCCCGGACGGTTCGGGATCGAGGAGGTCTGCTACGCCGAGCACTTCGGCCGGCCCTGGACGCCTTGAGCCTGGATCGGCGCCCCGGCCGGGTTTACGATGCGGCTGGCATGGCGACGGCGCCGCGGGGCGTCGTCCCTCTCCTCCCAATCTGAGGTGGTCACGAGATGTATCGCAAGCTGTCCGACGCTCATCGGTTCGTCGCGGTCCTGGCGGGCGCCTTCCTGTTCGCTCCCGCCGCGGCGGCCCTGGCCCAGGCCCCCCCCACCGCCACGCCTTCGCCCCGGGGCGACGCCTGGTGGAAGCAGCGGCACGAGACGTACCTGGGCGAGGTCAAGAAGGCCCGCGAGGCGAAGGGCGTGGACCTGCTCTTCCTCGGCGATTCCATCACCGAAGGCTGGGGCGGGAACGACGTCTGGAAGAAGCACTACGCCCCCCGCAAGGCGCTCAACCTGGGGATCGGCGGCGATCAGACCCAGCACGTCCTCTGGCGGATTCAGAACGGCGAGATCGACGGCATCAAGCCCAAGGCCGTGATGCTGATGATCGGCACCAACAACTCCGCCTCCAGCTCGGCCGACGAGATCGCGGCCGGGGTCGAGGCCATCGTCGCCGAGCTGAAGACCCGGCTGCCGGAGTCCAAGATCCTCGTGCTGGGCGTCTTCCCCAGGGGCCAGAAGCCCGACGCGACCCGCAAGAAGCTCCAGGACGTGAACGCCCGGATCTCCAAGCTCGACGACGGCAAGAAGGTCTTCTACCTCGACATCGGCAAGTCGTTCCTGGAGAAGGACGATACGATCTCGAAAGAGATCATGCCCGACTATCTGCACCTGAGCGGCAAGGGCTACGAGCTTTGGGCCGAGGCCGTCGAGCCGACGCTCCGGAAGCTCCTGGGCGAGAAGCCCTGATCAGCTTTCGAACAGGTCGGAGGGCCTCATCTTCGGCTGGCCCTCCCACTTCGCCTGCTCCTCGGGGAAGGGATGCTCGTGGAACCCCGAGCTCTCTTCCTCCTGGACGGCCAGCACCGCCCGGGCCAGCCTGAGGTCGTCTTGGGTGGTGATTTTGAGGTTGAACGCCGATCCGGCGACGATCGCGATCGGCCGGCCGAGGGCCTCGACGAGCCGGGCGTCGTCGGTGGCCGCCTTGCCCGTTCGATCCCGCTTCTCGTAGGCCTCGACGAGCCAGTCGCGGCGGAACACCTGGGGCGTCTGGGCGAGGTACAGGCCGTCCCGCGAGACGGTCTCCACCACGACGCCGTCCTCGACCCGCTTGATCGTGTCGGCGACGGGGACCGCCAGCATCGCCGCCCCGCGCTCCTCGGCGAGGGCGAATACGGCGACGACCTGCGCCGCGGTCAGGCAGGGCCGGGCGGCGTCGTGGACCGCGACGAAGTCGCACGAGTCCTTCACGTGCGCGAGCGCGGCGGCGACCGTGTCGGCCCGCTCGGCGCCGCCGACGACCACGTCGATACCCAGCAAGGCGACGTTGTCGCGGTACCGGCTCTCGAACATCTCGCGATCGTCCTCGGCGATGGCGACGATGATCTGGCCCACGTCGTGGTTGTTGAGGAACGGCTGGACCGACCTCAGCCAGACGGCGCGGCCCTCCAGGTCGGTGTAGATCTTCTTGCGTCTCGCGTCCCCGAAGCGGGTGGAGCGGCCTGCGGCCGGCAGGATCACGGCGAATCGTCTCATGGCGTCCTCCTTCTGGCTCCCGACCTTCGCAAAGGTCACGCCCGTCGGCAGGACGCTTCGTCGCGCCGCCGAGGGCCCGGACGATCCGCGAAAGGCGCATCGCCCGACGCCCTCGATTCTTGCGACGCGGCCGCCCGGGCGTCAACGAGCCAGGCCGGCCCGGCCCTGGCGTCGCCGCGACCTCGCGGGCAGAATGGTGTATGGGCGTTCGCGTCCGGTCATGCGCGAACGCCGACGCCGAGCCGAGGAGGGCCGCCCGCGATGGAGTGTCTGGGACCGCAATGCGCCGCGACGATGCTGGAATGGCTCCGGGCGCGGGCCGCGGAGGGGGGACTCGCCGCGGCCCCGGCGACGGCCCCCGGGGCCGCTCGGCAGGGCCTCCTGTGGAAGGCCGCGCCTTATCAGGAGGAAGCCCCCGCGATCACCTCGGCGGCCGAGATGGCCGGGGCCGTCGAGCACCTCCAGTTCGCCGTCTTCCGGCGCTACCAGAACCAGCTCACGCGGGCCGAACGCGGCCGGCTCGACAACTCGATCGAGAACGCGCTCTTCAAGATCGAACGCTACCTGTCCCGGGTCGACGCCGCCGAGCGCGTCTGCCACGAGGGGGAGGTCGCGCGGCTCCGCGACGAGGTCCGCGACCACAAGGAGCGGACCGAGCGGCTCCGCCTCCAGGCCCGCCGCGCCGAGCTGAAGCTGGCGCAGCTCACCACGCTCTCGCCCGAGACCTTCGAGGAGTTCGTCGGCGAGCTGTTCGAGGCGATGGGCTACGAGGTCGCGCAGGTCGGCGGCACGGGCGACGAGGGGATCGACCTGCACCTCCGCCGCGGCGGGCTGCTGGCGATCGTCCAGTGCAAGTACCACAAGCGCGGCGTCGTGGGCTCGCCCGAGCTGCAGAAGTTCCTGGGCTCGGTGCACCACGCCCACGCCCACAAGGGCTATTTCGTCACCACCAGCACGTTCTCGCTGGCGGCCGAGAAGTTCTCCGCCGACCACCCCATCGAGCTGGTCGACGGCCCTAGAATCGTCGAGCTGGTCACGCAGGCCCTCGGCCCCGGCGCTCGCAAGGAGCCGGAGCCTTCGTGGTTCTGAGACGCGAGGGCGCAGGCCGTGGGACGGATCGGCGGACGGTCGCGGTTTTCGATGGAAACGCGCGGGGCTCGCGACTATGATTCGTCAGGCGGCCGCGCGGCGATCCATCCGAAGCCCGACTTGCTTAGATATGTCGGGCCATGGAAGCGATCGTCGCATCCCCCGTGGGGGAGGGCCGAGGACCAGCTGCTTGACCGGGGGGAGGGACCCGGGGTAGTTTCTGCATCAAGGACGTCTTGGACGACAGCCCGGTTCACCCCTGGCCATGGAGGGTTCATCATGGTTCCGCGCACCCAGATCCCCGCGCTGCGTTCGTTGGACCTCCCCCCGGAGTTCGAGGACCTGACGGGGCACATCAACGGGGACGTCAAGGTGATCGTCTCCATCCTCGCCGAGCGCGCGGCCGAGCGGCTGATGCTCTCGAAGCGCCAGACGCAGCTGCTCCAGCGGTCGATCTGGAACCGCCTCGTCGACGCCGTCAACGCCGAGGTCAAGCCCCTCTCCGCCGGCCACCGCTGATCTCAGGCGGGGCCGAGCCTCCTTCGACCCCGAGCGCCCATGGCACGCATCCTCGTCGGGACGACCGGTTCTGTGGCCGCCGTGCGCATCCCCGCGCTCTGCGCGACGCTCGTCGCGCAGGGCCACGAGGTCCGCGTCGTGGCGACGGAGCCCGCGCTGTACTTCTTCGACCCGGCCGAGCTGCCCGCGGGTCCGCCGGCGACGACCCTGCATCGCGACGCCGATGAATGGCCCCGCGGCCGTTACGCGCGGGGCGACGACGTCTTGCACATCGAGCTTCGGCGCTGGGCCGACCTGCTCGTCGTGGCGCCCCTCGACGCCAACAGCCTGGCCAAGTTCGCGCTCGGGCTGTGCGACAACCTCCTCTCCTGCCTCTTCCGCGCCTGGGACTTCGAGAAGCCGGTCGTCCTGGCGCCGGCCATGAATACGCTGATGTGGCGGAAGCCCGCCACCGCCCGCCACCTGGCCCAGCTCTGGTCCGACCAGGTCGGCCGCGACGTCCCCCCGGAGTGGTCGCTGGAGACGGCCGAGGGCCTCTTCGCCCACCACGCCCCGGCGATCATCCTCGTCCCCCCCCAGTCGAAGCGGCTCGCCTGCGGCGACGTCGGCCTGGGGGCGATGGCCGAGGTCGCCCACATCGCCGAGGCCGTGCGCGCCTGGTCGGAGCGCTCGACACCTCCCGAGTGACCCGACGGCCGCGCCTCGACCCGACATCGACGGTCGCGCAAAGACTTACGCCCGGCCCGGACCTCTACGGACCCGGCGGCCGTTCGTTGGCGCGTTTTCCGGAAAATGTCTTGACTCGCCACGCTCGGGAAGCGTTAACTATTACGAAATCCGATACGGGTCGGCGCATACTATCGAGAAATGCGGGCAGGCGAAGACGCATGCAGTTCGAGTCGCTCCAAATTTTCTGCGACGTGGTGCGCTGGGCCAGCTTCTCTCGGGGCGCGTCGGAGAACAAGATTTCGCAGTCCTCGGCGAGCCAGGCCGTGCATCAGCTGGAAGTCCGGCTGGGGGTGCGGCTGATCGACCGCTCGAAGCGGCCCCTGGTCCTGACGGAGGAGGGGAGGGTCTACTACGAGGGCTGCAGGGATCTCGTCGCGCGCTACCTCGAGCTGGAGAATCGGATCCGGACCCTGAGCGACGAGCGGAGGGCGACCGGCACCGTGGGGGTGGCGGCGATCTACTCCGTGGGGCTGCTGCACATGAGCCGATACGTCAAGACCTTCGCGGAGCACCACCCCGAGGCGAGCGTACGGCTGGAATACCTGCACCCGACCCAGGTCGTCGAGCGCGTGAGCGGCGGCGACGTGGAGTTGGGCCTGATCTCTTACCCCCGGAAGTGGCCCGACCTGGCGGTGATCCCCTGGCGCGAGGAGACGATGGTCCTGGTCGTCGCCCCCGGCCATCGGTTCGCGCGCCGGGAGACGGTCCACGTGCGGGAGCTGGACGGCGAGACCCTCGTGGGTTTCGACTCCGAGCTGTCGATCCGCAAGGCCATCGACCGCTTCCTGCGTCGCCACGACGTCGCCGTCGACGTGGCGCTGGAGTTCGACAACATCGAGAACATCAAACGCGCGGTCGAGATCTCCGCGGGGGTTGCGATCCTGCCCGAGCCCTCGGTCGCCGAAGAGATTCGCGCCGGCACGCTGGCGGCCCTGGCGATCGACGGCCAGGACCCGAAGCACCGGCTGACCCGGCCCCTGGCGATCATCCACCGCCGCAACGAGAAGCTGGACATCACGACTTCGCGGTTTCTGGAGTTGCTCACGGGCCGCGACGGCGATCCCGAGGCCGCCGACCCGGCGGCCGGCCGGCGGGTCCCGGCGGCTTCCTCCTCCTGACGAGCCCGGGTCGGGACGCCGGGATTCGAGGGCGTCGGGCCCGACGCTCTTCGCCTCCTGCGCGGCCGACCGAGCTTGCCGCGATCCGCGTCCGGGCCGCCGGCGACGACTCGGAAGCCCGCCGGACGCCGAAGATCCGGCCCCGCGGACGCGAAGGGACCACCCCTCCGGACGCCTGAGAAACCCTGTAGATTCCGGTCCCGGTCGCCGCCCGCCCGATGCGGGGCGCCCGAAAAGACCGACTCCCGCTCTCTTGTAAGGTGAACGCCAGTCCTGGAAGGACCAACGCCATGCGACACGGGATCCCTCCCGCCCAGGGTCTCTACGATCCGACGAACGAACACGACGGTTGCGGCGTGGGATTCCTCGTCGACATGAAGGGCCGGAAGTCGCACGCCATCGTCCGCGACGGCCTCAAGGCCCTGGTCAACCTCGACCACCGCGGCGCCTGCGGCTGCGAGAACAACACGGGCGACGGCGCCGGCATCCTGATCCAGATCCCCCACGACTTCCTGAAGGCACGCTGCGCCCCCCTGGGGATCGAGCTCGGCGAGCCCGAGAGCTACGGCGTCGGCGCGTTCTTCACCTCGCCCGACCCGGCCCAGCAGGAATTCGGCCGCACCCTCTTCGAGGAGATCGTCGCCGACGAGGGCCAGGCCTTCCTCGGCTGGCGTCGCCTGACGACCGATAACGGCCCGCTCGGCGACGGCGCGAAGTCCGTCGAGCCGGCCGTCTACCACGCCATGATCGGCCGCGGGCCCGCCGTCAAGGACGGCGACGCTTTCGAGCGCAAGCTCTACGTGATCCGCAACCGGTTCGAGAGCGAGATCATCGCGTCGGGCCTCAACGACCGCAAGTTCTTCTACTTCCCGAGCCTCTCCTGCCGCACCGTCGTCTATAAGGGGATGCTCACGCCTTCGCAGGTCGAGGAGTATTACGCCGACGACCTCCGCGATCCGCTCCTCACCAGCGCGATCTGCATGTTCCACTCGCGGTTCAGCACCAACACCTTCCCGAGCTGGGAGCTGGCGCACCCGTACCGGCTGATCTCGCACAACGGCGAGATCAACACCCTGCGCGGCAACATCAACTGGATGCGGGCCCGCGAGGCCCTCTTCGAGTCGACTCTGTACGAGCCCGGCGACCTGGAACAGCTCCGGCCGATCATCCGCGAGGGCCTCAGCGACACCGCCTGCCTCGACCACGCGCTCGAGTTGCTGGTCCGCTCGGGGTACGACCTGGCCCATGCGATGATGATGCTCATCCCCGAGGCCTGGGAGAACCACGAGTCGATGTCCCAGGTGAAGAAGGACTTCTACGCCTACCACTCCTGCCTGATGGAGCCCTGGGACGGCCCGGCGTCGGTCGTCTTCACCGACGGCAAGTGCGTCGGCGCGACGCTCGACCGCAACGGCCTGCGGCCGACCCGCTACGTCGTCACGAAGGACGGCCGCGTCATCATGGCCTCCGAGGTCGGGGCCCTGGAGGTCGCGCCCGAAGACGTCGAGTCCAAGGGCCGGCTGGAGCCGGGCCGCATGTTCCTGATCGACCTGGAGCAGGGCCGGATCGTCGGCGACGAGGAGCTCAAGAATAAGATCGCCTCGGCCAAGCCTTACGGCGAGTGGCTCAAGGAGTACATGGTCCCGCTCGCCGACCTGCCGCCGGCCCCGATGGTCCCCGGCCCCGACCGCCGCACGCTCCACCAGCGTCAGCAGGCCTTCGGCTACACGCTGGAGGACCTCAAGTACATCGTGGGTCCGATGGGAGAGAAGGGCGAGGAGGCGATCGGTTCGATGGGCAACGACGCCCCGCTGGCCGTCCTCTCCGACCGCGCCCAGCCCCTGTTCAACTACTTCAAGCAGCTCTTCGCCCAGGTGACGAACCCGCCGCTCGACGCGATCCGCGAGGAGCTGGTGACCTCGGTCTTCACCGGCGCCGGCGGCGAGAAGAACCTGCTGGAGCCGGCCCCCGACTCGTGCCGCCAGATCGCGCTCGAGATGCCGATCGTCGACAACGACGAGATGGCCCGCCTCAAGCAGCTCGACGGCTGGCGGGGGTTCACCTCGGTCACGCTCCCCATGCTGTTCACCGCGAGCGAGGGGGTCGCCGGCATGCGGCGGGCCCTCGATCAGCTCTTCGAACTGGCCTGCGAGGCCATCCGGAGCGGGGCGAGCCTGCTGATCCTCTCGGACCGGGGAGTCAACGCCGAGATGGCCCCGATCCCCTCGCTCCTGGCGTGTTCGGGGCTGCACCACCACTTGGTCCGCAAGGGGCTCCGCGCCCGCGCCGGCCTGCTGATCGAATGCGGCGACGCCCGCGAGGTCCACCACTTCGCCCTGCTGCTGGGCTACGGCGCCGGCACGATCAACCCCTACGTCGCATTCGAGACCCTGTACGACCTGATCCGCCAGAAGGTGCTCAAGGGGATCGACCACGAAGAGGCCGTCCACCGCTACCAGAAGGCCATCAAGAAGGGGGTCGTCAAGGTGATGTCCAAGATGGGCATCAGCACGATCCAGAGCTACCGCGGGGCCCAGATCTTCGAGGCCATCGGCCTCAACGAGGCCTTCGTCCGCGACTTCTTCGACAAGACCTCGTCGCGGATCGGCGGCGTCGGCCTCGACGAGGTGACCCACGAGACTCTCGAACACCACTCCCGCGCCTTCTCGCCCCGCGAGCTGGGCAACGGCACGCTCGAAGAGGGCGGCCAGTACCAGTGGCGGCGCGACGGCGAGTTCCACCTGTTCAACCCCGAGACCGTCTTCCGGCTCCAGCACGCCACCCAGGCCGGCCGCTTCGACGTCTTCCAGAAATACACCCGGCTGATCGACGAGCAGAGCGAGCGGCTCAACACGCTCCGCGGCCTCTTCACCTTCCGGTTCGACGACCGCACCCCGATCCCGATCGAGGAGGTCGAGCCGGTCGAGAAGATCGTCAAGCGATTCGCCACCGGTGCGATGAGCTACGGCTCGATCTCGGCCGAGGCCCACGAGACCCTGGCCATCGCGATGAACCGCCTCGGCGGCAAGTCGAACACGGGTGAGGGGGGCGAGGACCCCGAGCGGTTCAAGCCGATGGCCAACGGCGACAGCAAGCGGTCCGCGATCAAGCAGGTCGCCTCGGGCCGGTTCGGCGTCACCAGCGAATACCTCGTGAGCGCCGACGAGATCCAGATCAAGATGGCGCAGGGCGCCAAGCCCGGCGAGGGCGGCCAGCTGCCCGGCCACAAGGTTTGGCCGTGGATCGCCAAGGTCCGCTTCTCGACGCCCGGCGTGGGCCTCATCAGCCCGCCGCCGCACCACGACATCTACTCGATCGAGGACCTGGCCCAGCTCATCTACGACCTCAAGAACAGCAACCCCCGGGCCCGGATCAACGTCAAGCTCGTGGCGGAGGTCGGCGTGGGCACGGTCGCGGCGGGCGTGGCCAAGGCTCACAGCGACGTCGTCCTGATCAGCGGCCACGACGGCGGCACCGGCGCCAGCCCGCTGACGTCGATCAAGCACGCCGGCGCCCCGTGGGAGCTGGGCCTGGCCGAGACCCAGCAGACGCTCGTCCTGAACAAGCTCCGCGACCGGATCGTCGTCCAGACCGACGGCCAGCTCAAGACCGGCCGCGACGTGGTGATCGCGGCCCTGCTCGGGGCCGAGGAGTACGGCTTCGCGACGGCCCCGCTGGTCGTGATGGGCTGCATCATGATGCGGGTCTGCCACCTCGACACCTGCCCGGTCGGCATCGCCACGCAGAATCCCAAGCTCCGCGAGAAGTTCCGGGGCCAGGCCGAACACGTCGTCAATTTCTTCCACTTCATCGCCCAGGAGGTCCGCGAGCTGATGGCGAAGCTCGGCTTCCGGACGGTGGACGAGATGGTCGGCCGCAGCGACCTGCTCGACATGAAGAAGGCCCTGGAGCACTACAAGACGCAGGGCCTCGACTTCTCGAAGATCTTCTATCGCCCCGACGTCGGCCCCGACGTGCAGGTCCGGCGGATCCGCGAGCAGGACCACGGCATCCAGGACGCCCTCGACGTCACGACCCTGATCCCCGCCTGCGAGCCCGCCCTGGCGCGGGGCGAGGCGGTGAGCCTCGAATTCCCGATCCGCAACGTCAACCGCACGGTGGGCACGATCCTCGGCAGCGAGGTGACCCGCAAATACGGCGGCGGCGGCCTGCCCGACGACACGATCAATATCAAGTTCGACGGTTCCGCCGGCCAGAGCTTCGGGGCCTTCGTCCCGAGCGGGATGACCCTGACGATCGAGGGCGACTCGAACGACTACGTCGGCAAGGGCCTGTCGGGCGGCAAGATCGTCATCTATCCGCCGAAGGAGGCGACCTACGTCGCCGAGGAGAACGTCCTGATCGGCAACGTGGCCCTGTACGGGGCCACGTCGGGCCGGGCCTTCTTCCGGGGCCGGGCCGGCGAACGCTTCTGCGTCCGCAACAGCGGGGCGCTGACGGTCGTCGAGGGCACGGGGGACCACTGCTGCGAGTACATGACCGGCGGCGTCGCGGTGGTGATCGGCCGGACCGGCCGGAACTTCGCGGCCGGCATGAGCGGCGGCGTCGCCTTCGTGCTCGACGAGGCCGGCGACTTCGAGTCGCGCTGCAACCTCGCCATGGTCGCGCTCGAGAAGGTCGATTCGGAGGACGCGGAACTGATCCGCGACCTGTTGATCCAGCACGCCGGCTACACCGACAGCACCGTGGCCGCCCGGTTGCTCTCCGATTGGGACCGGGCCGTCGAGGCCTTCGTGAAGGTCATGCCGCTCGACTATCGCCGGGTGCTCGAAGAACGTAAGAAGGCCGCCGCCGAGCAGGTGGGAGAGGCCGAGGCGCAGATGGAGGTGACCCATGGGTAAGCCGAGCGGCTTCATCGAGATCCCCCGGGAGCTGCCGTCGCGGCGCCCCGTCCCCCAGCGGCTGAACGACTATCTGGAGGTCTACGACCCTTTCCCGGAGGAGAAGCTCAAGTCGCAGGGCGCCCGCTGCATGGACTGCGGGATCCCCTTCTGCCACCAGGGCTGCCCTCTCGGCAACCTGATCCCCGACTGGAACGACCTGGTCTACCGCGACCAGTGGCGGCTGGCTCTCGACCGCCTCCACCAGACCAACAACTTCCCGGAGTTCACCGGCCGGCTGTGCCCGGCCCCGTGCGAGGCCTCGTGCGTCCTGGGGATCAACAACGACCCGGTGACGATCAAGCAGATCGAGGTCGGGATCATCGACCGGGCCTGGGACGAGGGCTGGGTGACTCCCCAGCCGGCCAAGGTCAAGACCGGCAAGACGGTCGCGGTCGTCGGCTCCGGGCCGGCGGGCCTGGCCTGCGCCCAGCAGCTCGCCCGCGCCGGCCACGACGTGACGCTCTTCGAGCGGGCCGACCGCATCGGCGGCCTGCTGCGGTACGGCATCCCCGACTTCAAGATGGAGAAGCGCCACCTCGACCGCCGGCTCGACCAGATGCAGGCCGAGGGGGTCGTCTTCAAGCCGGGCGTGAACGTCGGCGTCGACGTCGCGGCCGACGCCCTGCTGGCCGAGTTCGACGCCGTCTGCCTCTGCGGCGGAGCGACCCAGGCCCGGAACCTGCCGATCGAGGGCCGCGACCTCGATGGCGTCCTGTTCGCCATGGACTTCCTCACCCCCCAGAACCAGCGCGTGGCCGGCGACGACGTGCCGGAGACGGGCTCGCTCACGGCCAAGGATAAGCACGTCATCATCATCGGCGGCGGCGACACCGGGGCCGACTGCCTGGGGACGGCCCATCGCCACGGATGCAAGTCGGTCCACCAGTTCGAGATCGTCCCCCGCCCGCCCGAGACCCGCACGCCCACGAACCCCTGGCCCCAGTGGTCGAACGTCTTCCGGATCTCCTCGGCCCACGAGGAGGGGGGCGTCCGCGAGTACGCCATCAACACCCGGCGGTTCCTGGGCGAGGACGGCCGCGTCACGGCGCTCGAGACCGTCCGGGTCGAGATGGTCGTCGAGAACGGTCGGCCCCGCTTCGCCGAGATCCCCGGGACCGAGAAGGTCTACCCGGCCGACCTCGTCCTGCTCGCCATGGGCTTCGCCGGCCCCGAACGCGGCGGCCTGCTGGAACAACTCGGCGTCGAGCTGGATTCGATGGGGAACGTGAAGAGCGACCCGGATCGCCGCACGAGCGTCGACAAGGTCTTCACGGCCGGCGACATGACGCGGGGCCAGAGCCTGATCGTGTGGGCGATCGCCGAGGGCCGCCACGCCGCGGCGACGATCGACGAGTTCTTGATGGGCGCCACCGAGCTGCCCCGGCCCCTGGAGCACGGCAACGTCATGCGGCCTTTCGCCTGATTTCGACGCGGGCGGCTCCGCCGCCCGTCGAACGCTCTCGAGGCCGATCCGCGGCCCCGGCGGGACGACCACGAAGTCGCCCGCCGGGGCCGTCGTCGTTTCGAACCGTATTCCTTAAAGCCTTCTCATTCAACGGGTCGGGGAGCCGGCGCTTCGCTCGACGCGTTGGGATCGCTCGATGGGAATCCGATGAATTAGGTCATGTTGAATCCGGGATGATCCGATTATTCCTGCGTAACGGCATGCGCGACAGGGCCGTTAAGGAGGGGTCAAGGACGACCCCCGGGCCGCGTAAGGTCCCCGAAATCGAGAGGAAATCGGTCCCATGAAGTTATGTCTCTCAAGCGGCGTCCGGCGGCGGGCGTGCTGCCTGGCGGTTTTCGTGATAACAACGGCCGGGGCGGTCTCGGCCCAGGACGTCGGCGGATCCTCCCCCTCGCCGAAGGCGAGTCGCTATCGTAAGTTTTTCGATCCTTCCAGCTGGAGCAAGGGCAAGGCGTCGGCCTCCGCCCCGGCCCCCGCAGGCCCGGATCGCCTAGTGCGGGCGCAGGACGCGCTCGTGACGGCCCCGACGACTCCCGCGGCGAATCGTTCCGTGCCTCGCGATCCCCGCCTGCGTCTTGTTCGCCAGGACCCCGGCACGCCGGACCTCTCCGTCCCGGCCGCCGACCGCGCCCTCGGCGCCGGCGAGCCCCCGACCGGTGCGATCGGCCAGCCTGTCCCCCCCGACCCCACGGTCCCCGGCGCGGCCGGCGTGGGCGGGCGGGATCCCTTCGGGGCGGGCACCTCGCCCGGCTCGCCGGACCTCGCGGTCCCGGCCGCCGATCGCGGCATCGGCGGCGGCGAGCCGACCACCGAGACGGCCGCCACCGAGGCCGCCGAAGACGAGGCGGACAAGGCCGACGAGCCGAAGCGCCTCCAGGACCTCCTGGGCTTCGAAGACTCCCCGGTGAAGATCTACGGCTGGATCCAGAACAGCTACACCGGCAACACCAACGGCCGCGGCAAGAGCGGCGAGAACTTCGGCGTGAACCCCAACCACAAGGCCAACTGGTGGATGGGGAACCAGTACTACATCGTCGTCGAGAATCCGCTCGAGCAGGACGACACCGTCAACTTCGGCTTCCGCGTGGACAACCTGTTCGGCCACGACTGGCAGTTCAACTACATGCAGGGCCTCTTCAACGACGCATTTCCGTTGAACAAGCCCGGCTACGACCTGGCCCAGCTCTACGGCGAAGTCCACCTGCCGTTCCTGACCGAGGGCGGCCTGGACATCAAGGGCGGACGATTTTACACGCTCGCCGGCTACGAACAGGTGCCGGCGATCGCCCGCCCGCTCCTGTCGACGCCTTACATGTTCAACTACGGCCAACCGTTCACCCACACGGGCGTCATGACGACGCTCCACCTGACGGATAAGATCAACCTCTACAACGGCGCCATCAACGGCTGGGACCGCTGGATCAACGAGCGGTACCTGTGGGGCTACATGGGCGGCTTCTCCTGGACCAGCCAGGACGACAAGACCACCCTCGCCATGACCGCGGTCTGGGGGCCCAACCAGTTCCCCAGCTTCCTTCCCGCCAGCCAGCAGATCTACCCGACCGGCTACGTGAACATCCCGACGCTCGCCGGCTTGCGGAACCCGGGCTACTGGCGGAACGACCGGACCCTGTTCACCTGGGTCGGCACTCACAAGTGGAACGATCGGCTCACGCAGGTCATGGAGACCGACCAGGCCTGGGAACGGTCGATCCCCGGCCTCGGCTCGGGCGGCGCCAACGGCGCTCCCCGAGACGCCACCTGGTTCAGCTACGGCAACTGGTTCCTCTACGAACTCAGCCCCAAGCTGACCGGTGTGTGGCGTTCGGAAGTCTTCTGGGACCCCCAGGGGGCGCGCACGCAGAAGATCGTCAACGGCCAGTTCGTCGGCGACCGCTTCTATGAGATGACGCTGGGCATGATCTACAAGCCCATCCCGAACCTCTGGATCCGCCCCGAAGCCCGCTACGACTGGTCGCAGTACCACAACGCCTACACCGACGACACCCGCAAGAGCCAGCTCACCCTGGCGGTCGACGCGATCATCCTCTGGTGATCGCCGGAAACGATGTTTGACATATCGATCCCGCCGCGACGTCCTCTCCGTCGCGGCGTGAAAGGGGCGCATGGCACACCGGTTGCAATGCGCCCCTTTGCTATTCCCGCATCGTGCTGCCTCCCGTCGTCGCGAAGCCCACGCAAGCGTTTGCTTAACTTGCTACTGCAAAACGACTTGCGATCCGCGCACGGGACCCTGGCTCGGCGAAGACCGACTACGACGTCGAAGCCCTGAGACCACCCCTTGCCTTCCTTCTAGCAGGACATGCTTATGAAACGCGCAGTCAGTCCCTTTCTGCTCCTGGTGGCCCTGGCGGTGCTCGCCATGGTCCCTTACCACCCGGGGACGGAATTGCCCGTCGGTGACGAGATCAATGCGGGCAACGTCGCCTGGATGTTGACGGCGTCGGCCTTCGTCCTGTTGATGACCCCCGGTCTGTCCTTCTTCTACGGCGGCATGGTCAGCAGCAAGAACGTCGTCTCGACGATGCTGCAGAGCGTCATCGCGCTGGGCGTGATCAGCCTCCTCTGGGTGTTCGTCGGCTTCAGCCTGGCCTTCGGCGAAGACGTTGGCGGGTACGGGATCATCGGCGACCCCCGGACGTTCTTCATGTTCGACAACGTCACGACCGGGTCGGTCGTGCTCGGGTCGGGCAACGACGTCCAGAAAATGGCGATCCCGCTGCTGCTCTTCTCGATGTTCCAGCTCAAATTCGCGATCATCACGCCGGCCTTGATCACCGGCTCGTTCGCGGAGCGGGTGCGTTTCTCGGCCTACCTGCTGTTCATCGTGCTGTTCAGCCTGTTCATCTACTCGCCGCTGGCGCACATGACCTGGCATCCCGGCGGCCTGTTCTACAAGTGGGGCGTCAAGGACTTCGCGGGCGGCACCGTCGTCCACATGTCGGCGGGCTTCGCGGCCCTGGCCGGCGCGATGATCCTGGGTCGCCGCAAGACCCACGTCGAGAAGGTGGCCCACGAGCCGGCCAACATCCCGTACGTCCTGCTGGGCACCGGCCTCCTGTGGTTCGGCTGGTTCGGCTTCAACGCCGGCTCGGCCCTCGCCGCCGACGGGGTCGCCACCCTGGCTTTCGCGACGACCAACACGGCCTCGGCCGTGGCGATGCTGGGCTGGGTGTTCTTCGACTGGATGCGCGGCAAGAAGCCCTCGGCGATGGGGGCCTGCATCGGGGCCGTCGTCGGCCTGGTGGCCATCACGCCGGCCGCCGGCTTCGTCAGCATCCGCGACAGCATCGTGATCGGCCTGGTCGCCAGCGTCGTCTCGAATCTCGCCGTCTCGATGAAGACCCGGTCGACCCTCGACGACACGCTCGACGTCTTCCCCTGCCACGGCGTCGGCGGCATCGTCGGCATGATCGCAACCGGCGTCTTCGCCAAGGACGTCGGCCTGTACTACGGTGAGACCAAGACCTTCATGTACCACATGATCGCCCTGGTCATCGTCGCCGTCTTCGCGTTCGTCGGCTCGCTGATCCTCTACAAGCTCACCGACCTGATCATCCCGCTCCGCGTCGAGGACGAACAGGAGAGCAAGGGCCTGGACATCAGCCAGCACGGCGAGGCCGCCTGGCGCCTCAACGGCCTGGCCCACCACGACCCCGTGGCGCTTGAGGAAGGGCTCGTCACCACGACCATCTGATCTCGGACCGATCTTGATCGAATCTCGAAACGGGATCCCCTTCGGCGCGAGCCGGCGGGGATCCCGTTCGTGTTCCCAGGGGTCCCCATTCGGCGACCCCCTGCACGAGCGCCGCGGCACTTCTTCGCGAGGGCGGATGAGACCGCCCGCGATGTGCTTGAAGTCCCGGTCGCTCGACTCGCGGGAGATGCGAAGGGGAGAAAAATGAAAATGGGGCCGCGAGATCGCGGCCCCCGGATGGAGGATCGACGACGCCCGCCGCGGCCGCGACGGGCGTCGATGTCTTCGTCCATCAAGATTACTTGATGAACAGCATTTCCTGGTACGTCGGCAGCGGCCAGAGGTCGCTGGCGACGAGGGCTTCGAGCTTGTCGCCGGCGGCGCGGACGGCGTTCATCGCGGGGATGACGACGTCGCGCGAGTGCTTGGCGTGGTCGAGCGAGTCGCCGCTGGGGTGCTCTTCGGCGATGTCGCTGAGCTTGTCGGTGGCCGTCTGCAACTCGTCGATGGTCGAGACTAGCTCGTCGAGAAGCGCCGTCTGGCCCTTGGGGGCGGTGACCCCGGCGCCCTTCAGCTTGGCGATCGAGTCGGCCACCTCGCCCTGATAGCGTAGGGCGGCCGGCAGGATCATCCGCCCGGCGATCAGCAGGGTGAGCTGCGACTCGATGGTGATCGTCTTCCGGTAGTTTTCCAGGAAGATCTCGAACCGCGAGTGCAGCTCGCGCTCCGAGAAGACGCCGTACTTGCCAAAGAGCGCGATCGACTTCGGCGAGACGAAGTCGGGGAGGCTGTCGATGGTCGAGCGACGGTTGGGCAGGCCTCGCTTGGCGGCCTCGGCGTGCCAGGCCTCGCTGTAGTTGTCGCCGTTGAAGACGATGTGGCGGGATTCCTTGATCACCGCCTGGAGCAGCGTCTGGATCTCGGCGTTGAGGTCCTTGCCGGCCGCGACGGCCTGCTCGAGCTGCGTGGAGATGTAGTCGAGGCTCTCGGACACGATCGTGTTCAGGACGACGATCGGGCCGGCGATCGACTGGGCCGAGCCCGCGGCGCGGAACTCGAACTTGTTGCCGGTGAAGGCGAAGGGGCTCGTGCGGTTGCGATCGCCCGGGTCGCGGGGGAGGACCGGCAGGACGGACACGCCGACCTTCAGCTCGCCGCCCGCCTTCGCGGTCTTGGCTCCGCCCTTCTCGATCTGGTCGACGATGTCCTCGAGCATGTCGCCCAGGAACACCGAGATGATCGCCGGCGGGGCTTCATTGGCGCCGAGGCGGTGGTCGTTGCCGGCGTGGGCGACGGCCACGCGCATCAGGTCGCCGTGGCGGGAGACGGCGCGGATGACCGCGGCGAGGAACACCAAGAACTGGGCGTTGGCGTAGGGCGTGGCGCCGGGGCTCAGCAGGTTGTTCCCCAGGTCGTCCGACATCGACCAGTTCACGTGCTTGCCGGAGCCGTTGACGCCGGCGAAGGGCTTCTCGTGCAGCAGGGCCTGCAGGCCGTAGCGGTCGGCGACCCGCTTGAGCGTCTCCATGACCAGCATGTTGTGGTCGGTGGCGACGTTCGCGCTCTCGTACATCGGCGCGATTTCATACTGGGCCGGCGAGACCTCGTTGTGACGGGTCTTGACCGGGACGCCCAGCTTGTACAGCTCGTTCTCGGTCTCGAGCATGCAGGCCAGGACGCGCTCGGGGATGGAGCCGAAGTAGTGGTCTTCCATCTCCTGCCCCTTGGGGGGCTTGGCGCCGAAGAGGGTGCGGCCGGCGTTGATGAGGTCGGGGCGGGCGAAGTAGAAGTTCTTGTCGATCAGGAAGTATTCCTGCTCGGGGCCGGCGGTCGTGCCGACGCGGGTCGCGGCCGAGCCGAAGAGCTTCAGGACGCGGACGGCCTGGGCCGAGAGGGCCTCGACCGAGCGGAGCAGGGGGGTCTTCTTGTCGAGCGCCTCGCCCGTCCACGAGCAGAAGGCGGTCGGGATGCAGAGGGTCGTGCCGTTGGGGTTGTCGAGGATGAAGGCCGGGCTGGTGGGATCCCAGGCGGTGTAGCCGCGGGCCTCGAAGGTGGAGCGGATGCCGCCCGAGGGGAAGCTCGACGCGTCGGGCTCGCCGCGGACCAGCTCCTTGCCGCTGAACTCGGCGATCGCGGTGCCGGCCTCGGTCGGCGAGAGGAACGAGTCGTGCTTCTCGGCCGTGAGGCCGGTCATCGGCTGGAACCAGTGCGTGTAGTGGGTGGCGCCGCGCTCCATCGCCCACTCCTTCATCGCCGTCGCGACGACGTCGGCGACGGAAGGATCGAGGGGCGCGCCCTTCTTCACGGTGTTCCGCAGCGTCCGGTAGACGTTCTCCGGCAGGCGGGCCCTCATGACGTCGTCGGAGAAGACGTTCATCCCGAAGAGTTGGGTGATCGGCGTGACCGACTTGGGCGCCCTTCGGCCCATGTTCGTCCAGGATGTGATCGCTTCCACCGCGGCTTCACGTGCGCTGTCGTGTGACATCGAAAGGCTCCATCGATCCGTTTGATAGGTGGGTCCGGGGCGCGCCGGTCGACTTCGACGACGGAGTCGCCGGAGGGCCGGCGGCGAGGGCTCGCCGCGGCCGGGCGACTGCGGTCTTCGATCTCGAAGCGAGGCGCGGAGTCTGGGAACGCCGATCGATCCGGAGAGCCTTGATGTTCGTCGATGAGGCGTGGTTCCCGGGACGTCGCCGCAGCGGGCTGGGACGCCGTCCGAGGCTGACTCGTCGTCGCGAATGCAAGGCCGGCGAGCCGGCCTGCGGCCGTCGGGGGCGCCGAAGCGTTCCGGGAGAGGCCGGACGTCTTCGTCAAGTCGCGCCCGCGGTCGGCCGCGCCGCCGTCTCGTCTCAGCGCGGGAGAGTCGCCGATCCTGGGATTGCGTTGGAACCCCCGCCCGTTCGACCGGGCGGGATTCGAGATCCCATTCTCGCAGGCGGCGATTATACCGACGGCCCGGGGCCGTCGCCAGACCTTCATCGACCTCGTATATGGAAGTGTGAGGCGATGTTCCGATCGCGATGAAAGGGCGGAGTGGGCGGGGGCCGCCCCCCGGCGAGAGGGGGAGGGGCGGCCCGGGGACGGCCCGGATTACTTCTTGTCGAGCTTGGCGATCACGGCCTTGGCGTCGGCGGCGACGTCCTTCTCGCAGCCCTTGCAGCAGAGGTAGAACGTCCGGCCCTCGGCCGTGACCTTGATGGGGACGTCCATCGCGCCGAGGTGCTCGTCGCTGACCGGGCACACGGCCTGCTTGAGCGCGGCCTCCTGCTCGTCGGCCGGGAGCTTTTTGACGTTCGCCAGCTCCTCATCGCTCAACTTGACGACGGCGGCCTTGGGCGCTTCGAGGGCCGGCTCGCCCTCCTTCTTCGGCTCGCCGGCCGGGGCCGGGGCGGCCTCGGTCGCCGAGGGGATCGGCGCGACGGGCTCGGCGCGGCTGGGGGCGGGGTTCGGGGCCACGTCCTTGGACGGCGCGACGACGGGCGGGAGCCCGGGCGCCTCCTTCGTGGACGTCGTCGGCATGGCGTCCTCCTGGGCGCCCCCGCAGCCGACCAGCACGGCCAGCGCCAGGGCCGGAGCCCCGAGTCGCAAGATCCGGTCCATAGGATTTCCTTTATCTCGTGTTCATGTGAAGATCGAGGTCGCCGCGACGGCGGCGGCCCACGTCCGCATTCTATCCTTGGGCCCCCGCGATGGCCAGGCGCGCGACGACGCCCCGGAGGCGGACCGGGGCGCGGAGGTCGGACTTCGAGCCTGGGCCCTGCGGCCGCGATCAGAAGGCGCAGTCCTCGTCGGCCTGGCCGTTCTCGACCGGGATCCCCTTGTAGATCCGCCGATTCTCGAGCGCGAAGACGCGGTCGGTGAACTCGTCCTCGGTCTTCGAGAGCAGACGCTGGCGGGCGACGACGTTCATCTTGGCGTCGAGGTCGTCGATGAACGAGACCAGGAGCGCCTCAATGGTCATCGGCACGACCGGCGCGCCGAACTCGCGCTTGCCGTGGTGCGACAGGATGGCGTGCTCCAGGCAGAGGAGCGTCTCTTCCGGGAAGCCCTCGATGGTCTTCGCCGTCTCGCGGACGAGGTCGCGGCCCATCAGGATGTGGCCCACCAGCGAGCCTTCCTTGGTGTATCGCGCCTCGACGGGGTGGTATGACAGCTCCCTGAGCTTGCCGATGTCGTGGAGGATGATCGAGGCCATCACGACGCCCTTGTCGAACGGCGGGTTGAGCGTGTTGTAATAGCTCGCGTAATGCTCGACGAGCATCTCGCCGACCCGGCTCATGCTCCAGACGTGTTCGAGCAGGCCGCCGGTGTAGTTGTGGTGCATCGCCTGCGCGGCCGGCATCTTCTTGAAGAGCTCGGCGTTGTCGTCCAGGATCCGCAGCACAAGCTGCTGGAGGTGGGGTTCCTGGACGAACTTGCGGATGCGTCGATAGATCGAGTCGAGGAGGTTCTGGGGGTCGTACTGGCTGCTCTCGACGAGGTCGAAGAAGTTGAATCCGTCGCCGGCGTCGTCGTCGATCGCGGGTCGGACGTGGAGCAGGTCGAGCTGCATCCCGAAGCGGAGGTTGAAGCTGGCGCGGACCTGGATCCGGTACGCCAATCCCTCGACCCACGAGCCGGCCTCGGGAAAGTAACGGTGGTCGTGCCAAAGCGGAGCCTCGTAGGCGACCTGCTTGTCTCGGAAGAGGCACTTGATGAAAGGCTGGTTCGACTTCGTGACGCCGCGCGTCACCTTGACGAGCGCCGCGAAGCACACGGCTTCCTGACCGTCGACCAGGTCCGAGAGCCGAGTAATGACGGTCGAGGTCGAAGCCATGACGATCCCATCCCTCCATCGGGAGAGCGGCCGCGATCTCCCATCTCGTCGAGGCAGATCGGCCGTCTCCGGCAGCCGCGGCACGAGTCAAGTTTACACCATGGCCCTTGCCGGGGGCGCGCTTTTCGGCCCATCACGCGGTGGGAATGCGACGACCGCACCGTTAGCTTGCAAGGGCCGGCCAGGTTATCTTGGGGTGGTCGGCCGTCGATTGCGGTCGCGGCTCGCCAGCATACGGCTCATCTGGATTCTCATTCCGAGGAAAGCGAAGCACCCATGGCGACCACACCCGGGGGCCGACGGACGACGCTCGAAACCCTTGGCAAGATGGAGATTGAGACGCCGATCCGGGAGATCGCGGGGAAGCGGTGGGACGTGATCGTGGTCGGCGCCGGGCACAACGGACTGACGGCCGCGGCGTACCTCGCGCGGGCGGGGAAGTCGGTCCTGGTGCTGGAGTCGCGGGAACGGGTGGGGGGCGCCTGCACGATCGAGGAGGTCTGGCCCGGCTTCAAGCTCTCGCCGTGCGCGTACCTGGTCGGACTCCTCCACCCGAAGGTGATCGAGGACTTGCGCCTGCCCGCCTATGGCTTCCGGTGGACCCCCGCCACGGCCGGTTTGTTCGTCCCGTTCGAGGATGGCAGCAGCATCCAGCTCTGGGACGACGACGAACGGTGCGAGGGGGAGATCCGCCGGCTCTCGCCGATGGACGTCGAGGGCTGGCGCGACTTCGGCTCGGTGAAGGGGAGGCTCCGCGACGCCCTCCGTCCCGAAGGCGACGCCGACGTCTGGCTTGGCAAGGCCCCGACGATCGAGCAGATCGACGAGCGCCTGGGGGGCGACCACGAGGCGCGGCGGTTCCTGTTCGACTGGTCGATGGTCGAGTGCGTCGAGCATTACTTCCAGGACGAGCGGCTCCAGATGGCCTACCTGGGCCAGGGAGTCATCGGCACCAACGCCAGCCCGAGCGACCCGGGGACGGCGTCCATCCACTTCCACCACCAGTCGGGCCGGCTGGGAGGCGTTCCCGGGCAGTGGGGATACGTGGAGGGGGGGATGGGGATGGTCTCGTTCCTCCTCTGCGACGCGGCGCGAGATCTCGGGGCCGTCGTCGCGACGGGTGCCTCGGTCGCGCGGATCATCCCCGGCGAAGGTGTGGAACTGACGGGAGGCGAGAGGATCCACGCCGCGACCGTCGTCTCCAACGCAGACCCTAGGGCCACCTTAAAGATGCTCGGGACCGCGGCCGACGGCGTGTGGAAGTCGCGCGTCGAGTCCGTGCCGCAGCTCGGCTGCACGCTGAAGATGAACGTCGCACTGAGGGAGTTGCCCAGCTTCAAGGCGCGGCCTGGCACCTCCGAGCCTCATCATCTGGGCCAGATCAACACGCCGTTGAAGAAGACGGAGTGGGACCAGGGCTATCAGGCGTCGCGTCGCGGCGAGCTGCCGGCCCGGCTCTGGACCGAACTCTACTTTCACACGGCTCATGACCCGAGCGTCGCGCCCCAGGGCGTCCATACGATGAGCGTCTTCGCACAGTACGTCCCCTACGCCTTCGCCGAGGGCGACTGGGACTCGCGCCGGGACGAGGTCAAGAGACTGGCGATCGACTCGATCGGGCGGTTCTGCGAGAACTTCCCCGACGCGATCATCGACGCCCAGACCCTGGGGCCGCCGGACGTCGAGTCCCGGGTCGGCCTCACGGGCGGGCATATTTTCCAGGGCGAATGCCTGCCGTCCTACATGTGGGAAAATCGGCTGTCGCCGAGGACGCCGATGCCGGGCGTGTTCCTGTGCGGGGCCTGCACGCACCCGGGCGGGAGCGTGATCGCCGTCAACGGCCGCAACGCCGCCATGGAAATTCTTGGCGAGTAGAAGGACGCGTCAACGGGGGATCGAGATGTGCAGGACCCGGCCGAAGGACGTGTAGCCGGCGCGTCGGTAGATCCCCTTCTCGTCCTCGGGAGATGCCATGAGGAACGGGCAATCGACGCCCTGCTCGATAGCTCGGCGGCCCAGGGACGCGGCGAGGCTCGACCCGATCCCCCGCCCCCGCGCCGCTGCTCGGACGGCCACGGCCGCGATCTCGGCCACGCTTGCGATCGGCGGCGTGAAGACGCCGGAGCCCAGACCCGCGCCGGTCTCGGCGTCGCGGATCAGGGCGACGGCTCCCCCGCGGAGCACCATCTGACGCAGCCGCTCCACGTCCGACTGAGTCGTCTCAGTCGCGCCGAAGGCCTCGTTCTGGATGCGTGCGGCCTCTTCGAGCCCCGCTAGATCCTCGGCGGCCGGCCATTCGAGCCCGATTGGGTAAGGTGCCGGTAGGACAGAGGGGGAACAGGACAGCAGCGGCGTCTCCCGCTCGATCCGGAACCCGCCCGCCTCCAGCCTCGACAGCAGGGCTGGGGCCAGTTCGGGGATGTACTCCAGCCTCGGCGTCCGGTTCAGCTCCACGAAAAGGGCGATGAGGCCGGCGACGGCCGCATCATCCGGCTCGGAGCCATCGTCCGGGACCGCGTAGTTGCGGTAGATGTTGGCGTCGTCCCGGTCGTGTTGGATCGTGAAGACGCCTTCGCGACCACCGCCCCCTTCAACGATATTGGCGCGAAGGTAGGCGGCGATTCGGGGGGTCCGCGAGTCGAGATCCGTCGGCATCGTGAGGGCTTTCCGCGAAGACGTCACCGTGGCGCAGCCGGGATCGGCGACGCCTCCGCGGGGATGGACCTGACGTGGGAGGCAAAGGTTCGGAGCCGCCTCATCGCCGCCTGTCGACGGGGCGCTCAGACCACGGAGCGGAAATAGGCGAGGGTCGTCTTGAGACCTTCGGCCCGGTCGACCGTCGGGTTCCAGCCCAGGATCGTCTGGGCTTTGGTGATGTCGGGCCGCCGCCGCTTGGGGTCGTCTTCAGGCAGATCCTCGTAGATGATCCGGCTCTTCGTCCCCTCGACCAGGGCCAGGATCTCCTGGGCGAGCTGGGTGACGGTGATCTCCGAGGGATTGCCAATGTTGACGGGCAGTGCGTAGTCGGAGTGGAGCAGGCGGTAAATCCCGTCCACCAGGTCGGTCACGAAGCAGAAACTGCGGGTCTGGGCGCCGTCGCCGTAGAGAGTGATCGGCTCGCCGCGGAGCGCCTGCTTCATGAAGTTCGGGAGGACCCGGCCGTCGTTGAGCCGCATGCGCGGGCCGTAGGTGTTGAAGATCCGGACGATATGGGTCTTCACGCCGTGGTAGCGGTGATACGCCATGGTGATGGCCTCGGCGAAGCGCTTGGCCTCGTCGTAGCAGCCGCGAGGCCCGATCGGGTTGACGTGGCCCCAGTATTCCTCGACCTGAGGGTGGACGTCGGGGTCTCCGTAAACCTCGGAGGTGCTGGCCAGCAGGAACCGGGCGTCCTTGGCCTTGGCGAGGCCGAGGGCGTTGTGAGTGCCCAAGGCGCCGACCTTGAGCGTCGGGATCGGGTGGGCGAGGTAGTCGGCGGGGCTGGCGGGGCTGGCGAAGTGGAGGATGTTGTCGACCTCGCCGTCGATCTCCAGAGGCTCGGAGACGTTGTGCTCGACGAACCGGAATCGCGGGTTCGCGTTCAGGTGGTCGATGTTCCTGAGCGCGCCCGTCAGCAGGTTGTCGACGCAGACCACCTCGTCGCCCTCGGCGAGGAAGCGTTCGCAGAGGTGCGATCCGACGAAGCCCGCGCCGCCCGTGATGACCGTTCTCAAGGCTGTTTCTCCGATGTCGCCGCCGATCCCCGACCGACCTGAGGGTCTAATCCCGCAGGGTGTGGACCCCTATCATAGCCAGTCACGTGGCTGGCCGTCACCAGGGAGCCTGACGCCGTTCCGCCGACGAGCCGCCGCCAGAAGCCGGCCAGGCGTCGCCAGAATGTCCGACGGGGCGGCGGAGGAGGTTCGAAAGAGAGGAAGTCGACGAGGTCGAATCCGAAGGGGCGGAACTCGGCCGCGTAGCCGTTCTGGAGCAGGCACTCGACCATCAGCGAGGCGGCGGCGAAGTTATAGCTGTGGATGAAAAACCGGGCCGAGCGCACGGGCCCGCGCTCCTCGGCGCAAATCCAGCGGACGACGGCCATCCCGCAATCGTTCCGATTCACGTCGACGTACCGCTCACCTCCCAGGTCGTGGTCGAGGTGGACCTCGTCCCAGGCCTCTGCCAGGCGGGCGATGCAGTCGTCGGCCGTCATGACCCAGATCGCCTGCGGGCAGCGGACCAGGAAGACTTCGGCGCGACGGGGGTCGTCGTCGAGGAAGAGGATGCGGCGGAGGCGAGGCTCGGGCGCGACGCCGCCGTCCGGCGTCGCGGGGGCCGCCTCGACCGGCGACGATGGGACATCGGCCTCCGTGGTCCTGGGGACTTCGATCACGGGAGCGACCTCCCCTCCCGGCCGCCGGCCGAGGTCATTCGCGGCCGCGGCCTCCGGATTCTTCGGCCGCGTCCCGGGCCTTGGCCAGGGGGTAGTCCAGGATCGATTCGCCTCGTACCGCCAGGGCTTTCAGCCTCCGATACCCGGCGCTGACGCGCTCCTCTTCCTCGGCGACGAACGGGGGGTCGAGTGCCGCCTTGGCGAAAAGGCCGTCCGAAGCCGCCGTCGGGAACGATTCATCGACGATGAACTGCGCCAGCGATGGATTGCAACGGATGTGCCGCTCGGGCAGCTTGTGAAGCAGCTCGGGGTCGACTTCTCCCAGCACGTAGCGGAGGTAGAGGTCGGACTCGAGCAGGTCCTCGACTTCTTCGCCGCAGACCGCGCAAAGATACCCTTGATCGCAACGAGCCATGTCCGGCGGAGCCTCCGGGGGACCTCTCCCTATCTCGCCGATTCTAGCACATGGGCCATCGTGTAAGAACCGGGGGGCTTGCCGGCGAGGAACACGGCGGCGTCGATCGCACCCCGGACGAAGCCGTCGCGGTTCAGGGCGCGATGGCTCAACTCGAGCGTGTCGCCGCCGACGGCGAACATCACCGTGTGTTCGCCCGGGCAGTCGCCGGCGCGGACGGCGTGCATCCCGATCTCGCCCCGGGGCCGTTCGCCGACCTGGCCCTCGCGGCCGTGCACCAGGGGGCCGGCACCCGTAGCGGCCTCGACGATTTCGGCGAGCCGCAGGGCCGTGCCGCTGGGGGCGTCTTTCTTCAGGCGGTGGTGGCGCTCGATGATCTCGACGTCCGCCTCGACGCCCATCGCCGCTGCGGCCTGGCCCACGAGCTTCATCAGGACGTTGACCGCCCGGCTCATGTTGGGCGAGGTCAGCACAGGGATCTCGGCCGCCGCGGCGGATAGCTGCTCGCCCTGGTCGGCCTCGAGACCGGTCGTGCCGACCACAACTGGGATTCGCCCCCGTCGACAGTAAGCGGTGATCTCGGAGGTCGCCGATGGGTGTGAGAAGTCGATGAAGGCGTCGGGTCGTGCGGCGTTGAGGTCGAGCGCCTCGAGCGTTTGGACGCTCACGCCCAGCGGGCCGACGCCGGCCGCGACTCCGGCGTCCTCGCCGAGCCGCGAGCGGTCGACCGCCGCGACCAGCTCCACGCGGGGGTCGGCGGCCATGAGCTGGACGAGCCTCAGGCCCATCCTGCCCATCGCGCCGTGGAGTCCAATGCGGATTCGCGCCGTGCTCACGGGCCGGTCTTCCTTTCGGGAGTCGTCATGGGTCGTCTCGGCCGTTCCCCGCTCAGGAGGCGGCCGGGCCCGAGTCGGAGTAGAGGGCGATGGTGCGGATGATGTCGTCGATGTCGTTGGGCACGACGACCGGACGGTTGGCGAACCCCGCGCGTTTCACGCCCCGGCTGCCCAGGACCTTCTCGAAATTCTCCTGATCGGCGCCGTGGTAGGCGACGGTCGCGGTGGGATCCTTGAGCTGGTGGCCGGTGAGGATGCAGACGACCCGGTCCGAGGGGGCGATGACCCCTTCCTCGCGGAGCAGGCGCGCCCCGGCGACGCTCGCCGCGCTGGCGGGCTCGCAGCCCAGGCCGCCGGCGCCGACCCAGGCCTTGGCGTCCATGATCTGCTGGTCGGAGACCTCGCGGACGACGCCGTCGCAGAACTCCAGGGCGCGGAGGCATTTCTTGAAGTTGACCGGCCGGTTGATCTCGATGGCCGAGGCGATCGTCGACGCCTTGACCCCGGCCGCGTCGAGCTCGCCGTAGTAGGCGTCGACTTTGTCGGAATCAGGGAGCCCGTCGCGCCAGCGGATCTCCCGCGAGCCGTACAACTCGTGTAGCGTCCGGGCCCCGTGGGCGTTGATCACGGCCAGCCGGGGTGGCCGTGAGATCAGCCCCAGGTGGACCAGCTCGATGAACGCCTTGCCGAACGCGCTCGAGTTGCCGAGGTTGCCACCCGGTACGACGATCCAGTCCGGCACCTCCCAGGCCATCGCCTCGAGCACCCGGTACATGATGGTCTTCTGCCCCTCGAGTCGGAAGGGGTTGACCGAATTCATCAAGTAGATGCCCAGTCGGTCGGCCACCTCGCGGACGCGGCTCATGGCGTCGTCGAAGTCGCCGACGATCTGGACCGTCAACGCGCCGTGATCCAGGGCCTGCGCGAGCTTGCCGTAGGCGATCTTGCCCGAGCCGATGAAGATGATGGCCTTGAAGCCGAAGTCCGTCGCCGAGCAATAGACGGCGAGCGCGGCCGAGGTGTTGCCGGTGCTGGCGCAGGCGACGCGGCGGGCGCCGATCATCCGGGCGTGGGTGAACGCCGCGGTCATGCCGTTGTCCTTGAAGCTCCCCGAGGGGTTCATGCCTTCGTACTGGAGCATCAGGCGACCGGGGTCCATGCCCACGGATCGGCCCACCTTATCGGCCTTCTGCAACAACGTGCGGCCCTCGCCGATCGTCACGACTTGCGACGGCGGCGCGAACGGCAGAAGGTCGCGGAACCGCCAGACCCCCGAGAAGCAGAGCGGGTCGAGCTGCCGAGACCACTTGGCCTCGAAGTCCTTCAGGGTTCGGGGCGTCGCCAACCGGTCCCAATCGTAGACGACGTCGATCAGGTCGCCGCAGCGGGGACACGAGAAATGCGCCTCGTCGACGGCGAATGTGGCCGCGCAAGACGGGTTCAAGCACTGCTGATAAGCCGCCTCGGTCGCGCGTCGGGGGGACTCGGTCGTCGGCGTCGGGTGCCCGGCCATCATTCGGACTCTCAGCGGAGGAAGGGCGCGACGGAGGGGATGGACGCCGTCGCGCGGAGGGGCGGCCGATCCCGGACGCGCCGCCAGCGCACCTCCTCGACACTCTAAGACAATCCCCCCGCGGCGACAAGCCGAGCGCCGCGGGGCCGGTTCGCCAGGCCGACGCGGAAGCCGCATCCATTGCAGGCTTGACTGAACACAAGAATGTGTCTATTCTATTATAACTTGAGTTCTCGCCTCCGCCTTGGTCGTGCGAGGGCCGCACCGGCCCGACTCACAATTCAACACCCGCCCAGCCAGGAGAGAATTGCGATGGCTGCAACCTCTGCCCGCGCAACGACGTCCAGCCGTTCGACGAAGACGGCCGCCGCCGCGTCCGCCCGCCAGCTCGCCGAGATCCGCCGCGTCGCCGAGCTGCTCAAGCAGGTCTCGGACCCGACCCGGCTCCAGGTCCTCCTCCTCTTGAGCGAGAAGGAGCGGAACGTCACCGAGCTCTGCACCGATCTAGGCACCCAGAGCCAGCCCGCCGTCAGCCATCACCTTGCGCTCCTGCGCCACGGCCGGCTGATCGAGCCCCGTCGCTCGGGCAAGCACAATTATTACGCCCTCACCGAGGCCGGCCGCGAGCTGGCCCGAGTGGTCGACTCCATCGTCGGCTGATCGGCGTCTTCGGCCTCTCGCGTCCCGGCGAAGCCGCCGGGACTCGGGCGAGCCGCCCTCAGGGCGGAGTAACGCGAGTCTCCGCAGCGGACGAACGCGCCGAACCTTCGTCGAGCATCCCTGCGTGCTAAGCTAAGGGGGGGCGCTTGCAGTCCCCCCCTAATCGGCGGGAACCAGGGCCGGCAGCCGTCCGGGGCGTGTTCGCAGCGGTCGACGGCAGGACGTTTCGAGGCATCCGCCGACTCCGAGGAAACCTCAGCTCCGGTCGCGCATGGTGGGCTGCGGCCCGCGATTCGCTCAGCCCGCCAGGCATTCGCGGAGGAAGGCCAGGCCGCGGGCCACGTCGCGGAGCCGGCCCTGCTGATCGCCGACCTCGCGCTCGACCACCAGCGGGCCGTTGTAGCCGACGTCCTTCAAGGTCTTGACGAACGCGCGGATGTCGACGTCGCCCTCCCCGAGCGGGACTTCCTCGCCCCAGGCGCCCGCGATCTTCGGCCGGCGGGCGTCTTTGACGTGGACCGAACGGATGTCGGGGCCCAGGATCTTCACGGCCTCGATCGGGTCGCCCATGTCGTAGAGGAGCATGTTGGCGGGGTCGAAATTGACCTTGATGCTCGGCGACTGGAGCTCGTCGAGCGTGCGCCTCAACAGCCCGGCCGTCTCCTGGCCGGTCTCGAAGGCGAGCACCACGCCCTTGCGCCAGGCCGCGTCGCCCGCCTTCGCCAGGACACCGAGCATTTCGGAACGCGCCGGGTCGTCGAGTTCGGGCAGGAAGCCGGCGTGGAGGGTCAGGTCGGAGAGGCCCAGCGCGAGCGTGCGGTCGAGGGCCCAGTCGAGGCGCGCCAGCCGCTCGGCGCGAGTGGCGGGGTCGCCGAAGCCGCCGGTCCGCTGGATCGACTGGGGGGTGGTGTAATCCTCGCCGGGGAACCCGAGCATCGCTCCGGTCATGCGGAAGCCGGCCGAGTTGGCCGCGGCCGGAAGGTCGTCGCCCTCCTCCCAGCTGGCGTGATGGGGGTCGCCGCAGGCGATCTGGACGACGTCCACTCCCAGCTGGTCGAGGAAGCCCTTCAGCTCCTTGACGTTCTTGACCTGGAGACTCCAGCTGCACACCCCCAGCGCGAACGGCGGGAGGGGGCGCGGGGACGACGAGACGTCGGGCGTCGTGGGCACGATACCGTCACCTTTTTGGGTCGCGGGGCTCGATGTCGAAACGCCCCGGAACGGGCGCACGACCGATGATAGCCCAAGGCGACCCCCGACGCGAGGGGAGGCGGCCTACACGGCCACGGCGTCGCACGATTCGGTCCTGCGCTCGGCGTCCAGCAGGAGCCGGCCGGCGTCGACCACGCGGTCGCGGCCGGATCGTTTGGCCTCGTAGAGCGCGATGTCGGCCGTGGCGATCAGGGCGTTGACGGTCCGCGGCCGGTCGAGCAGGCTGCAAGACAGGCCCACGCTGGCGGTGATGCGCAACTCCCGGCGCCCGGCCCGCACCGTCCGTCGGGCGAGCATCAGCCGGATCTGCTCCGCGCGCTCCAGGGCCTGCTCGGTCGAGGCGACGGGCAGCGCGATGATGAATTCCTCGCCGCCGTAGCGGGCGACGAGGTCGTCGGATCGCGTCGAGTCTCGCAGCGACTTGGCCACCTCGCGGAGAGCGGCGTCGCCGATGTCGTGGCCGTACGTGTCGTTGACCCTCTTGAAGTGATCGACGTCCACCATGAGGATCGCCGTCCCCAGGTTCCGCATCTGGTTCCTCTCGCAGAGCGGTCCGATTTGCTCCAGGAAGTAAGCCCGGTTGTAGAGGCCGGTCAAATTGTCTCGGACGGTCCGCTCAAACATCTCGCGCTGGAATCGCTCGTCGCAGGGGTCCAGGCTGACGTACTTCAAGACGACGGCGGCACCGAGCTGGATCCGGGCCCCGTCCTCGATCCGTACGGGGGTCCGCGGCGGGATCCGCCGGCTGTCGACGAACGAGCCGTTGCTGCTCCCCAGGTCGGTCAACCAGGACAGGCCCTCGTCGCGATGGGAGAGGACGGCATGGCGGCGCGAGACGGTGGCCTCGTGGAACTGGTGGGTGTTGTCGCCCCCTCTCCCCAGCGACGTCTCCGGCCCGTCGATCCGGAGCATGGTCCCGGTCGTGCCGCCGTGGACCACGATCAGGTACATGGGCTGGGAAGGGACGACTTGCGTGTCCTCGTCCTCGGCTTTGACGGGCGAGACGCAGATGTGCGTGGTTGCCTTCAAGTCCATGACCGCCTCGATTTCCGCTGGATGGACCGCCGCCGCGTCGAGACGCGGGGACGAGAGCCTCTGTCGCCCCGTCTTGTCCACAAAGGGGGCCGGCGGCCGTCGGCGGGACGCTCCGGTTCGCGGGCCCTTATCGCTAGCCTAGGTCGCTCGCGGGCCTTGTCAAATGAGCGTGCGGAAACCTGAACGGGACCGCCGACGATGCTGGATCCGGTCCAGACCGATAGAATGAGGGCTGACGCGGCAAGGTGCACAGGGACGAAGGGAGGTCGACGGATGTCTTGGTCCTGGAAGCTGGGTCGCGTCGCCGGGATCCCGATCTATCTCCACTGGACGTTCGTGATCCTCATCATCTGGCTGGTCGCGGCCGGGGTCATGGAGCATCAGCACCTTTGGCAGGGGGCGGAGCAAGGGGCCTTCGTCGTGGCCCTGTTCGCGTGCGTCGTGCTGCATGAACTGGGGCACGCACTGACCGCGCGGCGGTTCGGCGTGCCGACGTCGGACATCACGCTGCTGCCGATCGGCGGCGTCGCCCGCCTCCAGCGAATCCCGGAAAAGCCGGTCCAGGAGCTGCTGGTGGCCCTGGCCGGCCCAGCGGTGAACCTCGTGATCATCGCCGTCTTGATGGGGGTTTTCGGCGTCCGATTCCCGACGGCCTCGGGAACGGACGAGATCCTGCGCGAGGGTTTCTGGTCCAAGCTCCTGCTCGTGAACGTCTTCCTGGCGGCCTTCAACATGCTGCCGGCGTTCCCGATGGACGGCGGGAGGGTGCTGCGCGCGCTGCTGGCGATGAGGCTGCCCTACGCCCGGGCGACCCGGCTGGCGGCATCGGTGGGCCAGTTGATGGCGATCGGCTTCGGGCTGTTCGGGCTCGGCAACGGGGCGCCGATGCTGCTCTTCATCGCCCTCTTCGTGTGGATCGGGGCCGAGGCAGAGGCCGTGCAGGTCGCCGAACGCGCCGCGTTGAAGGACGTCCCGGTCCGCGATGCGATGCTAACGGACTTTCAGATCCTCCACCCCGAGGAGAAGTTGGGCCGGGCCGCGGAACTGCTCCTCGCCGGCGCTCAGCAGGATTTCCCGGTCGTCGACGACGGGGGCGCGGCCCTCGTGCTGACCCGGGCGAGGCTGATGGCCGGCCTTGCCGCGCGCGGGCCGGAGGCCCCGGTGCGTGAGTTCGCCGAGGCCGCAGCACCGGCGGTCGCGGCCGACGGGCCGCTCGTCGTCGCCGTCGCCATGCTCCGCGAGCGAGCCGCTCCCTGCGTGCCGGTGACGCGCGACGGCCAAATGGTCGGCCTGCTGACGCTGGAGAACGTGGGCGAACTGCTGATGGTGCGAGCGGCCCTCGGCAAGGTCGGCGACGGATCAGTCGCCCCGGCCGGCGGCGAACGCATGTACTGAACCGGGCGAGAGTGCTCCGCCTGGTGCCGGACGTCACTTCGGGAGGCATTGACGGGGCCGAGGGCCCGAGCTGTTGCGGTAAGCCGGCTGCGCCGGGTCGGCCCGCTCGTTCAAGAGGCGGAGGAAGGCCGACACGACCGTCGGGTCGAGGTGCGTGCCGGAGAGCGACTGGACGTGACTCAGGGCCCGTTCCGCCGGCCAGGCCGAGCGGTAGGGCCGGTCGTGGGTCAAGGCGTCGTACAGGTCGACGACGGCGAAGATCCGCGCCGCCAGGGGGATCTGGCTCCCCCGGAGGCCCCGCGGGTAGCCGCCGCCGTCCCATCGCTCGTGGTGGCTGTACGGGATGTCGAGCGCGCGGCATAGGAACGAGATCGGCCTGAGCATCTCGAAGGCATAGGCCGGGTGACGCTTCATGATCTCCCATTCCGCGTCTTCGAGAGGTCCGGGCTTTCGCAAGATCCCATCGGGGACGCCCATCTTGCCGATGTCGTGCAGCAAGGCGCCGCGACGAACGTGGACCAGGTCCTCCCGGGACATCCCCATGGCGTCGGCGAGCCGGATGGTCAGGTCGGTGACGCGTCGGCTGTGCCCCTCGGTCTCGTGGTCGCGCAGGTCCAGCGCGCGAGCCCAGCCGGCGATGGTCTCGTCGTAGGCCGCCTCAACCTCGGCCCGGCTTTCGCGGAGGCCCTCGAGCAGGCGGGAGTTGTCGAGCGCGACCGCGGCCTGGGCCGCCAGGCCGCAGACCAGCCGCTCGGCGCGCTCGTCGAAGACGCCGAGCCGTTCGTGAGCCAGTACGAGGCCGCCCAGGACCTCGCCGCCGAGGGACTTGACGGGCACGGCCATCAGGCTGGCGACCCCCGCGCAGCCGAGCAGGCCGGGTTCCGCGGCGAAACGGCGAAATCGCGGGTCGGCCTCCGCGTCGTCCACGCGGATGATCTCCGATCTTCGCAAGACCGGGCCGAACAGCTCGACGCAGAGGCAGACGCAGAGGCGCGGGACGCCGGGCCGCCCGGCGGCCGCGCAGACGTGCGGTGCGAGTGGGGGCCGCCCCGCGTGTTCCAGGGGGAAATAGGCGGCGAAGCGGGCTCCCGACAGCGATCGAGACGCCTCGCTGATCGACCGGACGAGGGCCTCGGAGTCGTGCTCCGCGGCCAGCGAGAGCCCCACCCGATTGATCGTCTCGACGGCCTCGGCTTGCTCGCGGAGGGCTCGGTCCAGCGCCCGCCGCTCCGTCATGTCGCGGCCGATGCCCGCGAGGCCCACCAGATTTCCGCCGGAGTCCAGTAGCGGCGCGCTGACGAAATGGTAGGGGATCGGCGTCTCGTCCCGTCGCAGGAGCGTCGCCTCGATCATGGCCCGACCATCCGAGACCGTGCGTGCGATCCCGTCCGCGACGATCGACCGTTCCTCGGGCGGGAAAAACTCCGCGGCCGGGCGGCCGCGAAGCTCCTCCGCCGTCCACCCGGTGGCCCGCTCGAGGCTGAGGTTCCAGGACACGAGCCGGCTCTCGCGGTCGAGGACGTAGAGGATGTCGGGGATGGCGTCCATGATCTGCTGACGTTCGAGGGCCGCGGCCTGCAACTCGATTTCGGCCAGCTTGCGGGCCGTCACGTCCTCGGCGATGAAGCCGAAGCGCGGGGGGCCCGCCGACAGCCCGGGGATCGGGGCCAGCGTGACGGTGAACCATCCCGCTCCCGAGGCGGTCTCGTGGGACAACTCGTAACATCCAGGCCGTCCGGTGCGGATGCATTCACGATATCGCCCGAGCCAGAGCTCGATGTCCGATCGGGGATATCCGAGCTGCGCCATCGTGTGGTTGAGGACCTTCTCCTCGGAGCGCCCCATGAGGCCGACCGCCGCCGGATTCATCGAGAGGATGCGGATGTCGTCATCGAGCATCTCGGTCACGAAAAGGGACTCGGGGGCGGCGTTGAAGAAGCTGAGCAGGGTCGACTCGCGATGGCGCCGGCGCTCGTCCGCCCGGACTTGCTCGGTGACGTCGGTGATGAAGCCGACGGCCTGCACGAGCATGCCCGACGCGTTCAGCAGATACCGTCCTTCGTCGCGGGCGATCAGGTATCGTCCTGATTTGTGACGCAGCCGGTACTGCGAACGGTACGACGTATCGGACTTCGTGGGCGACGTCACGACCGCCAGGAAGCCGGCGCGGTCGTCGGGGTGGATCAGCCCGATCCAACGGTCCAAGCCGCCGGCCAGCTCCTCGGGCCGGTAACCGAGGATTTCTTCGCAGTTCGGGCCCAGTTTCAGGATCTGATCGAGTTCCGCATCCCAGAAATAGAAGACCTGGCCGGTGGCCCGGATCGCCAGCTCGTAACGGTTGGCCAGCTCGGCGCTCGTCGGCCTGCCGCGGCCACACTTGGGATCCTCTTCGCCCGGATTCGAGGCGCGCGCAGGGTGGATCTTCGGCTCCGACGGCGGCTCGATCGGGCTCAACCCGCGTCTCGCGTCCGCGACGGGGAGGGGGGGGGCAGGTTCGTTCGATCCACCGTGATGAGTCATCGGATCGGACCGCTCCTTCGCGATCGTCTTGTCTCAAAGCCCGAGCGTCACGGCTTCGTCGCCGGCGGTCGGGGCGGGGAGGATTCCGCGGCGAGCGTTCCTTCCTCCCAATTCCACACTAGTTCATACCGGGGCCCCGAGTCGCCCTGGAACCCCCTCAACATGCCACGTTTCTCCCCCTGGCTGGATGAACTGGCGGGCGCGGCCCTAAGATGGACAAAATGCCATGATGGATTTCGGTCGTTTCAGACCATCCTTCGCCGCGAGCCGGCCGCTCGAAGCCGGATGGCCGGGAACGAGGGAGGATTGCCGCGTGACCATCGCTGACAAGCTGGACCTGGCCGCCCAGAGCGACGTCACATTCGAGCGCCGCGGGGGCGACTGGGTCGGCAAATGCCTGATCTGCAATGGACCGATCGCCTTCGACGCGGCGACCGGGGCGGGCGCGACGCTCGAGCACATCCGCGCGCGAAGCCGCGGAGGGACCGATGAACCGGCGAACCTCGCCGCGGTCCATGGCCGATGCAACTGGGAGAAGGGCCGCCGTTGGGACCCCAAGAAGCGACGCTCGGCCGACGATTACGAGGCATTCGTAACTCGTCTTCTCGTGAAACGAGCCGAACGCTGGCGTCCCATGGGCCAGGCTTCGGATCGGACGGGATTAGACCGTCCATCCAGATCTTCAACGTTGCGACGATCGCGGGATTGAACTCGCCTTCCGGCGTGCGGCCGAAGTTGTCGGCGAGGACCGGGAACGGCGAGCGGCCGCGCATCGGCACGGCTCCTACTGCGGTCGGGACGGGGAAGAGCATCGTCCGGCCCGGTCGCGGAGCCGGTGGCGTTCGCGTCGGAGCTCGGGCCGATTTCCGGCCCGAGCTCCGACGTGGGCTCAGCGGGCGGTCAGCTCTTTGAGCAGATCATCGGCGTGGTAGACCGAGCGGAGCGTTTCGACGATCCCCCGTGAGTCGACCGACACGGCGCGGGCGACGGCGTCCTCGTAGCCGAAGTCCAGCACCAGCGACTGGATGTTGCCGTCGAAGATCAGGCCCACGACCTCGTTGTCCTTATTGACGACCGGGCTGCCGGAGTTGCCGCCGATGATGTCGGCCGTCGAGACGAAGTTGAGGGGCGTCTCCAGCTTGAGGGCGCCCGACGCCTTGGCCTCGTGCCACGACTTGGGAAGGACGTAGGGGGGCTGGGCGCCGTGGGCTTTTTCGTGCTCGAATGCCCCGCCGATGGTCGTGAACGGGGGGATCGCCTTGCCGTCGACCGTAAACCCCTTGACCGCGCCAAAGGCCAGGCGGAGCGTGAAGGTGGCGTCGGGATAGACCTTGTCGCCCAACTCCTCGAACAGGGCCTTGGCGATCAGCGCGTAGTTGGCGGCCTCGACCCCCTCGACCTGATCCTCGCGGACCTTGCGGATCGCCCTGGCCTCGGGGTCGACGGCGAGGGCCAGCTTGATCATGGGGTCGTCGCTCGCCTCGATCGCGGCGAGGCCTCCCTCGGCCAGCTTGCGGCGGGTCGCGACGTCGGCCAACTTCGACTTGCCGACCAACTCGGCCGCGGCCTGCTCGGGCGTGCGGCCGGAGAGGATGCGGGCCACGATCGGGCTGTCGGGGGCGACCTTCTTCCAGTAGGCGAGCCCGAAGGCGAACTTGGCCTGCTCGAACTCGAGGTAGATCGGGGCCTCGGAGAACAACTCCAGCTCCAGAGATTCCAGGGCCGATTCGCGGTATTCCTTGAGCCGGTCGGCGTTGGGCTTGGCCTTCTCGGCCGCCAGTCGGACGAGATCGCGGGCGATGTGATAAAGCGTCGAGTCGAGCCCCCGACCCCGCTCCAGGAACTGGTTTGACTGGGCGATCCGGGCGGCGACCTGCTGGGCCTCGGCGACTCGGTCCCACGCCGCGCCGTATGCGTCCTTCTTCGCGGGGTCGGCGGCCACACGGGCCCGAAGTTCCTGCTCGGCCTCGCGCTTGCCGGCCATGAAGGTGGAATTCTTCAGCCCGTCGAGGCCGCCGACTCGGGCCTTGCGGCTGTTCTGGATCGAGAACAGCTCTTCCTTCGCCTGGCGGAAGGCCTCGTCGCCCTTCTTTCCGTATTCGAGCAGGAAAGCCTCCTTGGCGAAGAGCCAGTCGAGGAGGGCGGGAAATCCGATGTCGCGGAGGTACTCGACGCTCGCCATCGTGTTCAGGCGGTTGGTGCGGCCGGGGTGGCCGGCGACGAAGACCAACTCGCCGACTTTCGCACCGTCGGGGCTCCACTTCAGGTGATGCTCGATCCGGGCCGGCTTGTCGTTTTCGTAGGCTCGGAAGAAGCAGACGTCCAGATCGTATCGGGGGTATTCGAAGTTGTCCGGGTCGCCGCCGAAGAAGGCGATGTCGAACTCGGGCGCGAACACCAGACGGACGTCGGTGTATTTCTTGTAGGTGTAGAGGTGGTAGCGGCCCCCCTGGTATAGGGTGACGACGTCGCTCCGCAACCCGGACTTCTGGGTCGACTCCTTCTCGATCTCGGCGCTGGCCTTGCGGCGGGCGGCGGCCGAGGCGGCGTCGTCCATCCCGGGGGCGACGCCGGCGTTCACCCGGGTCGTGACGTCCTCGATGGCGACTAGGACGTTCAGCTCCAGGTCGGGGGCCTTGGCCTCCTCGTCCCGGGTCTTCGCGTAGAAGCCGGTCTTGTAGAAGTCCTTGTCCGACGTGCTGAGCTTGGCCAGGGTGTCGGCGCCGACGTGGTGGTTGGTCATGACGAGGCCGTCGGCCGAGACGAACGAGCCCGATCCGCCGTTGTTGAACCGCACGGCCGAGGACCGGAGGTGCTCGGCCCAGCCGGGCGGGGGCGTGAATCCGTAGCGGGCCTTGAGGGTCTCGAGCGGCAGGTTGTTGAAGACCCACATCCCCTCGTCGCCGCGAGCCGTCGTCATGGACATGATGATGCAAGTGCCTGTGAATATCGAAATCGACCGCCGTCGAAGCGACATGAGCCCGGCCTCCAGGATGAGAACAGTCGGCCCGAGGCCGATGGTGCATCATCCGACCGCCGCGCGGCGCGTGTCAAGACGGTGCGGCGCCTCCGACGGGGCTCGGCCCCCTGGCCGGTGGGGCCTTGATCGGGCCTTGGGATCGGGTCTAATTCGAGGCGACCGAACCTCGAACCCCTGAGCGGGAGGAGCCTCGACCGTGAGACCGAACCGAGCCGGAATGAAGGCGTTCGCCGCCGCGGTCCTGTGCGCGACGGTCCTCGGCTCCGCGGCACCCGACCCGTTCGACGAGCCCCCGCGCAATCTCGGGGAGACGCTGCTCCGCGACGACTTCGAGCGCGATCAAGCCACCGGCTGGGCGTTCACCGACGCCTCGGCCTGGCGAATCGCCAAGGATCCCCAGGACGGCGACCGTGTGCTGGAGCTGTTCGGCGTCAGCAAGTACGAGCCCAAAGTCCGCTCGCCTCTCAACATAGCTTTGGCCGAGGGGAAAGAGTTCGGGGCGTTCGACCTGCGGGTCAAGGTCCGCTCCACGGTCAAGGACTACGGCCATCGCGATCTCTGCCTGATCTTCGGATACGTCGACCCGTCGCATTTTTACTACGTCCACATGGCCAAGGAGGCCGACCCCCATGCGCACAGCGTCTTCCTCGTGAACGGCGAGCCGCGGGTGTCGATCGCCGAGACGCGCACGAAGGGGGTGGAGTGGACCGACGGCTGGCACGAGGTCCGCCTGGTGCGCGAACCGGAATCCGGGCTCGTCGAGTTTTATTTCGACGACCTTCAGAAGCCGATCATGACGGCCCACGACAAGACCTTCGCCAATGGTCGGATCGGCCTGGGATCATTCGACGACAAGGGCATGTTCGACGATCTGGTGGTGAAGCCCGGGGGGGCGGGCGCTCGCCGTCCGTGAGGCGGGTCGGGAGGCGCGTGGCCCGCGCCAGAACCGGATCGTCCCGGAATGGTCGCCCGAGACCATCGTGGTCCCGTCGGGCGAGAAGGTGATCGAGTTGATCTGGGCCTCGTGACCGCCCAGAGCGAGCAGTTCCTCGCCGGTGAACGGGTCGAGCAGGCGGACGATCCGCCCCACGCCGCCGGCGGCGAGCGTGCGGCCGTCGGGGCTGAAGGCGAGGGCGCGGAGGTCGCAGTCGTCGCCGGTGATAACCCGGGTCGGGCGTAGCGTGCGGGCGTCGAGGAGGTGGATCGCCCCCTCCTGGTCGGCCGCGGCGAGCGTGTCGCCGTCAGGGCTGTAGGCCGCGGCGAACATGGGGGCGGGGCCCTGGTACGAAGCCACGAGCTCGCCCGTCGCCGCGTCGCGGATGCGGACCTTGCCCTCGTCGTCGACGACGGCCAGGCGGCGGCCCCCCGGGGCGACGACCAAATCGTGGATCCGCACGCGGGACTTCACCCCGGGCGGGTCGGGCGGGGGATGGAGTTCCCAGGCGGTCGCTCCACGGCTGACGTCCCAGGCGAGCACGGTCCCGCGGTCGCCCCCGACGTAGACGAGCAGGCCCGCCGGGTCGACATCTACGGCTCGGCCCCATTCGCCGTCCGGCAGTTCCACATAGGTCGGCGGCCCCTCGCCGCGCGTAGGTCGGATCCGCAAGGCGCGCCGCTTCTCGAAATGGGTCGTGGCGATCCAGCTCGAGTCGGGCGCGAAGGCCAGGTCGGAGGCCGTGGAGTCGAGATCCTCCCACGACCGGATCGGCCGATTGGACGGGACCTCCCACAGCTTGATCGTATGGCGATCGTGGTCGTTGTTCGCGGCTGTGGCGAGGATCGACCCGCTCGGACTGTAGGCGACCTTCCAGATTTCGTCGGCATGAGCCTGGAAACGCTCCGCGGGCCTGCCGTCGATCGTGCTCGACCAATCCCATCGCCAGGCGAGGCGGCCCAGGCCGTAGATCAAGACTGGAGGATCGGACCGCCGGATAAGCCAGTCGCCGCCGTGCGCCTTGTAACGGCCGGGCGACTCGCCGAGGATGCGCCCGTCGAGGCTCGATCGCACTTGGATATGATCGGTTCCTTGGTACGCCGAGCGATGGATGAGGAACGCATCCCCGGCGGGCGTGAATCGCATGCGGCTGGTCGCGACGCCCGGCTGCTCGGTCGGCGCGAAGACCTGGACGTCCACGCCCCGGGCCGGGTCGATCAGCCGGACCTCCTGGGAACCATCGCGGACCAGGATCGCCTCGCCGCCGGGCTGGAACGCGACCTCCAGGATCTCGGACGCCAACCCCGGGAGCCGCCTCAGGGGCCGTCCCGTCGCGACGTCGAAGATCATCAAGTCGCGCTGGTCGGCGCGGGCGACGGCGAGCCGCTGGCCGTCCTCGGCGAACCCGACGTACAGGGCGGCCCATGGGGCGACTTCCGGGAAGGGGGGGCGCCAAGTGCGGAGGGTGACGTCGTAGATCCCAAGCCGGCCGGCGGCGTCGACCGCCGCAAACAATCGCCCGTCGGGCGAGGTCGCCCGGTGTGCGGCGAACTCGACAGGTGCTGCAAACTCCGGCAGGCCCTGGCGGCTCGACCAGTAATGGACCTCGGCTGTCGACGGCCCCTCGGGGCCGCCGGTCGGCAGGAGGACCGCCAGGCGATCGTCATCGAGGAAGTGCACCGAGAGGACCTCGCGCGTCCCCGGCACGGGCCGGCGCGCCAGGATCGCGCCCGTATCGGCGCTTCGGACCTCGATCCGGTGCGAGGCCGCGGCTCGCGAGACGTCCCAGGCCGCGAGAGGGAACGCCAGGAGTCGGCCGTCGGGCGAGAAGGCCGGCCGAGCCGTCAAGCCGAGCCCGGGGATCGACTCCGACCAGACCACGCGGTCAGCTTGCAAGTCATAGACTTCCAGCGTGCGGCCCAGGTTGCCGGAGGCCATGCGGCCCTGGTCCGGGCTCAAGGCCGCGTTGCCGAGCCCCAGGGCGTGCCCGGGAAGCATCCTGGCCTCGCTCCCCGCGAGGGCCTGGAGGAAGTACCAGCTGAACTCGCGGCGGTCGGTCTGGCCGCGCTCGGGGATCAGGCCGCGGAGGATGAGCTGGGCCCGGCCGAGCTGGCCCGCGTCGAGTGTGCGCCGCGCGAGGGGCACCTTCGAGGCGTAGGTCGACTGGTCGGCCCGATCGCGCTCGCGGCGGAGCGAGTGATTCATCGCGACGATCACGGAGATCACGAGGAGCGTCCCCACCAGCACGGACGCCAGGACCGCTGAGAGCTTGGGCCGTCGCCGCGACCAGCGTTGGAGACGTTCGATCGTGCCGATCGGCTTGGCCAGGATCGGCCGGCCGGCCAGGAACCGGTCCAGGTCGTCGCGCAAGTCGTCGGCCGTCTGGTAGCGGCGATCGGGCGACTTCTCCAGGCACTGGAGGGCGATCGTCTCCAGCGCGCGAGGCACGCCCGGCCTCAGGACCCGCACCGGGATAGGGTCGTCGGCCTGCACCATGCGGATGGTTTCGGCGGGGTTCTCGCCGCGGAACGGCGGGCGCGCCGTCAACAATTCGTAGAGGACGGCCCCGAGCCCGTAGACGTCTGTCCGCCGGTCGATGTCCTTGCGGCGGCCGGAGGCCTGCTCGGGCGCCATGTAGGGCGGTGAGCCCAGCAGGAGGCCGGTCGCCGTGGCGGCCTCGACGAGCGATCGGCCGTCGTCGATCAGCTTGGCGAGCCCGAAGTCCGTCAGCCGGGGCGAAAGCTCCTCGGCGTCGGAGATCAATCGCGATCCCGGGAGCAGGACGTTCGACGGCTTGACGTCGCGGTGCAGCACGTTCCGGTCGTGGGCGTGGGCGATCGCGTCGGCCAGCTCCCTCACGATCCGGGCCGCCTCCCGAGGCGGGATCGGCGCCTTCCTCGCCTTCAGCCAGGCGTCGAGGTCGGGGCCGTCGCAGTAGTCGCTGACGATGTAGCAGCGGCCATCGTCCTCGAACGAGCCCCGGTGCGGGACGACCCCCGGATGGTTCAAGCTGCTGACGACTTCGGCCTCGCAACGGAAGCGACGTCGGGCGGCGGGGATGATCATCAGGCCCGGAGACGGGGTCTTGACCGCCACGACTTCGCCGGTGTCGGGATCGACGGCGCGGTACACCACGCCCATCCCGCCCCGACCGATTTCGACCAGATCCCTGTACGGGCCCAGGGCGGCCAGCGTCGTGGGGGTCGTGGGAATCGATCGGCTGGCCTCCTGGTCGATCCGCTGGAGGATCTCGCGGATGTGCGCCAGGTCCCGCTCGCCCAGCTCGTGAGACCAATCGCCGAGCGGCGCACCTTCCACCATGGTGGGCGTGGCGGATCCCTCGTCACGATCGTACGGCGGCTCGGGGGGCATCGGCCGATTTCCGTTTCTCGATTGAGGTTAGGTGGTGATCCGAGCCCGATTATCGCCCGGAGCACGGACTCGATTCAAGTCGTCCGGACTGGCGAGATCGGCATGTGATCATCTAAAGCATGAATGTGAGTTCGTTCATGCTTGATCAGGCGTCACGCGACGGCCCCTGGACGAAGTCTCAACAGGGCGCGATGATGAGCGGGTCGCGATCGCCTCGACTGGTCCCGGTTCAGGAGCCTTTTGCCATGCGTCGGTCACGCCTCTCGTTTGCGGTCGGACTGCTCATGGGCGTCCTTGTCGCCGCCAGCCCTTCGTCGGGCCAGACCCCGGCCGCGCCCCAGGTTGGCCGCTGGACCAGCCTATTCAACGGCAAGGATTTGGAGGGTTGGATCCCCAAGTTCGCCAAGAGTCCGCTCGGCGAGAACTATCGCGACACTTTTCGCGTCGACGACGGCGTCCTCAAGGTTACGTACGAGAAGTGGGACAAGTTCGACGGCGAGTTCGGACACTTGTTCTTCTATCAACCGTTCTCCAAATACCGACTTCGGGTCGAGTATCGCTTCGTGGGCGATCAATGTCCCGGCGGGCCGGGTTGGGCCGTCCGCAACAGCGGGGCCATGCTCTATTGCCAGGATCCGACGACGATGACGAAGGACCAGGACTTCCCGTCCTCGCTCGAGATCCAGTTCCTGGGCGGCGGCGAGCGCGGCGAGCGGCCGACGGCCAACGTCTGCTCGCCCGGGACCGTCTACGCGATGGGCGGCAAGCTGATCACCCAGCATTGCACCGACTCGAAGTCCAAGACCTTTCGAGGGGACCAGTGGGTGACCGTGGAGGTCGAGTGCCACGGCTTCGGTCCGATCAAGAACTACGTCAACGGCGAGTTGGTCATGGAGTACGAGAAGCCACAGCTCGACGCCAACGATCCTCAGTCCGCCCGGCTGATCAAGGATGGCCGGAAGGACCTCGCGGGCGGCTGGATCGCCCTGCAGGCCGAGTCCCACCCCGTCGAGTTCCGCAAGGTCGAGATCATGCTGCTCGACGAATGAGTCGCATCCCCGGGCGGTGCTCGGTCATTCCGGCTTGCGGAGCGGCCGAGCGAAGACGTCGATCGCCGAGAGCCGCTCCCAGAGAGCCAGCTTCTCCGACCGATCGAGGGTGCGGAGCGGCGACCGGACCGGTCCGCAGTCGACCCCGAGCATCGCCATGACGGCTTTCGACGCAGGCATGAAGCCGAAGGCCTGGAGCGCCTTGACCATATCGATCGCTTTCCCCTGCTCGCGGCGGGCCGTCTCCAGGTCGTTGCGGGCGAAGGCGGCCTCGATCCGTCGATAGACCGGTGCGGCGAAGTTGAACGTGTTGCCGACCGCCCCGCGGACGCCCAGCGCCAGCCCGGCCAGGTGGCCCTCGTCGGAGCCGAAGAGGACGTCGAACCTCCCGCCGTCGAGCCGGACGCACTCCTGAAGTTCGACGATGTCGGTGTGGGAGAACTTCAGCCCCCGGAGGGTCGGGATCCGAAACCGCGCCTCGTGGAGGAATTCGGACATGGCCTGGCGGACATTCGTCATGCCGGGGATGTCGTAGTAGTAAAACGGCAGCGGCTCTGCCTCGGAGGCGATCGGCGCGCAGAACTCGACCAGATCCCGGGTCGTCGCCGGCTTGAAGAAACTGGGGGACATCGCCGCCACGGCGACCGCGCCGGCGTCGCGGGCGTGCCGGGCGAGCTCGATCGCGTCGGACTGGCAGTTCGCGCCGATGTGGGCCGCGACCTGGAAGGAACCTCCGGCGGTTCGACACCAGCGCTCCGTCACGGCCTTCCGCTCGGCCAGGGTCATCGACGCCCATTCTCCTGTCGTGCCGCCGACGAAGACCGTGGTCACGCCCACCTCGCGAAGCAACTCGGACTGAAGGTCGACGACCTCCAGATTCAGCCCGCCGTCGGTGCGGAAAGGTGTGTGGGGGGCGGGGATCAGTCCCGTCAGCGGCCCTGGCATGGGGGAGCTCCCGTGAGGTGCAGTCTCAAGCGTTTCGCCGCGACTTCCGCAGCGACTGGAGATCCCCAGTTTACTCGGGCCGGGCTGGACGAAGAATCCATGAGTCGCCCGCAAAAGTCCACTCGATTGAGAACCGCTCGCTCAACCCCTGCATCCGGCGCCCTCGATCATCTGCGTCGCAACCGCACACGGATCGTCGGGAGGCGTTCAACGTCGAGTATGCAGTCCGGAGGTCGAGCCCCTGGCGATGCCGACGCTTGACGCCTCCTGCGCGACGTCTGTAGCATTCGCCTATCATCCAATTCCCGACCGTTCGAGGATCGTCCATGCCCACCCTGATCGCCGGGCCCAGCCGCGTCGAGGCCGCCGGCACCAAGCCGAAGTTGATCGACGAATACGTCGGGAACGTGAACACCCGGGAGGCGGGCGTGAGCATCGCCCACATGCGGAGTCCCGGCGGTTGGGTCGAACCAGGGCAGACTCCGACGTTCGAAGAGTATACGGTCGTCCTCCGCGGCCTGCTCCGGGTGGAGTATCATGAGGGCGTCCTCGAAGTCCGAGCCGGGCAGGCGGTACAGGTCGCCGCCGGCGAGTGGGTACGCTACAGCACGCCCGAGGCGGAAGGCGCCGAGTATCTGGCCGTCTGCCTCCCGGCCTTTACGCTCGACTCCGCCCGCCGCGACCCGGAGTGAGACGGAGACGACATGGTCAACGACCCCGCGATTCCCGCGATGAAGGATAAGGCCGTCCTGGTCACTGGCGCGACGGCCGGAATCGGCTTCGTAACCGCCCGTAGCCTGGCCGGCGCGGGCTCCCGCGTGTTCCTCGTGGGCCGGTCGTCCGAATCCGCCGCCGATGCGGCCCGCCGAATCCGCGCCGAGGTGGATGACGCCGAGGTCGAGCCGCTTGCCGCCGACCTCTCGTCCCAGGCGGCCGTCCGCGCCGTAGCCGAGGAGATCGGCAAGCGTACCGAACGGCTCGACGTGCTGGTCAACAATGCCGGCGGGATTTATCTCGAACGGATCGAGACCGTGGACGGCGTCGAGATGACCTTCGCCGTCAATCACCTCGCCCCGTTTCTGCTCACGAACCTCCTGCTGCCTTTGCTGCGGGCCGCGCCCTCGGCGCGGATCGTGAACGTCGCCTCCGGCGCCCATTTCGGCGTCAGCATGTCGTTCGACGACCTGGAAGGCCGGAGACGATTTAGCGGCTGGCGGGCCTACCAGCAATCGAAGCTCGCCAACATCCTTTTCACGCGCGAGCTGGCCCGGCGGCTCAAGGGGCAGCCGATCACCGTGAATGCGTTGCACCCAGGCTACGTAAATACGCAGATCTTTCGGAATGAGACCTGGAAGGGACGGGTGATGCGCGGATTCGCCAACGTCTTCGCGATCACGCCGGAGCAGGGGGCCGCGACGACGCTCTATCTCGCGACTTCTCCCGAGGTCGCGGACGTTTCGGGCGATTATTTCGTGAAGAGCCGGCCGGCTCGATCGTCGCGGCCCGCGAACGACGCCGCCGCGGCCAAGCGGCTGTGGGACGTGAGCGAGGCCATGACCGGCCTGGCCGCGCCCGCGGCTTGAGCGGGCGAACGCCCGCAGTCGCTTCGCTTGACCACGTTCCGCCCGCCCCCCTATCATTCCTGGAATGGATCGACCCCGCCGCGCCGACGCTTCGTCGCCGGCTCCCGAATGCGCTGAAAGCGAGTGCGCGTGTCGCGTTACGTGATCGAGTTTGGTAGCGAACGGCTCGACCTGGAATTGGTCGACGATGCCGAGGTCGAGGCCTTCACGCCCCCCGTGGGGATGGCGGGCGAGGATGCTGAGTCGGCCCTGCGCGAGGCCCTGGAACGTCCCCGGAACTACCCGCCACTGCGGCAGAACGTGGTGCCCGGCGACCGGGTTGCGATCGCCCTCGACCCGGATCTGCCCGACCCCCGGAAGATCCTCGACGTCGTGACCGAAGTGCTCGAAGGCGCGGGGGTCGAACCCGACGCGATCACGATCGTCGAGGCCTCGCGGCGCGTGGGCGCGGTCGTCTCCGTGTCGCGAGGCGTGGCGACGGAGGTGCATGACCCAACGAATCGCGATCGGCTCGCCTACCTCGCGACCACGTCGAAGGAGAGCCGCGTCTATCTGAATCGGACGCTCACGGACGCGGATGTCGTGCTGCCAATCGGCTTTCTGCGGCAGGACCCGTTGGCCGGGCCGCACGGCCCCTGGAGCGTCCTTTTTCCCGGCCTGAGCGACGCGGAATCGCGTGAGACGCATCGCCAGTTTCACGACGTCGAGCCTGGTGCCGCGTCACCACTAACGGCCGACGCCGAAGCGTTCGAGGTCGGCTGGCTCCTGGGGTCGCAGTTCCAGATCGGGATCGTCCCCGGCTCGCGAGGTCCGGTCGCGTTCGTGGCGGGCAAGAGCGAGGACGTACGCGATGCGGGACTGACGAGGCTCGACCGCGACTGGAGCTTTCGGCCGGCCGCCCGCGCCGAACTGGTGATCGCCGGGGTGGGCGGCTCTGAAGGCCCGGCGAATCTGCAAGACCTGGTCGCCGGCCTGACGACGGCGAGCCGCCTCGTCCAGCGCGGGGGCAAGATCGCCGTCCTCTCACGCGTCGAGAGTCCGCTCGGGCCGGCCATGCAGCGCCTGGCCGCCGCGGACGACGAGGAGAATGCACACGAGATCCTCGCCGGCCGCGAGTCCGACCCCGATTTCCTGCTCGCGCGGACGCTGACGCACGTCCTCGCGTGGGCCGACGTCTATCTCCTGAGCCGCCTCGATCCGGGGATGGTCGAGGATCTCTCGATGATCCCGCTCGATCGCCCCGAGGAAGTCCGGCGGCTCGCCGTGCGGTCCCCTTCCTGCCTGGTCGTCGGCCGCTCCGATCGCGTCCGCGCCGAGGCTCGAAACTCCGACGCCTGATCGGGGAGACGTCCAGGGGCGTCTGAGCTATAATCGAACGACTGGCTCGCGATCGGCGGGCCCGCGTTCCTTGCTCCGGCGACCCTGAGCTAATCCAAAGTCCACGATGAGCACGAGTTCCGACCAGTACCGGGCGGCCGACGAAGGGGTTGCATGGATCGATCGATCCTCGCGCGTCCGCCTGGACGTTGCCGGTCCCGATCGGGCGAAATTTCTCCAGAACCTCACGACGAACGACGTGAAACGTCTGCCCGTCGGGTCGGGCTGCGAGGCGTTCGTCACGAGCCCGCAGGGGAAGACGCTCGCCTTCGTCTCGATCCACGCCCGGCCCGATTCGATCCTGTTGCGGACGGACCACGACGGCCTCGCCCTGGGCCTGCCCCATCTCCAGAAGTACGGGATCTTCGACGAGGTCGGGATTGAGGACGTCTCGGCGGGATCGACCGAGTATCACGTCGTCGGTCCAGGTGCGGCGGAATGGTTGCAGTCCGAAGGGGCGACCTTGCCCGACGGGAAAGACCTCTCGTCGATCGCCACCCAGGTCCACGGCCTGGAGATCCTCTGCGTCCGTGAATCGCCGACCGGCCGGCCGGGTTTCACCTTGATCTCATTCGGCGACGTCGCCGCGGTCGGCGAGGGGCTGCGCGGGGCTGGCCTGGTCGAACTGGACTCCGAGGAATTCGAGGCCCTCCGCATCGAGGCCGGGACGCCGGTCTTCGGCCGCGAGATCACCGAGAAGACTCTCCCACAGGAGATCGGCCGCGACGATCGCGCGATCAGCTTCGTGAAGGGCTGCTATCTCGGGCAGGAGACGGTCGCTCGACTTGACGCTCTGGGACATGTGAACAAGATTTTAAAGGGGCTCCGATTCCGGGCCGGCGATCCGGTGCCTCCTGCGGGGGCGATCCTGGAGGCCGAGGGCAAGGCCGTCGGCTCGGTGTCCTCGGCGGCGTTCTCGCCCGGCTGGGACGCGGCCGTCGGCCTGGGGATCGTCCGCGTCTCCCACGCCTCTCCCGGCGCGGAGCTGTCCTGGAAGCGCCTCGAAGACGGCGCGACGTTCTCCGCGACCGTCTCCGACTGGCCGATGCTCCCCCGTCGCTCCTGAGACGACGGCCGCCGTCCCTCCCCGGCGTCCTCGTCCGTCCCTCGCTGAATCCTAGTCAGGGCCGCTTCGTCGACGCTCGGCGCCGCGCGTCCGCAACGGAAAACGAGCCGAATGATGTCGCGACTCCGATACATCTGCGTGCACGGCCATTTCTATCAGCCCCCCCGCGAGAACCCCTGGCTGGGAGTAGTCGAGATCCAGGACTCCGCGGCCCCGTTCCACGACTGGAACGAGCGGGTCTCACACGAGAGCTACGCCCCCAACTCGCGGGCCCGGCTGCTCGACGACCGGGGCCGGATCATCAACATCCTAAATAATTACGCGTGGATGAGCTTCAACTTCGGGCCCACGCTCTTGCACTGGATGGCGGCCTCGGCGCCCGAGGTTCTGGAGAAGATCGTCGAGGCCGACCGCCTCAGCCGCGAACGTCGCGGCGGCCACGGCAACGCGTTGGGCCAGGCGTACAATCACATGATCATGCCTCTGGCGACGGCCCGCGACCAGAAGACCCAGGTCCTCTGGGGGGTCGAGGATTTCCGGCGCCGCTTCGGACGCGATCCTGAGGGGATGTGGCTGGCGGAGACGGCCGTCGATACGGCCTCGCTGGAGGCCCTCGCCGAAGCCGGCGTCAAGTTCACCGTCCTGGCCCCGCGCCAGGCCAGGCGGTGGCGGCGGATCGGCGAGAAGGCCTGGAGCGATCACGGTGGGGTCGACCCGTCCCGGGCCTACGTGCAGCGGCTCCCGTCGGGGCGATCGATCGCCCTGTTCTTCTACGACGGAATCGTGTCGCAGCAGGTCGCCTTCGAACGCCTTCTGGATCGCGGGGAGAAGTTCCACGCCCGGCTGATGGGCGGGTTCGACGACCGTCGCGAGCACGCTCAGCTCATGCACATCGCGACCGACGGCGAGTCGTACGGCCACCACCACGCCCACGGCGACATGGCGCTCGCCTACGTCCTGCAGCGGCTCGCCCAGGACCCCGACGTCCGGCTCACGAATTACGGCGAGTTCCTGGAGCTGCACCCGCCGGCGTGGGAGGTGGAGATCCACGAGAACAGCTCGTGGAGCTGCTCCCACGGCGTCGAGCGCTGGCGCTCCGATTGCGGATGCAAGACGCGAGGCGACTGGCACCAGAAGTGGCGGGCCCCACTCCGCGCGGCGCTCGACGGCCTCAAGAAGCACCTCGATCATCTCTTGGCCATGCGCGGGCGGGCCTCCTTCCCCGACCCCTGGGCGGCGCGCGACGGTTACATCCGGGTCATTCTTGATCGATATGATCCCGATACGGTAAGGACGTTCCTCCAGGAGTTCGCCCACACCGATCTCGACGCCCAGCAGACGACCGACGCGCTGCGATTGATGGAGATCCAGCTGGACTCGATGCTGATGTACACCTCATGTGGCTGGTTCTTCGACGAGATTAGCGGCCTGGAAACGACCCAGTGCCTCCAGTACGCGGCGCGGGCGATCTCGATGGCCCGACACTTCGGCCGTGAACTTGAGGAGGAGTTCGTCGCCGCCCTGGCGAAGGCGCCGAGCAACGTCGCCCAGTACGCCGACGGCCGCGGCGTCTGGGAGCAGTGCGTGCGGCCCGCCGTCGTCGACCTCGACCGAGTCCTGGCCCACCACGCCATCAGCCTCATCTATCAGAACGGCGACGACTCCCGCAAGGACGACGCCCAGGCCTACGAGGTCGAGGCCTCCGACGTCGCGATCCGGACTCGCGGCGCGGGCCACCTGGCCGTCGGCCGGCTCGTGGGGAGGTCGCGACGGACATGGCGGAAGGCCGAAAGTCATTTCGTCGTCGTCCACTTCGGCGGGCTCGACTTCCACACCGTCCTGAGTCACGAATACGACCCCACGCGGTTCGAGACGTTCGCCTCCAGGCTGATGGCGACGTATCGCTCGGGCTCGTTGGCCGACGTCTTGACGCTCCTCAACCACGACTTCCCCGGCGTCGAACATCGACTCGACGACCTGTTTCGGGACGAGCAGCGGCGGATCATCGCGATCGTCCTCGCCGACCGATTTGAGGATTACCGTCGCGCCTTCACCAGGCTCGCGAACCAGGATGAGGAGGTCCTCAACCGCCTCGGTAAGCTGAACCATCCCATCCCCAGCCCGCTCCGTGCGGCGGCGATGACGTTTCTCGACTCCAGCCTCGAGGAACAGATCGAGGAGCTGATCGCGGGCGACGAAACACGGGTGGCCAAGATCGAGCACCT